>CAYLJB010000040.1:0-23084 GCA_964383785.1 uncultured Fluviicola sp.
ATTCGCGTTTGAACATGTTGCGTACCAGGTAATACCCGATCATCATTCCACCCACAAACAAAATTCCATACCAGTTCGGCGTAGACCAGCCGTCCACAATTTCCGAACTTACTTTCCAATCTATACCTAGAATCACTTACGTTGTATTAGTTAATCTCTTCGAAAGTAGTGTTTTTTTCCTGCAAGTCCTGCACCTTTTTCAGCAAATGCTCAGCTCTTCCTTTTCGGAAAATACGGTTCGAATTGTTCTTACCACGGCGCAAAGCACGCTGTTCTTCTATCGGCAATCGATTGATCGTTTTGCACTCGTCGGAACAACAATTCTCAAATTGCTCTTTGCATGCATCGCACTGAATAAACAATAAATGACAAGCTTCATTGGCGCAGTTCGTATGCACATCCGCCGGTGCACCACATTGATGACAATGTGCAATGACATCCTCCGAAACTTTCTCTGCACGACGCTCATCAAACACAAAGTTCTTCCCGATGAATTTATTGTCAAGACCTTTTTCCTTGCATTCATTTGCGTATTTGATGATTCCACCTTCCAACTGATGTACATTCTTGAATCCACGATGCTTGAACCAAGCCGAAGCTTTCTCACAACGAATACCTCCCGTACAATACATCACGATATTCTTGTCCTCGTTTCCTTTCAAATACGTCTCTTCAATCAAAGGCAAAGAATCACGGAAGGTATCCACATCCGGTAAGATCGCACCTTTAAAATGGCCCACTTCGTGTTCGTAGTGATTTCTAAAATCGATCAAGATCGTATTTGGATCATTCGTCAAGGCATTGAACTCTTCCGCTTTCAAGTGCTTGCCTATATTCGTCACGTCAAAGGTTTCATCATTCAAACCATCCGCCAAGATCTTGTGACGTACTTTCACTTTTAGTTTCAAGAATGGAAACTCTGCTCCTTCCTCCTCGACTGCCACGTTCAATCGCACTCCATCTAAAAAGTCGATACTGTACAAGTCTTCCTTGAAGCGGTTAAAACTATTTGTCGGAACTGAAATTTGGGCATTGATCCCTTCGTTTGCCACATAAATACGACCAACTACTTTTAAATTGTCCAACAATTGATAGAGATGATCTCTAAAGACCTGAGGATTGGCAATGCGGTGATACTTGTAAAATGAGATGGTCACAAATTCATGTCCCGCCTCACGTAAACGCTGTTCCAACTCCTCTTTACTGTATGTATTCCACAGTTGCATGCTATGTAAATTTTAGTAAAAAGTGGCACAAAGATAAGGCTTCTTTTTACTACATGCAAAAGGGCGTGTAATTTAAGACAAACTAGGTTTTTCGCTTTTGCTTTTTAGCTGCAGGAAAAAGGATGTTGTTTAGTATCAATCGATATCCCGGAGAATTCGGATGCAAATTGAGATCAGTTGGAGGGTCACCCACTTTGTGCTGGTAGTCTTCCGGATCATGTCCGCCGTAAAAAGTCCAAGTCCCTTGCCCCATCTCTCCATGTAAATAGCGAGCAGTTCCAAGATCTTTGCTTTCCCCCATCACCAACACATTCGGTTTGATCAAATCGCGACGAAAATCTGTTGTTTGTCCCATGAAACCAGCTATTACGTCTGTATGACACTGAGTTAGCATGGTCGGAACCACATCCCATTTTGCCGAGAATTCGAAAAGGGTGAATCTATCTTGTGATTCCGGAATTCGGTGAAGATCAGTTCCATCAATATTGGAATATTCGTACATCATGGGATCTTGGTACAAGGTAAAATCCTTAAATGCGAAGGTATAATTGTAATCGAGTTTCTGCTGACAATTCGGATCGCGCGGATCGCCGTCAAACATTCGTTCACAAATATCTGTCGCATGAGCGGCAAGCGCAATATCGAAGCTATCTGTTCCGGAACACATGGTAAATAAAAAACCTCCACCGATCACAAAATTTCGAATGCTGTTAGCTACTGCCAATTTTAGTTGGGAGACCTTTTCGAAGCCTAACATCTTAGCATCTGCCTCAGCATCTTCAACCTGTTGGATGTACCAGGGCGCGTTGCGAAAGGCGCTGTAGAATTTACCATATTGTCCGGTAAAATCTTCGTGGTGCAAATGCAGCCAATCGTATTTAGGCAAAACGCCCATTACTATGGCTGAATCGTAGATCTTATCGTATGGAATCTCGGCATATTCCAGAACCATGGTTACTGCATCATCCCAAGGCAAAGCTGAATTTGGTGTATATACTGCAATTTTGGGAGCCTTTTCCAATTGGACGATTTCCATATTCGTTTCAGGATTCCCGATCTCTGTGCGGATCGCATTCACCTGTCCATCAGAAACGATCTCATAACTGACTCCACGAATGATCAACTCCTCCTCGATCGTCTTGAGGTGCGGGAACAAAAAAGAACCTCCTCGATAATTGAGTAGCCATTCCATGACCACATCATTCTGTAAAACCCAAAACGAAACACCATACGCTTTCAAGTGATTTGTTTGGCGACCATCCATCGGCACCAAAATAGAGCTCGCGCTGGTCCATTGAGCCAGAGTTAAAAAGAATAATATCAGGACTGTCCGCATAGTTTATTCTTGAATCGTATTGAAAGATAAGGCAAAATAGCCGCTTTACAAGAGCTTTGGATTTTTTTAACCTGTAAAATTAGAATGGCACATCATCGCTGGAACTGAAATCATCATCCGGCAAATTATTCATGCTGGAACCGCGAGTGATGGTACGTGGCGCTTCATCAAAACTCGTATTCATGGTCATTCCCGCTGACATTGATGTTGGATTGAAATCGCCACCAGCAGCATACGTATCTTCCATATTTTCAAAACGAGCAAATTGTCCAACGAAGCGCATACGAACAGTATCCAGCGCACCATTACGGTGTTTTGCAATGATCACCTCACCAACACCTTGGTTTGAAGATCCATCCTCGTTTTGCAACAAACCGTAATATTCCGGGCGGTATAAGAATCCTACGATATCGGCATCTTGCTCGATCGCACCTGATTCACGCAAGTCGGAAAGCACCGGACGTTTATCACCACCACGGGTTTCAACCGAACGACTCAACTGAGACAGTGCAATTATCGGAACGTTCAATTCTTTCGCAATCTCCTTGATAGATCGGGAGATAGTTGAGATCTCTTGTTCACGGTTTCCTGTTCCTTTACCACCGCCGGCTGACATCAACTGCAAGTAGTCGATAATCACCATTTGAATATCGTATTGCATTTTCAAACGGCGACATTTCGCTCGAAGGTCAAACACACTTAAACCAGGAGTGTCATCTATAAAAATCGGTGCCGTTGATAATTTTGAAACACGGGTATACAATTGTTGAAACTCGTGATCTTCTAGGTTTCCTTTACGCAATTTCTCAGCAGAAATACGCGCTTCGGAAGCGATCAAACGTTTTACCAGCTGTACATTCGACATCTCGAGTGAGAATATCGCCACCCCCATGTTGTAATCCACGGCCGTGTTGCGCGCCATAGAAAGTACAAAGGCAGTTTTACCCATCGCCGGACGAGCAGCGATAACAATCATATCAGAACGTTGCCAACCGGAAGTCAATGCATCCAAACCGCGGAAACCGGTAGGGACACCTGATAGTCCTTCTTTGTTCTTAGAGGCCGTTTCAATTTCTTGGATCGCTTCGCTTACCACTGTTTGCATGGTTGCGATCGATTTTTTCATATTGTTTTCCGCGATACCGAACAACTGTCCTTCTGCCTTGGTCAACAACTCAAATACATCTGAAGTTTCATCGTAAGCATCGCGTAAGGTTTCCGAACACATGCGGATCAATTCACGTTGGATGTATTTCTGAGCAATGATACGCGCATGGTATTCCACGTGAGCAGAAGATGCAACTCGCTGAGTCAGGGAAGAAATATAAACTACTCCTCCTGCCGCTTCCAACTCGCCTTTATCTTTCAGTCGTTGGGTTACCGTAAGTAAATCGATTGGATTGGAAGTACCGAACAGGTCACGCACAGCGCCATAGATGTATTGGTGTTTCGGATCATAAAAACTCTCAGCAGAAAGCATATCGATCGTATCCGTAACCGCATTTTTATCCAACATCATGGCACCCAACACGGCTTGCTCCACCTCAACAGCCTGAGGAGGTACACGTCCCATCTCATTTGCCAAAGGGGTGATCACATTACGCGTACGCGCTCCCGTTCTGCGGGAATTCGGTGCTTGTTGTTCTTCCATAGAAACAAAGATACAAAAGTGACTCTCGATGAGAGCGGAAAATTTAAGATTAAGTTACAAAGAGTGAATGAACATAGTTGTTAACAGTAATTTCAAACAACTCATTTTATTATTACGACAAGATTTACTTGACTTTTACCACTGTATAGTTGCGGTAGGTGGTATCCCAACCAACGCGTTTCAGAAAGCCTTTGAGTTTATCTTTTGTACTCTTTTTGCGTTTCGAGATATCGTACGAGAACTTCCAATTCAGGCGTTTAATACGATCGAGCATAACGGCAGGATGTGTTTCTGTGAACAGTTCCAATTCCCGAACATGTCCTTCGTAATCAAATTCTTCCGCTTTTACAACATGTTCTTCCACCCACTGATCGTCGTGCCAGTATTTATTGAAGTTTTCTTGTTTGCGTTGCATCGCTTTTGGTGCTTTCACCCAACCGTAGTGGTAAATGTATGCTTCGATTGGAACAACGTTGAGTTTTTTATCTTGTCCTTTTCGAAAGCCTTGCGCATCTCTGTATGAATAGATACTTGGATCATTCTTGATCACGCGGATCTCATTAGGATACCACGAGGCAGAAGCTCCAACATAATCGTACGAACCGTAGAAATGTTTGTAATGAAAACAAAGTCCGTCCACTTTCGGATGATCTTTGTATTTCTCCATTGCCTGGCGAATCACGGGTAAATACTTTTCGTGAACTACCTCATCACCTTGAATGTAAAAGGCCCAATCCGAATCTTTAGAAATGGCTCTAAACGCTTTATCTGTCTCAATTGCAAGCACACGTCCTCCTTCGCGCAACGATTCATCCCAAACCGTTTCCACAATGCGAATCTTTTCGGGATCGATCGAACGGATCAATTCCAGTGTTTCATCATCCGATTTTCCTACGGCAACCACGAACTCATCACAAATCGGCAAAATAGACCGAATGGCCTCTACAACCGGATAATCGTAAATGATCGCGTTTTTTACAAAAGAGAAACCGGTAACTTTCATGTGCATGATTTATGCGGCAAAGGTAAAAGAAAAAGGCTGTCGTTTCGTGACAGCCTTTTTAAATCTTATTTACTCAAGGATTCCATTCGGAACTCAATTTTTTTCTCTTTTCGGAAATATTCCCCTACAGCAACATAGCCCGGTTTAGCTGGTTGGATCCACCAGAACCAAGTGGTTGTATTGATCGGAATACGCTCCGTTGTTTTTGCTCCTCCACGAATGGAGATCACACCTAACATCAAGTCGCTATTCTTTGATCCTTTTTCTTCACGGCGATTCGCATCCACAAACACTACATCGAATTCGTCTTTATCTGTGTTGCGTGAAGTAAACGAATAATCGAAATAACCCAAAGATTTGATGTAAGCGCCCATAGTGGCCGTACTCATAGTAGCACCTCCAGGAATGTTTACCGACGTTTTTCGTTTTTGAACAATGTCAAAATCGACCATTTCTTTATTTTGGTCTAATTCGATCACTACCATGTTTGCGATTCGAACTTCAAAAGCACCGGCATTTGTGCTTCCTCCAGAAGCGCCTGCCAAAACGTTCATGGCTACTCCGGCAGCCGAAACTTGTTTGCGGAATTGTTCACCAATTAAGAATACATGTCCGTTTTTCGCTAAAACGATATCATGGAAAAAGATTCCAAATGGCTTATCCGCTTCTTTGCGATCCTCTTCGTCGATGTTTTCATTTTTAAATTTATCGATATCACCTTTCCATGCGAATTGTTTATAAGCCGTTTCCTCACCGCTATTATCCAATTCCATAATAAAGATCCCCTGACTTCTGTCTTTCAAGTAATCATCTTTCGGTTTGTAGAACTCACCAACGATCACAATTCGCTCGTTTGCCGGATCAATGAATGACTTCAACAACGACTTACGTCCTTCCGCGTCAGACCCAAGTTGGAACTCACGGATTTTTTTTCCGGTTTTAGAGTCCAAGATCAAACAATACATGTCGTATTCTTTGGTCATGTTATTCTTTTTCTTGCTAACAGTTACTGTAGTGATATCTTCAGATACGTCAACTATCTCTGCAGTTTCAACCAATTTGGAATTCACGTCTGTGGCAAACTTCCACATTTCTTTGGACTCATTATCGTAGGCAACAATTTCATATCCAACTTTATCATTCTTCACGAATGTATTACGCACAAATCCTGTATTCCCCATCGGAAAGATCGAAACGTTTTCAGCGTTATTTTGCATATTCGCATTAATACGAGCTATTTCCCAACGACTGATGTTGTCTTTTCCAATTTTAGAATTTCCGATCTCTTTACCGGCACGGTCATAAGTTACAAATTCCATTCCCACTTTTGGATCGTAAAACTGAAGCATAAACACCTCGCCGTTGTACACCATTTCCAATAGAAAAGACTTTTTAGAACGAACGATCTCGAATTTTCCGGAAGGATTGTAATTGTCATCGAATATGTCTACTTCGTAGGCATTATTGGCTTTATCTACCTTTTCCTTGTTGTAAAAAACATAATAACCAACGATCTTATTTTCCTCCATAATCGTTCCGGAGTTGTTGGCACTACGCAAATTTAATACGTTTGGTACGGTAGTTTGTGCCATGGCAAAATTGCAGAAAGCAAAGATAGAGGCAGCAAGATACTTGAGTTGTTTCATTATTATTTAGTTTACATATTTTACAAATTGATAACCTTTCACCGAATAAAGGTAGTTTTCCATCTCCAAAACAAACCAGTTATAAGAGGTTTTTTTTAATTCTGGCACATACAAAGGCCATACGATCTTTAATTTTTCTTTATCAAGTGCTCGGGTCAATTCTAAAATACCAATAATTTGTTCTTGAACTGATAAATGTGGTTTATTCCAATCAATCTGAGGCTTTAGTTCGGTTGCAATGTTATAAAACCCCTGTGAATTAAAGGAGTTCAAGACAAAACACAACCGGTCATAATCTTCTGGCCAACTAAGACTCTGTCGATCTAAGAATTTACCTGCCAAAAACCGTTCCTTTAAAAACCCTAAAGAATAGAAGCCCAAAGCAGTAGCCGTTTGCACCTCCTCATCTTCTTGAAAATTTTTCAACGCTTCAACGGAAACGTAAGCGTATTTTGACATTTCTCCTTTCTCAAACAACACCCGGTGTATATCGTACAAAAGCTTTTTTTGAATTTCTATTGGGTAAGAAATAAAACCACTTGTGTACTTCAAATAAGGAAATGATGCCAATAGGCTTTTGACACGATCATCTGAATATGGGTGAGTTGCCAGGTATTTTTCCCAATCGCTTTCCACGGGTGCCTGAAAACCAAGCGAGTTTTCCCGGACGTAACTTTTTTCTTTGATTTCAAATTGCGTCCTGATCGCTGCTGGGAGGTGAGCATAGTCCAAGGATCCGTGAGGAGCATCGGAATAGTACTTCATGATTTCAAATACTGCAAGCCCTGTGTTGACGTTAAAAGTTGTTTCTTTCAGATAAACGATCGCGAGGGAATCAGCGGACAACTCATTGGCCCGCGAAATTGATTTTTCTCTCAAGATTCCTGGCAATAACAATTCATTGAGAGCCGTAACATTTTTATAATCCTGTGCAGCCTTAGCTTTTATTTCAGCCTTAATAGAATCGTTGGTTTCAAATAATACCTGACGGACCATATCTGCTTCCGCATGCTTCAAGGTATTATGAGCGATCTCGTGAGCAATAACAAATGCCAACTCGTGCACATTACGACATTCATAGATCAATTGCGCATTGACGAACAATACGTGATCACCCAGGGTAAAAGCATTGAAATCTCCAGATTTAAAAACATATGCCTCTGTTTGAGGATCGATAGCAGGATTTGAACTTTTCAACACGGAAACTATTGAATCGATCAAAGCCGTCATGTAACTATCGTCCATCAACTGGTTTTTTTGAAGCAATTGTTTTTCGGCTAAAATCTTCTTTTGAAACTTGTATTTAAAAAGTCGCTGCTGTTCGCCTGTTGTTAGTAAGGCCTCTGGAATAACAGGCTCCGTTGTCTCCAAAATTCGGGTTGTTTCTTTTAAACGGTCTTCTAATTGACCAAAGCAAGTTATACCTGTCAACAAGAAAACCAAGGCGCTTAAGTAACACTTCATGCTTGAAATTGATTTAGGTGAAAAACTATGCGTTATTATTCAACGATTATTCCTACCGGACAATGATCTGATCCCAAGACTTCATTTAATATGAAAGCCTCTTTTATTCTTGGGATAAATGATTCTGAAACTAAAAAGTAATCGATACGCCAGCCTATGTTCTTTTGGCGAGCTCCAGCGCGATAACTCCACCAAGAGTATTTCACCTCTTCTCCATTAAGCGCACGAAAAGTATCTAAAAACCCATTAGCTGTATATGCATCCATCCCATCAATCTCTTCTTGCATGAATCCGGCTGCCTTGTTGTAATTCTCCTTTGGTCGCGCTAAATCGATCGGTTTGTGAGCAACGTTAAAATCACCACATACGATTACCGGTTTCTGAGCCTCCAATCGCTTCAGATAGGCCAAGAATTCTTTGTCCCAATCTTGCCGATACCCCAAACGCAACAACTCACTTCCTGAGTTTGGAACATACACCGTTACCACGAAATAATCCTCAAACTCAGCACAAGTAACTCGACCTTCATTGTCGTGATCAACATGACCAATGAAATATGTCACGGCAAGAGGTGAATGCTTAGTCAAGATTGCAGTTCCAGAATAACCTTTACGTTCTGCTTCGTTTGCAAAAACATGGTAATCGCCCAAATCTTTGACAGCCTCTTTGACTTGTTCAACTGTCGCTTTCGTTTCCTGCAAACAAATAATATCTGCATTTACGGTGCGCATATCCTGAGCAAAACTCTTTTGCATGATCGCTCGGATACCGTTCACATTAAAAGAAATGATCTTCATAGTTCTCAAAAATAGCAAATGTCAATTTGCCACGCTTGAAATATTAAAGTTTTTGTCTATTCACTCACTGAAGGTGCTTTTCCTGAACAATTTACCTCTTGAATCCTTCTTTAATAGTTAAGAGCTAATTTTACTCCTTACTTTTGCGCTATGAAAGGTTTTGATCAACAAACGTTACGCGACCTCGAATTCGATCAGATTCGGGAATGGTTGGTGGCATATGCCATTGGTCCGTCTGCGCAGAAACGTTTGGATCAACTGAGTCCGTCGAATGATTTTGCTGACATCGAAGCGCAATTATTGCGCGTTGAAGAAATGCGTCAAATTCGGACAGAGGGGGAGTCTTTTCCTGCCTTGGATTTCGAAGAACTTCAAGCCGAGATCAAATTGCTTCCGATCCGAAATGCTGTTTTACAACAAGAGGGTTTCGTGCGAATTGTGCGAGCTTCTGATTTAGTGAATAGCATCCTGCATTTCTTCGATAAGCGCACGCAAGATTATCCGCAATTGTGTGGTTTGCTGGATAAAGTGTATTTCACCCGCGACCTCATAGAATCGATTGAACGCGTATTCGACCGCAAGGGACAGATCAAAGACGATGCATCTCCTGAATTGGCTTCTATTCGTCAACAAATAAACAAGCTGCGTATTCAGATCAATCGCAATTTCGAAAAGGAAATGCGTCGCTTTCTGAAAGATGGGTTGTTAGGAGAAACGAAGGAAGCCTTCGTGAATGAACGCCGTGTACTTACCGTTCTATCCAGTCACAAACGCAAGATCGGAGGAACAGTAGTGGGATCGTCGAAAACGGGAAGTTTAACCTTCATCGAACCAGCGATCAATGTTCCTTTGAACAACGAATTGGAATTGGTACTCGACGATGAGCGCAAAGAGATCTTCCGAATCTTGCAAGAGCTCACACGAGAAATTGCCCATCACCTGCCATTGATCGAAGGGTATCAATACTTGCTGGTAGAACTTGATTTCATTCAAGCCAAAACCAAGTTCGCTATCGAACAGAATGCGGTGTTACCGGGTATTGTTCGGCAGACACGCATTGAATTGATCGAAGCTTACCATCCTATTCTATGGCGCGCCAACAAAAATGCTGGAAAGCCTACGTTTCCGCAATCACTCATTTTAGATAACGACAAGCGAATGCTCGTGATTTCCGGTCCGAACGCCGGTGGAAAATCGATCACACTCAAAACGATCGGTTTGCTGCAAGTAATGCTGCAGGCCGGATTGTTATTGCCGGTTCATCCGAATTCTAAATTCTGCTTTTTTCAGCAAGTTCTGACGGATATCGGAGACAATCAAAGCATAGAGAATGAATTGAGTACTTACTCCTACCGATTGAAACGCATGCGCCACTTCCTAAATGTATCCAACAAGCGCACTTTACTGCTGCTCGATGAGTTTGGAACTGGTTCTGATCCAGAACTAGGTGGTGCTTTGGCAGAAGTATTCTTTGAAGAACTATATCAGAAACGCACATTTGCGGTTATTACAACCCATTATGGTTCTATCAAGCTGAAAGCAGATCAGTTACCACAAGCGATCAATGGATGCATGTTGTTTAACACCGAAACATTGGAACCGATGTACCGTTTTTCCATGGGACAGCCAGGAAGTTCCTTTACTTTCGAAGTAGCGCAAATGAATGGCATTCCGATGGGATTGATCGAAAAGGCGAAATCCAAATTGGACAACAAACGGGTGAAGATGGATAAGCTACTCAGTGATCTTTCCAAAGAGAAAATGTACTTGGAGCGCTTAAATAAAGAACACATCGAGGCTCAAGAAACCGCATTGCAAGCACGCTTGGAATACGAGGAAAAGAAACAACGTTTCGAAGAGCGCTTGCGCACTCAGCAAGATACTATTGAAAAGAACAACACCTTCTTACATGCCGGCAAAAAAATGAAAGCATTCATTGATCGTTACCAAACAAGAGGAAAACGAAAAGATGTGAATGCACCCTTGCTTGAAGACGTGCGAAAGTATTTGATGATGGAAAAGTCCAAGATCGAAGAAGCACGCAAGAAAGCGGAGTTAATGCAGGCTTCAAACAAACCGACACCAAAGAAAAAACAGAAAAAACAGGCACCGGAACAAGATCCCTATCAGCGCGATAAAATAGTGATTGGCTCAATAGTAAAAATGATCGAAACGAAACAGAGTGGTACTGTAGAAGAGATCAAAGGACCAATCTTAACTGTTTCTTTCGGTTTTATGCGTTTGAAAGTTGAACGCGAAAAGTTGATGTGGATCAAGTGAGAACCAATCTGATTTAAGTCATTTTTTTTAACGCAAAGACCGCAAAGTAAAGAAGTGAAAGAGTGACAAATACATTCATCACCATAGATATTCGTTGATTTTTATTCTATTAGTTCTAAAATTGATTTGGTTTTTCCAATACAGTTGAGCTGAAAAATTAGAAGCGGTTATAGTAGAAGTTCAAACAATCTAGCGACGAATTAACCTACTTTACTTCTGCTCTCATTTACTCGGATATAAAAAATATCACAACATCTACATTCACTTTTTTTTAATTAACGCAAAGACCACAAAGTAACAAAGTAAAGGAGCGAAAAACACGTTCATATCCTTAAATTTTCGATGATTTTTGTTCATCTGTTTCGTGAAATATTTCATGTTTTTCATTAAATTAAATGGAAAAGCCTAACAATGACCGAAAACGAACTATCATCTATTATTATTGGAGCTGCTATTGAAGTGCATAATGCTTTAGGCCCAGGACTTCTCGAAAGCGTTTATGAGGAATGTTTAATACAAGAATTAAAAATGATTGGCTTGGAAGTAAAAGAGCAAGTTGTCTTGCCTATTACTTATAAGGGAACTCAAATTCAATCCAAGTTAAAAGTCGACTTAATCGTTCAAGACAAGGTAATAGTTGAACTCAAAGCTGTACAGGAGCTTTCTCCAATTCATGCGGCTCAATTATTAACTTATTTGAAGATTTCCAATCAACGATTGGGATTATTAATCAATTTTAATGAACTGAAAATTAAAAATGGATTGAGAAGGATTATTAACAGTCAAATTGCCAACTAAGCTCATTTACTCCGTTTCTCATTTACTCTGCGTTTTAAAAAGAAACTGAAATAATTAAAAACCCTTTCTCTTTTTGAAGTAATGGAAGATGCTTAAATATTCATTAAGTCAATCACCTATTCTCCCAGTTTCAAGCGTACACCGGCACTACTCGAGAAGACCATCTTGCGGATATTGGTTGGTGGATTCGCGTCGTAGAACAAATTGAACTCAAAACGGACGTCCACTCGTTTTGTAAGACCTACACCCAAGGTATACTGACCTGAAAAGCGAAAATCGTTCAACCGATCCACTTGTGGCTGATAATATGTAATTCCCGTGAATGAAAATCCTTTGCGTGAAATGAACCAACTCAAATAGTTACTCCAGCGAACTGCTTGATTGATCACTCCATCCGTTTGCAATTCTTCGTATTCATAAAAGAAGGATGTGCCGGCAAAAAAACGCATGTTGTTCGTATCGATAAACTTCCAGCGTAATCCGGTTCCTGCTAATGTCCTCAAACGTTGATTCAGCAATTCGTTGTATTGGATCTGGGTATAAAGTTCCCATTTCCAAGGTCCGTTCTTGATCCGGCGATTGTACCGAAAATGCATCATTCCTGCGTTGGTGTAGGTTTGAGCATTCGATCCAGTGTAAGCTAGATCACCCAAAACAAAGAAGTAATTTTTTCGTGTTTTATACTGAACACGCGGTCTGAAATTAAGGTTATAGAACAACTGACCATTTTGCTGCGCAGAGAAACCAGCATCCAAACTACCACTCCACCCGGCCGTGTCGTCGTAAATTCGTTTGTTTTCGATATTCACGATCTGCGCCTGCGCCAAGACACTCCAGAAACATGCTATGACAATCAGCCAACGCATTTACTTCGGAGCAATTCGGTACATGAACAAGGCAAAGACCCCAAAAATGAAGTTCGGGATCCAAACTGCAGCAATCGGCGGAAATCCGACCTTGATGGCAGCTACTGTAGTCACCTTCATCGCAAAGATGTAGATAAATACAAACACAAATCCGATCGCTAAATTAATTCCAATTCCTCCGCGTTTCTTTCGACTGGAAACAGAAACACCGATCAAAGTGAGCACGTAAGTAGCAAATGGATACGAAGTACGTTGATGCAATTCGATCTCGTAATTCGGGACATTGGGATTTCCCTTCTGCTTCTCTTTCCGAATGAAGTCGCGCAATTCTGTAAACGTCATCGCCTCAGCTACATTATCACGCTGTGCCATTTCCGTTAATTTGAACGTAAATGTGGTGTCCTTTGTACGACCTTGAACAATTCTGTCGTTAGTGAAAACCAGTTCCTTTTCTCCTATTTGATTTACAATTTGCGCTGGTGGAGTTACGATTCTTTCATAGTAATCAACCAAGTGCCAGGTGTTTGTCTTCGCATCCCAGGTAGCGCTTCTGGCTTTCAAGAAACGCGTCAATTGATTCTTTTCATTGTATTGTTCCACTACGAACTCATTCACCATACTCGCAGAAGCAATGTAGTTGGCGAAATGCACAAAGGTTTTTCCGGGAAACTCCGCATTGTAATTCTCCACCACCAAATTATCCCGGTAGTAGGTCTCTTCAAAATCCAAACGCACCCGATTTGAACGCGGCAAGACAAAGTGATTTAACACCAAGGACATCAACATCAGAATGGTTGCAGCGATCATGTAAGGTCGCATGATCCTTGTGAACGGTCGACCACTGTTCAACATGGGAATGATCTCTGTTTCCTGGGCCATTTTCGCTGTAAACCAGATCACCGAGATGAACACGATCATCGAAGAAAAGGTGTTTCCGTAATAAATCAGGAAGTTCATGTAATAATCGAATACGATATCCTGAACCGGTGCCTGATTTTCTATGAACTCAGATAAACGTTCCGCAAGATCGAACACCATTGCCAATATCATGATCACACCGAGCATGAAAAAGAAAGTTGATAAGAACTTTCGAATGATATAACGATCGAGTATTTTGAGCATTATAAACGTTGTCCGAGTTTTTTAACCTGTTCGTCCTTCCACGAACGGAAAGTTCCGTCCAATATTCTACAACGGGCTTCTTTTACCAAATTTAAGTAAAAGGAAAGATTATGGATGGTCGCAATTTGGATCGCCAGGTTTTCTTTTGCTTTTACCAAGTGGTGTAAATATGCTTTAGTGTAAACTTGATCAACATAAGCTGTCCCATTCGAATCGATCGGTGAAAAATCCATCGCCCATTTCTGGTTTTTAATATTGATCGTTCCTTCTGAAGTGAACAACATTCCGTGACGGGCATTGCGCGATGGCATAACACAGTCAAACATATCCACACCCAAAGCAATACTTTCCAGAATATTTACCGGAGTTCCAACACCCATCAAATAGCGCGGACGATCTCCAGGCAGAATAGAACATACCAGATCTGTCATAGAGTACATATCCTCATCAGGCTCTCCAACTGACAAACCACCTATCGCATTACCAACTCCTCCTTGTTCGGCTATGAATTCTGCTGATTCTTTGCGAAGATCCGGATAAACACTTCCTTGAACAATTGGGAAAAGTGCTTGGTTGTAACCGTATTTTGGCTCGGTACTTTCCATTTGCGTAATGCAGCGTTTTAACCAACGATGCGTCATGTGCATCGAGCGCTTTGCATAGTCGTAATCACATGGATATGGAGTACATTCATCAAACGCCATGATGATATCGCCTCCTATCACGCGCTGAATATCGATAGCTCGTTCCGGAGAAAAGAAATGTTAACTTCCATCGTGATGCGATTGAAAGCGCACTCCTTCTTCCGTAATCTTGCGTGATGTCGCCAACGAATACACTTGGTAACCACCGCTATCTGTCAACATCGGACGTTCCCAGCCAATGAATTGGTGTAAGCCTCCTGCTGCCTCCAACACTTCCAACCCAGGTCGCAAATACAAATGGAACGTATTCCCCAGAATGATCTGCGCCTGCACATCGTCACGCAATTCCTGCTGATGTACGCCTTTCACAGAACCCTGCGTTCCGACCGGCATAAAGATCGGAGTTTCAATAGTTCCATGATCGGTATGTAGTAAACCAGCGCGTGCTTTTGATTGCGGATCGGTATGCTTCAGTTCAAAGTGCATAATTGTGTTGAAAAATAAACGCTGCAAAGATAATCCGTTTTCACAATGCACCCCATCTTTGCACTTGTATTATCCATTTCATGCAGATCATTCCAAGTTACAACGAACCGATTCTATATTACACCTTCTGGATCTTTGCCGGACTCGTTCTAATTCAATTGATCTATACCATCGTGTTCTTCGGCCGTTTGGCATTTCGCAAGCCGGCAGCCAAAAACCCACAATTACCGCCAGTATCGATCGTGATTGCCGCGCGCAATGAGTCGGATAACCTTTTTGAAAATCTACCAAAGATCCTGGACCAATATTACCCGGCTGAGTTCGAAGTGGTGGTAGTCAATCACCAATCTATCGACGATTCGAAATACCTTTTAGACGCCCTGCAACGTTCATATCCGCATTTAGTAGTTATGGAAGTGGAACGCAGTAAACATTTAAAAGCATCTAAAAAATTACCCTTAACGCTCGGAATTAAAAAAGCGCGTTTTGAACACCTCATCCTTACAGATGCTGATTGCAGTCCTTCAAGTGATCATTGGTTGGTGCGTATGGCGGAGCAGTTTTCGGAGCAAAAGGAATTGGTCTTGGGCTTCGGACCTTACAAACCGGAACCAGGCTTTTTGAACAAAGTAATTCGTTTCGATACCACCATGATCGCGGTTCATTATTTCTCCATGGCCATTAATGGAATGCCGTATATGGGAGTCGGACGAAACATGGCTTATACGAAATCTTTGTTCAACAGTGTAAAAGGATTCAAATCACACTACGCGTTGGCATCCGGAGACGACGATCTTTTTGTGCAGCAAACCGCAACAAGAAAGAATACAGCAGTTCAATTATCTACAGACTCTTTCATGTACAGCGATGCGAAGTCAACTTGGGAAACTTTTGTATTACAAAAGGCCCGACATTACAGTACAGCGCCGCGTTACAACTTTTTCAAAAAGACAATGTTAGGAATCTATCCGGGCACCATGTGGATGCTGCTCATATCTTTCGTTATTTTGGTGAGTCAAGCGAATTGGTGGATTCACGCCGTGGCGGGATTCGGATTGGTTTTATTGCTGAAATGGTGGCTTTTGGGGAAATGTTTCCAACGTTTAAAGTCGAATAAATTCATTGCAGCATTGCCGATTCTGGATCTGGTATACGTAGTGTCTTTGCCGTTCTTTTATTATTCTACCTTACAAAAACGATCGTCGCAATGGAAATAACGGGCGAACATTTATCGGACAAGGCAAAACTAGATCTAGCGCTGGTTGAGCAAGCCAGAAACGGCGATCAGGCGGCTTATGCAGCATTGATGGAGCGCTACCGCGAATCCATTTATTTCATGATGATGAAAATGGTTCGCAACCAAGACGATGCGGACGATCTAACCATTGAGGCATTTGGAAAAGCGTTCAGTCGTTTGGACCAGTACTCACCAAGCTTTGCGTTCAGTACCTGGTTATTCAAGATCGCCTCTAACAACTGTATCGATTTCATACGTAAGAAGCGCATCAAGTTGACTTCTATGGACACGGGTTATACAAACGACGATGGCGAGAGTATCCGCATCGATGCAAAATCGACCTTCCACGATCCGGAGCAAGCAATCATTCACAACCAAAAGGTGAAGCACATGCGCCACTTGGTGAGTAAATTGAAACCACGTTACCGTGAATTGATCGAGAAGCGCTATTTCGAGGAATTAAGCTATGAAGAGATCGCTGATGAATTGAACCTCCCCTTGGGAACTGTGAAAGCACAACTATTCCGTGCTCGCGACTTCCTTGCACAAATGATGGAACAAACGAAAGATGCGATATAGTATTGAATCAATACTCCAGGTTTGAACTTCTTGTTTTGCAAACGTCTAAAAGACAGGTTTCGTTCACCGAAATTTGTCCATAAACCCATCGGCAAATCCTTCGTTTACAAATAATTGACGGCCTGTGCAAAATGTACACACAATAATTTCGTCAATGCATTAATACAGACAGAAAACACTTGATCTACTAAAAAATCAAATCACGGTGCTGACTTCCACGTCATTCTAATCCCCCACATAAAACGCATCTACCTGCGCCTTGTATTTCTCGAGGATGAATTTGCGTTTGAATTTTAAAGTCGGAGTCAATTCACCGGTTTCAACACCAAACTCTTTGTCAAGTAGCGCGAACTTCTTGATCTTTTCCCAGGATCCGTATTCCCCATTAATGGTATCCACCACTTTTTGAATGCGAGCAACTACTTTTTCATTGGTAGCGATCTCAGCATTGGTTGCATTGCTTAAATCCATTCCATGACGTTGTGCCCAATCTTTGATGAACGCAAATGAAGGAACAATAAGTGCTCCGGGGAATTTCTGTCCTTCACCCAAGACCATGATCTGTTCAATGAAGCGCGATTCTTTGAATCGGTTTTCCATTGCTTGAGGAATGATGTACTTTCCTCCAGAAGTTTTAAAGATCTCTTTTTTACGGTCGGTAATTTTCAAGAATCGGCCTTCAACCATCTCACCGATATCACCGGTATGGAACCAGCCTTCTTTATCTATTGTTTCGTCAGTCGCCTCTGGTTTGTTGTAATATCCCAACATAACATTCGGGCCCTTTACCAAAATTTCACCGTCTTCAGCAATTTTCACTTGCACCTTATCAATCAACGGACCAACAGTTCCAAAGCGCACGCCATTGCCGTTTAAATGATTCACCGCAACTACCGGTGATGTTTCAGTCAATCCATACCCTTCCAAAACTTTAACTCCAGCTGCATGAAATATGCGCGCTAAACGCGGTTGCAAAGCTGCAGAACCTGAAGCTATTGCGCGTACCTCACCTCCCAATGCTTCTTGCCACTTCGAAAAGATCAACTTACGCGCAATTGCTAAGCGAAATCGATACCACCAACCCTTTCCTTGCACATCATATTCCTCCGCCAAGGAAACCGCCCAAAAGAACAAGGCTCGTTTGATCCCTTTCAACTCATCACCTTTTGCCATGATCTTGTCAAACACCTTCTCTAATAAACGCGGAACAGCTGTAAAAACATGTGGTTTTACTTCCTTAATATTTTCACCTATCGTATCCATTGACTCTGCAAAATGGATCGAAGAACCACAATACATATACAAGTAATGCAACATGCGTTCATAAACGTGACAGGCAGGCAAGAAAGAAAGCACACGCGACTGTGCATCGGCAGGGATAATCGGTTTACATGCCAGTACGTTGGATAATAAATTATTATGAGACAACATCACTCCCTTTGGATTTCCCGTGGTTCCCGAGGTGTAAATGATCGTTGCCAAATCTTCGTTGCGCACATTCGCTTTCAATTCACGAATGGTTGAATCTGAAATAGAAGAAATATCACTGAGAATAGCTTGGTAATGCGTCCCACCTTCAAAAATATCGAAAGCATAAACTTGTTGTAGCGTAGGAATATCTTTCTGGATATTGGTGATCTTGCCATAAAGTTCTTCTGTTCCGACAAATGCATAACGCACCGAGGCATCATTGAAAATATAGCGGTAATCGTTCTCCGAAATGTTTGGATAAACTGGCACCACAATAGCCCCGATCTGTTGGATCGCAATATCCATGAGGTTCCATTCTACGCGATTAGGCGAAACAAGCGCTACACGCTCCCCACGTTCAATCCCCAGCGTCAGTAAACCTTTAGATAGGTCTAGTGCCTGCTGCATAAAACTAGCTGTGGACATAGGTTCCCACTTCCCGTTCCGCTTTGTTACGAACATCGCATCATTTGGGAAATTGCTTAATTGGTAGGCAGGGATATCATAAAGACGTTTCACCTGATTCATATCAATAGTATAGGTATCCACAAGTTAAAAATTAAAAATTAAGTTATGTGCAGGAAATATTCATCCAAAATAAGCATTTGTTTTTTTAATTACTCCTTCGAGATCACTCCGTTGTACTTTTACAATGTGGGAAAAATAGTTTTCTAAACTGCGGTCTGGCGCAAGTTGATCAACTAGTTGGAGAATTAAAATGTACAATTTGCGCTAGATCGACTAAGGTTTTTGGTTTGAAGAAAGGTTCGTTTGCCGGCGAACCTTTTTTATTTGTCTTAAGCCGTCTCGTACATCAACTTCCCGTTCACAAATACTTTATGGGCAAAATTGGGCGTAAACACCGGATTTGGTTTCAAGGCATTTTGCAAGATCACAAACGTAGCGTCTTTATCTCTCTCCAAAGTACCCAATCGATTTTCCTGGAAAGCAGCAATTGCAGCCCACAAGGTCATTCCGCGAATACAATCTTCAAATGAGATGGCCTCCTCGGGTAAAAATCCTCCAATAGGTTCATTATCTGCATTTGTGCGATAAACCGCCGCTTGGATTGTCAGGAATGGATTGAAATGCTCCACCGGAAAATCTGTTCCGATAGCTAACATGCCTTTTGCATTAAGCAATGAAGCGTAAGCATAAGCTCCTTTTAAGCGTCCTTTACCCAAGCGTTTTTCGGCCCAATGACGATCACTTACTGCGTGAACAGGCTGTACAGAAGGGACCACATTCAACTCACTGAACAACGCCAAATCTGCAGGATCCACAACTTGTGCATGTTCGATCCGCCAACGATGATCCGGAATTTTCGCCACTTGTTCTTTCATGACCTCTAACACCAACCGATTCGTAGCGTCACCTATGGCATGAACATTTAATTGATATCCAATGGAACGAGCTAATCGTGCCACTTCTTGTAATTCCTCTTTTTTCGTTGTCAATAAGCCCACATTTTCAGGATCATCCGCGTAGGGCAACTTTAAAAATGCACCGTGAGAACCCAATGCCCCATCTCCCATGACCTTAAAAGACCTAACGGTTAGTTTTCCTTCTTCCAGAATGCCATTCTTCTTGGCCCAGCGACGGTTTTTCTCCGTTGGGAACAACATGACATAGGTGTTCAATTTCAATTTTCCGGAACTGTTCATTCCGACCAACAATTGCAGATCTGCGTAATCTACACCCGCTTCATGAACACCAGTAATTCCGTATTGCAACAATTCTTGCTGCACTTCCACCAAAGCGTCACGAATGGCCGATTTCTTAAAATCAGGCAATTTAGCTGTTACCAAATTGATCGCATTATCCAATAAAATCCCTGTGCACTTACCATCTTTCACTTCGATCTTACCACCTTCCACTTCCGTATCTGGTGAGATTTCGGCCAATTGAAGTGCTTTTTCATTCACCAATGCCGCATGCCCATCAATTCGGTGCAACACAACTGGTTTGTTCGGAAACAAACGATTCAACTCGGTATTGCTTGGCATTTCACCACCACTGACCAAGGTTTGATCCCAACCTCGACCTACAACAAACGGTAAATTATTGCTTTGTTCCCACTTTTCCGTGCGAACGAGGAGATCCTCCATCGAAGAAGCACCAAATAAGTCCACCGACAATTTCATACGCGCAAAACTCATCATGTGTCCGTGCGCATCCGTAAATCCGGGATAAACATCACGTTTTTCCGCATCGATGTATTCTTCAGCGCTGTATTTGTTCATGATCTGGCGCTCAGGACCTAACTCAATAATCTTACCATCTCGAATTGCCATGGCCTCGTATTCATGCATTCCTTCATCCATCGCATGGATCTTGGCATTGTGAACAATAATATCCACCGACTTTCCCTTCATACAGGATGTCAAGAAAAGGATCGTTCCGAAAATTGCTAGTAATCTCATGATTTAATGTTTATGTAGCACTGTTGCACTTGCTTGCGCAGTAGGCATGATCACGAGGTCATTGATCGTTACATGTTTCGGACGAGTACAAACGTAAAAGATTGCATCTGCAATATCAGCGGCAACCAACGGATCAAATCCGTCGTAAACACTTTTCGCTACAGCCTCATCACCTTTAAATCGTACGATCGAGAACTCGGTTTCAGCGGCTCCAGGCGCTATATTTGTGACTTTGATCCCGTCTTCAACCAGATCGATGCGCATCGCTCGAGAAAGAGCGTCCACCGCATGCTTTGTAGCGCAATAGACATTCCCTCCAGGATAGACTTCTTTACCTGCAATGCTACCCAAATTCACGATATGACCACCATTATTGGAGCGCAACCATGGAATTACAGCTTTCGAGACATATAACAAGCCCTTAATATTCGTGTCGATCATACGTTCCCAATCGTCCGTTAATCCACTTTGAATTGGACCACGACCTACAGCCAAACCTGCATTATTGACTAAAACCGCAACACGATCTCTTATCTCTAGAGACACAGCAGCAAAAGCATCCTCAACGGCTTGTTCGTCACGAACATCAAAGCACAAAGTCAAGATCTCGTTGTGATCAGTAAGTAACTCAGATTTTAACTGTGACAATCGATCTTCTCTTCGACCTGTCAAGATTAAGTTCCATCCATTTTCAGCAAACAAACGAGCTGTTGCTTCGCCAAATCCGGAAGTCGCTCCGGTTACAATGATAAAATTCTTCATAATACTTTCTCTTTCTTTCCAATCATCCCAATAACAAACAATCCCAAATAAGCCGGAATGCGATAACGGGCAATCGCACCCAAAACAGGAGTTGTCCATCCTATTAATAAAAACAGGAGAATGGCAAAACCAGCAATCAATAGTACCAAGTCATTCTGAAAAGGTGTTCGCTGCTTTCGGTATTTGATCAATCCATAAATCATCCAACAGAACAAACCAAGAGTTTCCAAAATATTAAACCACTTGAGATTTCCACCCGGATCTGTCGGCCACGGACGGATGGCTGCATTTACAAATGCTTCCGGAATATTTTTAATTAACTGAGAATACGAATCGTTAATGAACGTGGTATGTATATAAGATCCGCACTTATTGGTACTGTAATAATTGACCCACACTTTTCCGGTGTCCGAAAGCATCACATCCTCAAACGGATACTCCATCCCCAAGCGCATCCGTTTGGCATGAATGGGTTGATGTAAGATCACGAACTTATCATCAATAAACGTGAAGTTTTCATACTGTTCCGTTTCTACGTAATAAAACGTGCTGTCCGCCAAAATATGCAAACCACCGCGAGAAACATTGTCAAAATCGTATTGCTTTCGCCAGAGATAATGCACCACCTCATCGCGTTTCTCCGGAAGCACCCAAGTCCCTAAAAGCACCAAGCTAAACGTCAGCAAAATGGATTGCCAAGCGCGCACCTTAAATACAAGCTTCATCAAAATATATGGAAGCACAGCAATCAGCAACAAGAAAAACACGTAAGGCTTAAACATCAGCATCAGTACTGATCCCAATAAAATTCTCCAGGTTCGCTGTTTCCAATTGAGTATTCCCAATACTCCGGAAATGAATAAGAACAATCCACTCAACATCAACGGTTCTTTCAAAATGGAACCCGACCAAAAGGCTACACTAGGAAACAGCAAAAGTGCATACCACAATTTACGATCATTGATCACAACCACACGGCGCAATGCCAAATACAGCTCTCTTGTACAAAGTAGCAGGACACCTGCAAAAAACAATAAATGGAAGAAAACATTCCCTCCTGATAAGAAATGCAACAAGCTATTCACGCGCATTACGTTTTGCGCATCGTTGATCAAAGCCAGGTCACCAGAAGTCCAATGATCTGTTTTGGATAAATATTGCAGGATCAATTCTTGATCTTCAAATCCGAATAGAAAAGTGAAATAATCTTTTATCGAGTGTGTCGCAACATCTGCAAGCAGTCCACTTTCCCACATAAACACATGGATGTCCGAGGTCAGCATACCATCACCAT
>CAYLJB010000041.1:0-3108 GCA_964383785.1 uncultured Fluviicola sp.
GTATATTCCTATTTATTGGATGTAAAAAAAAGACCATCACTTACAAGATCGTGGGCAGCGTCTACGACCAAACATTTTCTAATAATCTTTCAGGAGCAACCGTTGAGCTAAAAGTGACCTATGCCGGAACCGGTAATCTTGTAACTAAAGAGACTGTGTCAACGGGTGGGGATGGTTCTTTTTCTTTCGAATTGAAGCGCGATAAGATTGAAAGCGTCACTATTGTAGTTTCAAAAAGTGGTTATTTCCAACAGTCTCAAACATACAATATGGATGATCTTTCAGTGGAAGACGACAATGCGATCACTTTTCAAACGAAAGCAAAAGCATGGGTAGCCTTACACTTTACTGGTGATGGCACAAAAACCGTGAAGTATTTCCGCAGCGAAGGATTATCAAATTGTGCTGAATGCTGTCCGTCAGGTGAATACACATTAACCAATGTAACGGATCAAAACATTGTTTGTATGAATAACGGAAACACCAATTACGGAATCTATTACATGATTGTAGGTGAAACAGGTTACTTACCTCTGAGTATTACTACTCCGGCATTCGATACTACAGAACTTGCAATTCCGCTTTAGACAAAATTTGATAAAAGAATTGTTTGACCGTGAATTTTAATCTTCAAGGTCATCAAGTGCCATGCGCAATTCCTGGCGTAATTGACGGTTGTATGTTTCCATCAAATACTTGAAATAATTCGGTGTACTTTTCGCAATGCACTTGGTGTACATCTTCAAACGGTGTTCAATGTGGTCTTGCAAGGCATCGATCAAACGCACAGCCTCATCAAAATCAGTAGTTCTACGAATGATTCCATGACAATGGTTCTGCAGCGATAAGTCAACAGCTTGTTTACCCTTCTCGCCTCGATCCAAACATTCATAATACACGTCACGCATGTTGAACGACTCTAAAAAGGTTGTATCCACTAATTGCTCCATGTGGCGTGGAAATTCGAATTCTACTTCAAACTCCAGATCATCATCTTCACTCAAACGAGATTCAAGGAATCGATCTGGAAAGCGGAATGCGTCTTGCCAATTGATATAGTCTTGCCAAATTCCAAAACGTCTAACATTATTACCAAGATCGATCAATTTGAATTTATCCTTATTTGGTAATCGGCGACTACCGCGACCAATCATTTGATGGTACAGGGTCAAAGAACGTGTTGCTCTATTTAAAATGATGGTCTCAACTGTTGGTTCATCAAAACCAGTTGTCAAGATTCCAACTGAAGTTAGAATGGCATCTTTGGTATGTTTAAACCAATGAAGGACATCCTTGCGATCTTTGTCACTGAATGTGGAATCGAGGTGACGGATCTTGTAACCCCGCTTTTTGAAGGTTTCTTCTACTCGTAAGGAGGTTTCGATCCCTGAGTTAAAGATCAACGTCTTGTCTCCAATAGCAACCTCTTCGTAGGCAAACAACAATTTTTCCTGCATAAAATAATTGCCGTATACAACTTCCGAGGAGGAAACCGTAAAATCCCCATTAGTACCAATCTTAAGTCCATGCAAATTGACGTCATACGTAAATGTCTCTGCATCTGCCAAATAACCTCCCTGAATCAATGAAGAAATACTTTCACCAACGATCAATTTGTTATAATGATCATTTAGTGGCAAACTTTTATTTGAACTTAAAGGGGTAGCGGTAACTCCTAAGATATTTGCACCGGAATAATATTGAAAGATCTTGCGGAAACTGTTGTAGTGAGCCTCATCCACTATCACCAACCCAACTCCATCGACAAAATTTTCATCTTCCTGTAATCGATTGTTCAGCGTTTCAACCATGGCGATGTAGCACGGATAATGACCTTCGTCCTGCAAATGCTTTACTTCAGAACTGATCACCTTGTTTTCAATGCCGATGGCTCTAAGTTGACGAGAGGTTTGAACAGACAATTCGATGCGGTGCGTAAGAATCAATACTTTTTTCTCCCATTTCTCAATGTATTGGCGAGCAACTTCAGAAAAAATAACCGTTTTTCCTCCTCCTGTCGGAAGCTGGAATAACAAATTGAAATCAGAACCATTTTTATGCAGTTCATCAATAATCGATTGTACCGTCTTCACTTGGAAAGGGTACAATTCTTTTGCTTTAAATAGTTCTGTATCAATCATTTGCAGTTGTCGTATTGAATATACGCTCGAAAAACGAGACCACAAAAGTACTGTTCTTTTAAGGATTTGTCAAACCTTGGATCGATTTAGGGCATTTTTTTTGAATAATAAGTGGATTTGCCGTTCAAATAAAAAATGGAATCGATCATTCAAAAAGAAACACCAAACAATCAATTAGCAATTCTCGTGGCACAACAATTGCTTAAATTCATTTAAAACAACGCGCTATGAAACCTGCAACATCAAAAAAGAAAAAGCTCAGCACAAAGGGTATCGATGCCGCCATTTTACATTTAGGCATACACATCACTGCAACACCGATCGATTCGACCATAAAGAAAAAGGATTAGAAATCCATTCCTCCACCACCGGAAGGCATGTCATTTGGACGTTTTTTATCCATGATCTCAGTCTTACCAAACTTGTAACGAACATTGATGAAAAGTCGTCGAGTTTCCCATTTGAATTGCACACTTTGGTAGTTATTGGGTTGATCTACGTAGAATTGGAATCCTTGCGTGTCGAAAATATCCGAAACGCGTAACCCTACGCCCCATTTTCCTTCTTTCAAAGATTTGTCGATTGAGAAATCCATTGATCCACGGGGCTTCATGCGCCCAGATGGCGTAACAGATGGCGCAGCATAGCGTCCGTTCACTTGGATCGTCAAGGTTCGTTTCATCAATTCCAAAGTTGACGACATTTTACCACCGATCACCAAACCTTCGCGATTGAAATTAGCAGTTGCTCCACTGTTATCCGTGTATTTGATGTAATTGCTATTGATCGAAAGCATGTTTCGCCAAATTGGCAATGGTCGGTATTGTAAAACGATCTCTCCACCTGTATTAACAGAATTATCAATATTTGCGAAAGTTCCGGCAGATGTTCCATCACTGTAAAAAACCTTTACACGATTGATCACATTGTTGGCATAGCGCTGATAGGCAGTTACCGCGAGTGTTAC
>CAYLJB010000041.1:3118-9387 GCA_964383785.1 uncultured Fluviicola sp.
GGACCATTCGTACCCCAAATCAATGGAGTGAATATACTCAGGTCTTAATTCGGGGTTTCCTCTACGCAAGTTGAACGGATCCGCATAACTTGTAAATGGGTTCAAATTATCTGCATTTGGTCGGTTGATCCGTCGCGAATAGCCCAATGAAAATTCACCTTTCTTTTCCAAAGAATAACGCAATGTTCCGGAAGGGAAAAAGTTGAAATAATCATTTTTGAATGACAGGTTTTCAGAAAGTAGATTTGGTTCTTGAAAACTTTGCTCAAGACGCAAACCGACCTGGTATTTCCATCTTTTGTAGGAACTTGCGACAATTCCATATGCTGAATAGATGCGTTCCGTGTATTCGTAATCGAAATACCCCAGCGTATCCTCCGTTACAGGTCCGGATGCAATCTGAAGATCCGATCTAGAATCGACATGCATGTTACGGTGAATCATTTTTAAGCCGCTTTCTGTTCGCCATTTTTTGTTGAAGATACGAACGAGATCAGCACTTACTGTTGTAATGGAAGTCTCGTCTGTACTGAACAAACGCTGAAATGTCTCTGCAGAATCACTCGGATAAATGAATCGTTGGTTGTAATAACCAGAATTGAACCCATCTCCAAAAGATTGGTAAGCCGCCAGATCCAATTGACCTTTTTCTTCTTTCAGTTCGTATGAATAATTCAGGGAAACGTCCAAATTCTTATTGCCAGAAGGATCAGAAGCGTTGCGTAACCAATAACCCAAGGAATCTAAATTTTCAGTGTATCTATTATTCTCTTGCTCACCAGTACGTTCACGGTCACCTAAATTCCCTGCTAAACTCCAAGACAAGGTATGACGATCTTTCAGGTATAGATCCATCCCAATTTTTGCTGTGTGTGTGATTGCCAAGTCCGCTCCGTAACGCTCCTGATCCAATTTCACGATCGAATCTCCAAAAGTTTGGGTCAGATAGCTGAAATTATTGCGGTAACCATCGCGATAATCGAAGCCGTAATTTCCGTAAATGTTGAACTTCGTATTCCGCATGTTCAAGTTAACCGAACTGTTGTAAGCATTGCCAGTACCCGCTGATGCTGTTATACTTCCATTCAATCCTTGCTTGATATTCTTCTTTAGAACGATATTGATGATCCCACTAGTACCGTCAGGGTCATATTTGGCAGATGGATTCGTAACGATTTCAATACGCTCGATACTTCCAGCTGGAATACCGTCGAGAATTGCTTTTCCATTTCCACCAGTTAATGAACTGGGTTTACCATCGATCAACACCGTCACATTACCATCACCTCTCAAAGAAATCTTGCCATCCTGATCAATCTCCACAGATGGTACATTGTTCAAAACATCCTGAGCAGAACCACCGGAAACAGAAATGTCATCTCCGACATTGTATACTTTTTTATCTAATCCGATCTGAATCGCTGTTTTATCACGAAAAACCTCGATCTCTTCGATAACAGCTTCGTCGGAAACCAAGGAAACATTCCCTAATTTTCTCAACGGTTTCTGCATTGACAGAGTTATGTTTGGAATGAACTTAGTCTTAAAACCAAGGTTGCTGACCTTAACAATATACTTTCCTAAAGGCAATTGCTCCATAACGAAAGCACCACCTTCTCCAGTGTAAATCGAAGCGACAACAGATGAATCCTGACTTTTAAGAAGGGCAACTTGCGCATATTCGATCGGCTCTTTACTTATTGAATCCAATACCACTCCATCGATCGAACCGACGTTTTGTGCAGGCGCTTGTCCAAAGGAATTGTAGTATATCCCGAAAAAAGTTAGTAAGAT
Organism: uncultured Fluviicola sp.; assembly: GCA_964383785.1. GTDB lineage: Bacteria > Bacteroidota > Bacteroidia > Flavobacteriales_D > Crocinitomicaceae > Fluviicola. Next base: position 4,913 of record CAYLJB010000041.1, read on the forward strand.
GAGAAATGATCGCATAGAAATACAGTTGGGTGCAAAATTAGCAAGAACCTACCGTTCTCGGGGAAAGTATGCACATTAGTTAAGGATTTTAACAATAAATTAGAAGATCAACCGCGCAGCTTATCAAGCAAAGCACTCAGTTGCTCCGCTTCAGCTTCAGTAAGGTTCCCACTTACATCCAATTTAGATTCACTGTCTTCGTCAATTTTTGCCAAAAGGTCGAGACCCGCTTTGGTGATGGAAACATACACCACTCTTCGGTCTTCTTCACAACGAACACGCTCCATCAATCCTTTGTCGATCAATTTATCCATCAAACGCGTAGTGTTTGGAGACTTCTCCACCATTCGGTCTTTAACCGTATTCACACTTATTGCATCGTTCGCTCCACGCAAGATTCGCAGGATATTGAATTGCGGCATGGACAAATCATACTGAGCCATGTATGAATTCTGAATATTCCCAATGTAATTGGACGTGTAACGCAAGTTTACAACAGCTTTGTGGCGCGCATTTCGAAACTTGGATTTTATCACCTGACCTATTTCCATGGTGCAAAGATAATTACCAAGGTATTAAATTCAAAATGAAAATATATTTATGAGGAAAGTTACGCAAATGGAGGTGGAAATTTAGCGGTAAAATGGCAATTTCACCTTGTCACTTAATGTTTTGAAACCAAATTAACTCATTATCATACAATACATTAAGAAACAGAAAAAACTCCTCTCAGAGCAATTTCATCCCTCAAACAAGGTAATTTTACCTTGTTGTTTAAATCAAAAATCCAGATTAAAAAATGGATAAAGCAATGTGAAACATGGATGAAACTTGAGAAATGAAAATGATTTTATAAACTTAAAATGGATCGAACAAGGTAAAATTGCCTTTTTACCTTGAACATTTGGATCAACGATTGAACAACATCAAATCTTCTTCGGTCAACACCCCTTCTGACTTAAACTTGATCACATGTTCACCCGGTAAATAAGTTTCGAAGTTGCGATCGAAATGAACTCCGGACTTTTTTGTGGTGATCCAAAGATCGATCATCAATTCCTTATTTTTCAAGATCAATTCACCTGATTTCTTGGCAGCATCGTATTGAACTTCGATACCCAGGTTTTGCTTTGAATAAGTTCTGTTCGAAGTCTCATGAACAAATGTACGTGACCATGTTCCCTGTTCAGTTTGCCAATGAAAAACGAACACACGGTTTTGAGACCTGTTTTTTAAAATTTCCTCCGAAAACAATTCTATGGATTCGCTTCCCAAAAGTGTTCTCTGACAAGTATATTCATTCAGCTTATTGCCAAAAAAATCATAAACTTCCAAACGCAACTTCACCCCAAAACCACCCGGCAGGTCAGAAATCAAATAATACTTTTCCTTACCTAAAGTATCGATCTTCGCCCCTACCGTCAGATCACGATAATCATCACGCACTGCGTATTGTAAAGCTTTCCAGTTTCCGAAATAATCAATACTCGACCAAGTTGGTGCCGGCCAACAATCGTTGAATTGCCAAAACAATGAACCTGTAACTCGAGGGAATTGCACACGATGACTGACAACAGCCATACTGACAGCTTTCGCTTGTGTCAATTGCGAGAGGTAAACGAAAAATTCAAAATCAGATGTTTTCCCGTAAAGCAGATCTGCATGTTTGGCTATCATTCCATTACCTACATAGCTTTTTTGATGGTGCTTCATAACCGGACTGTCCAAGCGCCATTCACTTTCATCACTAAAACTCTTGAGCGTTGAAAATTCTGGGAATGATTGAAATCCGTACTCAGCATTGAATCTTCCTGATTTTCTACCGAAATCTTCAATAGGATCTTTGCCATGCCAAACACCCCAATAATGTTGGGTTCCGTGATTATAAAACTCCTCTTTCCCCCAATTACTTAAAGGCGATGTGTGCTCGTATGGAATATTCGAATATTCCTTCACCATTGCCGGAATAAACTCTTTGAAAACACGGTGATAAAATCTTTCGATCGTTTTTTGATCAGAAGCGGAGATCTTATAAGTTGATTGGAAGCCCCAATTTTTCCAAGAAACATCCACTTCATTATTTCCATTGAACAAAACAACACTTGGATGCGCTGCAATTCTTGGAATCTGTTGACGCATTTCTGGCTCTATTGTCGCTATAAATTCCTCATTGCCCGGGTACATAGAGCACGCAAACATGAAATCCTGCCAAACCATGATCCCCATTTCGTCACAGGCTCTTAAAAAAACTTCTCTCGGATAAAAACCACCTCCCCAAACGCGAACCATATTGAAATTACACGCTGCCATGGCAGCAACGTTTTGGCGCAATTTATCTTCACTAATTCTGCCTGGGAAAACATCATCCGGAATGTAATCGGAACCCTTGCAAAACACTTTTCTACCGTTGATCTTCAACCAAAAAGAAGTCCCAAATTCATCTTTTTCCTGTACCAGTTCAGTGGTGCGAACACCAAAAACCTGTTCTCCTTGATACAAGATCACACCAAATTCATTGCGAATAAGCCATTTGTCGGTATACAGATACTGTTCTCCCTGTCCTCTCGGCCACCACAACTTCGGATCCTCGATGCTTTCTGTGCGTTGGATTTCGCCATTAATGATCTGACATTTTACAACACCAAAACGCTCGCTTTCCCAGAAGACAACATCGTTCAATGCATGTCGGAAAAATACGCGGAAATGCTGCTTGGCTTCATGTTTATTCATCTCAATGGTCGACGTGGTAGTTCCCGTTACACGATTTTTATCAAATTTCAAGATTGAAACCGGTTCCCAAAATCCAATAGTATTCATTCGCAAGGCCCAGTCCCATCCAAATTGATATTGTGGTTTTCGGCAATAAGGAGCTACTTTTTCTTTACCAACATCATTAGGCGATGGTAGCACTACTCCAACTTTTTTCTTGTGTTCTTTTTGGTAATTTACCGGGGATCGAAACACCAATTTCAAGGTGTTTAACCCCGTTTTTGCAGCAGAACGGATATCAAAATACCAATGTACGAAGGCATTATCGGTTTCTCCAATTTTTTTCCCATTCAGGAATATCGAAGCGTAGGTGTCAATTGAGGGGAAATCCAGATCAATTGCACGCAAGAAATCAGCTTCATTTAATGTAAATGACGATTCAAACGTCCAATCATGATTCTCGATCCAAGTAAATTTGTTCTCATTCTCTCCAACAAACGGATCGGGTAACTCACCACTTGCAATGAGCGCTTCTTGAACTGTTCCTTTTGTACCCAAGTCCAACCACGTCTTTTTGATCGGATGAAAAACTTTCCATTCCAGCATTTCCTGAGCCCAAGATGCAGTCAGTGAAGTCAAAGCAAAAATCGCTATAGCAATCGATCTTACCATTTGCGATCAAACACCGAATCAATCAATTCTTCTTTGCTAGTATCACGGTAGGCATAGTTGAATCCGTTGTAAACCGAATATGCACCAACGTTTCCAAAACGATCGATCGCTAAGAAACCGCATTGCAAACCAGACATATCCTTGTGTTTACGGATCAATCTGTCAACAGCTTCTTTACAAGCTTCTTGTGGCGTACGTCCATGTCGCATCAATTCCACAACCGTATGCGCTCCCGCAACTCGAATGATCGATTCTCCCAATCCGGTTGCAACTGCTCCCCCCACTTCTTGATCAATGAACAATCCTGCTCCAATGATTGGTGAATCTCCCAATCTCCCGGGCAATTTGTAAGCCCAACCGGAGGTAGTACAAGCACCAGAAATACGTCCGTCCTTATCAATTGCCAACAATCCGATCGTGTCGTGATTCTCATGATTGATCTGCGGCTTTTTCGCCATGGACTCTTGTTCTTTCTTCCATTTCTTCCATTCAGCTTTCACTTCAGGAAGTGGTGTTTTGATCGTATCGAATCCGTTCTTTAATGCGTATTGTTTAGCTCCGGCACCAACCAACATAACATGTGGCGTGTGTTCCATGATATGACGTGCAACAGAAATCGGATGTGCAATTCCTTCCAAAAAGCCTACAGAACCGCAATTTGCCTCCCAATCCATGATACAAGCATCAAGCGTAACATGTCCTTCACGATCAGGCATTCCTCCAATTCCAACGCTCCTGTTTTTTACGTCACTTTCGGTAACGCGAGCCCCGGCCTCTACCGCATCTAGCGAAGAACCGCCGGTTTTAAGCACCTCCCATCCAGCTTTGTTAGCATCCAAACCATGATTCCAGGTCGAGATCATCACCGGTCCTTTGAACTCGGAAGAAACCGTTTCGTTATTCTCTAAGGTTTCTCCTGCAAATGCAGGTCGCACGACCGCCGCTGTTAAGCCAAGCGCACTAAGGCGAACAAATTTCCTTCTATCAACCATAGTTATTGATTTGCGAGTTCTTTTTCCAGCCAAGATTGGAATTCTTTGGCATAAGCAGCATGTTTGCCGTAATCCTTCGCAAAGTTGTGCAGTCCATCGTAG
>CAYLJB010000041.1:9397-23038 GCA_964383785.1 uncultured Fluviicola sp.
CAAGTAATCGTTGTTATCCGGATTCAAAACCGCATCCACAACTGCTGTTGGAGGCAATGAAATTGGTCCCGGAGGCAGACCTGCATACAAATAGGTGTTGTACGGACAATCCTTGCTTCGGTGCTCATAAGTCAAGCGCTGAACACCTTTCAATTGATCTCCCCAGCAGAACTTAAATGTTGGATCCGATTGCAATTTCATCCCAGAATTCAAGCGATTCAAATACAGACGTGCAATAATCGGCCATTCACTGGAATTTTTCGATTGCTCTCCATAAACGATCGAAGCCAGAGTTACGGCTTGAGACGGAGACTGCAGTCCTACTTTTTTCAATTTTGCTAAACGATCTGCGGTCCAGAAGTTTTTAAACTCAGCTGCCATTCTTGCAACGAACTCCTCTGCATCCGTATCGTAGTACATTCTGTATGAGTTCGGCATAAACAGCGCAGGAACGCTTTCTGGTGTAAAATCGTACTTCGCAAGTGTTTTAGAATCCAAAATATAGGCTTTCAATTCTTCCTTAGAAACATAAATGCATTTGGAAACCGCCTCACACATGTCATCGATGGTCGCACAATTGTTGAAAGTAACTTCCACTTCAATTTCCGCATTTCCATTTCCGGCGCTGTTTAGCGTAAATCCATTCAATAATGCACGGTAAGAAGTATTCGGATCAATGGAATACATTCCAGATCCTATTTCACTATTATCCAATCCTTTATACTCAGCTAGTGAAAGAAATGATTCAACATCATCGATCACCTTTTTCTCTACCAACATATTCGCAATATCTTCCAGAGAATTTGAATTATCAATTACAATCCGAATCGGTTCCGAACTGTTAATTGTCGCATTCCGACCATCCATGAATGCATTGATGTGTTTCCATCCGAACACCAAACCAATGAGCGCGATCGCCCCAACTGCTATTAATCCTTTCTTAAGCATTTTTGATACAATAATTCATCCAACCAATTGTGGCCAACCAAATACCACTCTTTTCTTCTTCCTATAAATTCAAAACCGGCTCTTTCAAACAACTTGATACTTGCCGCATTGTCATCTTGAATGGAACAATATACATTGTGAAAAGCTAAAATATCTCGAGCATATTGTTCTACAAGCGCCAACGCTTCTGATGCATAGCCGTGTTGTCTATCTGTTTCTTCAGCGATCAAGATCCCAATGGCTGCTCGTCGGTTCTTAAAATCTGCATTGTACAGATCAACAGCACCTAACTTGCGCTTCGTCTCTTTATCTCCAATCAACAAACGCAATTGTCCATGTGATCGAATATGCTGCGCTTGCTCGATATAATCCAACATAGCCGACATGGAAAAAGGCACTTCCGTACCGCTCACTTTCCAGTGTTTCGGATTGTTTTCCCACAAGATCAACTTGTGAACATCCTCCTTTTCAACAGGTCGCAAAAAAATATGTTCACCGCTTAGCTGCATGCAATTCGTCAATTCTTTTCATGATCTGATCCACCGAATATTTCGGCAATTCCGTGAATTCTTCTCCCAAATGTACAGCAAAAACTTCCAAGGTTCCCTGCTCAGCCTCAATGAAAGCTAACAAATGTGCCAACTGCATTACTGAAGTTGGTGCTCCCAACAATTCCTTGATTGGATGCAAACACGTCGGACCACCCACCACGGCTTTGTCAAAGCCAGAAAACACTTGCTGAACAGTTAATGGATCAATAACTAACGGTAATCGCAAAAGAAGCAAGGGAATTTGACTTCTTTTTGCCTTGGTGATCATTGAAGAAGTTAATTTGCGTTCTACTTCCCTATATGTGAGACTGAAATATTCCTTTCCCACAGACATACCGATATGCGGTGGTATTTTGTCAGCATTCCAGATCCACAACCAATTGGATGACTGCAATTGTTGCGGCCAATCGCGCGAAAGATCTTGAAATTTAAAGCTTAACATGCGTAAACCCCTTCAAAGACCTTAACTGCCGGACCGATCAACCAAACATTGCGAAATTTGTTTGATTCGTAATGATCCAAACAAACCTCCAATTGTCCGCCCATCGTTTCTGCCTTGAAACAATATTCTCCCAACAATTGATTTTCTATTGCCATGGCCGCTGCTGCTGCAGTAACTCCAGTTCCACAAGAAAGCGTTTCATCCTCAACTCCGCGTTCATAAGTGCGAATTGCAAATGATGTTAAGTCTTTTTGCGCGATCAAATTCACATTAATGCCATCTGCTTTATACCAGTCAGAATAACGAACAGCTTTGCCAATGGAAACAACATCCTCTGTTCGGACATCTTTGCAAAATCTCAAGTAATGCGGACTTCCGGTAAAAATGGTGAGATCCGGATCTAAAAAATCAACTTGATCAATATCACCCATTTTCAAATGAACCAAGCCATCCTTCTTCGATGCAACATGCGCTCCATCTATCGCCAAGAACCGAACTTCTTTTTGAGATATACCCAGAGTATCTGCGAATGCGACAGCACAACGCGCACCGTTTCCACAAAAACTCTTTGATCCGTCTGCATTGTAATAATCCACTTCGAAATCAAACCCAGTAATGGAATTGATCTTGATCAAACCATCAGCCCCTACTCCAAACTTGCGGTCGCAAAGCTGAACAATCTGATCTAAGGTCAAGGCATCGTAACGTCCATCGCGATTGTCAAGCATCACAAAATCATTACCAGTACCTTGATATTTAAAAAAGTTTATCTGCATGAAATCCCTATAAACAGTGCGTTACAGACGTTTTTTGCTTAACAATCTTTAACAGCGCAAATGTAACAATGAAGCAGCAATATCAATTATCATTGCACTTAAAATTTCACAACATATTGTATGAATAATAAAGTTAAGATTGTAGGCTTAGGCTTTCTTGGAGGAATGATTCCTTTTGCTTTCGGCTATATCCTCTCTATGCAGCATTACGGAAGCCTTTCAGATGAAGTGATCGATGGAAATCGCCATCTGCACAATGTTTCATACTCCGGTTTACCGACTGATGCAACCGGATTCATCGAAGCATCGGAAAACACGATTAACTCTGTAGTACACGTTACTACAAAAGTTGTGCGCACCCAGATCCAACGAGATCCGTTCTACGAATTCTTTTACGGACCGGGAACCGGAAACCGCGAATTCAAGCAATACGGTAGTGGATCAGGATCAGGTGTTATTGTTTCCAGTGAAGGTTACATAGTTACAAATAACCACGTTATCGAAGATGCGGCTGAAATTGAAGTGATTTTGAACGACAATTCAAAATATACAGCTACTGTCATCGGAACCGATCCGTCGACAGACATTGCAGTATTAAAGATCGATGCACCCAATTTAAAGCCAATTCCACTTGGAAACAGTGATGATCTTCATATTGGCGAATGGGTACTTGCCGTTGGTAACCCATTCAATTTGACTTCCACAGTTACTGCGGGTATTGTTAGTGCCAAAGCCAGAAACATCAATTTATTGGCAGATCGTACACGAACCACAGCTGTTCCGATCGAATCATTCATTCAAACCGATGCAGCTGTGAACCCTGGAAATTCAGGAGGAGCTTTGGTAAATACACGAGGTGAATTGGTTGGGATCAATACGGCAATCGCCTCTCAAACCGGTTCTTACTCAGGATATTCTTTTGCTGTTCCTGTGAATTTGGTAAACAAAGTGATGCGGGATATCATTGATTTTGGAGTCGTACAACGTGCTTTTTTAGGAGTTCAGATCGCTGATATCAATCAGGAATTGAAAGAAAAGAACAGTTTACCTAATACAAAAGGCGTTTATGTTGCATCGGTGAATGAAGACGGTGGTGCAGATAAAGCTGGTGTCAAAAAAGGTTGGGTCATTTTGAAAGTAGGTGCCAAGGAAGTTAACTCCGTGGCTGAACTGCAAGAGGAGATTGGAAAGCGACGCCCTGGTGATAAGGTGATGTTGACCTTGAGGACAGATGAAGGTGAAAACGTGATGAAGGAGATCGTTTTACGCTCAGCTGAAGGAGAAACAGCTTTAAAAACCAAAGCAGAGATGAATAAGACTACTGCTCTCGGCGCTACTTTTAGCGAATTGTCTGCCAAAGAAAAAAAGGAACTGAATGTTTCCTACGGCGTCAAAGTAAAGACACTTGAACCAGGTAAATTAAAATCCGCAGGAATTACTGAAGGAGACGTTATTACGGTTATCAACCAGAAACCTTGTGAGACTGTTGAACAGCTAACTAATTTTCTAAATACGGCCAAAGGAGGCGTGTATTTGGAGGTGGTTACTCCAAGCGGTAAAAAGGAATACATTGCATTCGGAATTTAAGCAAATCACAAATGATGTTAAGGCACGGTTTTTGAGAGTGTGAAATCTCTCAAAAATCTGCCTTTTTTATTTGGAAATCACTTCTTTTTCGTCGTAACTTTGCAGCCTGATTTTATTTAAATCGTCATTCTTACATGAGACAGCTTAAAATTACCAAATCCATTACCAATCGCGAGAGTCAGTCATTAGACAAATACTTGCAAGACATTGGTAAGGAGGAATTGATTACCGCGGAGGAAGAAGTAGAACTAGCTCGCCGCATCAAACAAGGAGATCAAAGAGCTTTAGAAAAATTGACACGAGCAAACTTACGTTTCGTGGTTTCTGTGGCAAAACAGTACCAAAATCAAGGTTTGACACTTCCCGATCTGATCAATGAAGGAAACTTAGGATTGATCAAGGCTGCCCAAAAATTCGACGAGACACGTGGTTTTAAATTCATTTCATACGCTGTATGGTGGATTCGTCAGTCTATTCTTCAAGCTTTGGCTGAACAAGCACGTATCGTACGTCTTCCTTTGAATCAAGTAGGTTCTTTGAACAAGATCAACAAAGCTTTCTCCCGTTTGGAGCAAGAATTCGAGCGTCCACCTTCAGCTGAAGAGTTGGCAGAAGCATTGGAAGTTCCAGAAGATAAGATCAAAGAAAGCTTGAATGTTTCCGGTCGTCATGTATCTATGGATGCACCGTTGTCGTCATCAGAAGATGGTGGAACTTTGATGGATGTAATGGCAAACACGGATTCACCTAAAGCTGACCACGCCTTGATGGCTGAGTCTTTGCAGCGTGAGATCGAGCGTTCGCTATCAACTTTAACTGATAAGGAACGTGAAATCATCCGTTTGTTCTTCGGAATCGGAATGAACCACGGTTTGACTCTTGAAGAGATCGGTGCTAAGTTCAACCTCACTCGTGAGCGCGTGCGTCAAATCAAGGAGAAAGCGATTCGCCGTCTTCGCCACACTTCGCGAAACAAGCTATTGAAAGCATACTTAGGATAAGAAAAAGGCTGTTCGGTGACGAACGGCCTTTTTTGCTTCATAGGTGACCCAAATAAGTATATACAATTAATTAACTCATAAACAAATCAAATGGAAGCTGCAGTAGGCTACGAAAAAGAGCTCAACTTGCACGTTCAACGTGAACGCGCTGCTGTAAAATTATCAAGCCATATCGGCGAATTGTTGTTCGACAAAGGAATTGAATTGGTATTGTTCCGCAATCACTTGGTGGATATTACTATCTCTGAGATTCTAAACTTGCATGAGTATGCAAAAAATGTTGTGCACAAACCAATCGATATTGAAACATCAGCAAGCTTAGCAGAAGAACTATTAAAAATGGATTTATCTCCTGCAAAGATCGATATCGGTAAATTGGCTAGCGAATGGTTGGAAGAAGGAAGCAAGTTTGGTTCTAAAGCGGAATTCTTAAACAGCAAACTAGGTAGCTTTACAACATCAGGTGAATCACTTGAACCACGCGATGTTGTTTTATACGGATTTGGTCGTATCGGTCGTCTTGCGGCTCGTGAGTTGATCAAACAAGCTGGAAAAGGACAACAGTTGCGTTTGCGTGCGATCGTTACACGCGGAGCTAGCGATAATGACATCATCAAGCGTGCAGCTTTGTTGCGTTCTGATTCTGTTCACGGTGCATTCCGAGGTACAGTATCTGTAGATCTTGAAAACAAATCATTGATCATTAACGGTCAGATCGTTCGCATGATTGACGCTTCTAATCCAGAGGATGTAGATTACACACAATACGGAATTAACAATGCTTTGATTATTGACAACACAGGTGTATTCACGAATCGTGAAGCATTGTCTCGTCACTTGAAAGCAAAAGGAGCCGCAAAAGTATTGTTGACTGCACCAGGAAAAGAAATTCCTAACGTTGTTTACGGAATCAACCAAGATACCCTGGATGTAGAAAACGAAACGATCTACTCTGCTGCATCTTGTACTACAAACGCTATCTCCCCTATTTTGAAAGTTGTAAACGATGCTTTCGGAGTGGTAAAAGGACATATTGAAACGGTACACGCTTACACCAACGACCAAAACTTGTTGGATAACATGCATAAGAAATCACGTCGTGGTCGCTCTGCAGCGATTAACATGGTAATTACTTCAACAGGTGCTGGTAGCGCTGTAACGAAAGTGATTCCTGACATGAAAGATAAATTGACTGCTAATGCAGTTCGCGTACCAACTCCAAATGGTTCATTGGCAATCCTTTCATTGGAATTAGCTAAAGGAACGAACATCGAGGAAGTGAACAATGTTGTTCGTCAAGCATCATTGGAAGGTGATCTTGTAAATCAGATCTTCTACTCGTACGATCCAGAACTAGTATCTAGCGATATCATTGGAAATACATGTTGTTCGGTTTACGATTCTCATGCTACCATCGTTTCTCCTGACGGGAAGAATGTGGTTCTTTACACATGGTACGACAATGAGTTTGGATATACTAAACAAGTTATCCGTCTTGCAAAACATGTTTCAAAAGTTCGTCGCTTGATCTATTATTAATCGGCAAATGATTCATATCGAAAGGCTGCTCGAATTTTCAGCAGCCTTTTTTATTGCTCAGGCTTTCCTTGAACATATTCCAACAAACGTTCTATCTGAAAAAGTATGTTTGAACACTTAAAAAAAATCTTCTTTTTACTCCTAACATGTGTTTTGTATTGGGCCTGCTCGGAGAAACCAGAAAAATCCATTGATTCACTGAGCAAACTACCAATCAAGTTCGCAAAAAAAACCGTTAGTAGCGAAGCACTTCAGTACAAGATGAATATACCTGATTCCTGGATTCTCATCGACTCTTCCTATGCTGAAAGCGAATCTTTTGAGGCTTACTCAGATGCACATGATCCGGATGGTTTTCTTTCTTCTATCACCGTTGCGAAGTATACTAGCTCCGTTGACGATCTCGCGCAAGAAAGCAAGCGTGCGCAAAAAGCTACCGAATTACCAGACGTACTTAAACGCGTTTCATCTGGCAAATCAACGATCATTAAAGGAACATTTTTTGAACATTTACGAGCTACAGAGAAAGCCGATTATCCGGTTGAGATCGTTTCGTTCTTACTTCACACCAATGAAAAAAACACGTTTTACTCCATCACTGTTTCCGTTCCAAAAGATGAACAATTTGAAGTGCACATGTCGATGTTGTTGCAGTGTGTCAAAGAATTCAAAATAGACTAAGGACATGACTATACATTATTCCCTGAGTGAATCAGACTTATTAGAGTATCAATTATATGTTGCCTCGAAATCAGACCAGATCAAAAAGAACCGTTTTCGCAGTCGAGTTGTTATTCCGATTTTATATGTAATCTTTTCGACGATCATTATATCACAAGGAAAAATTGAACTGGGAATCGGATTTCTAATTGCAGCTGTTCTCTGGTTCTTACTTTATCCATTACGCGAAAAGAGACGCTACATCCGTCATTATAAATCTTTCATTCAAGAGAATTTAAAAAATCGAATTGGCGAAACGATTGAATTAGAAATTACACCGGAGCAATATAGGACTAAAGAAACTGCTGCAGTAAGTGTCATAAACACTTCCGAAACAGAAATCATGGTTGAACTAAAAACGACCATTTTAATTCGCTTGAAAGGAGGCAAAGCTTTTATTATTCCAAAATCTGAAGTTAATAATTTAGACATCCTCACGAAGACGTTGACAGAATTGGCTTCTGTTCTGAAGGTATCATTTGAAAGAAATCAGAACTGGGAATTCACATAGTTTTTACCACTATTGCAACATTGTTTCATTTTTTACTATATTTGCAACAATATTGCATTAAGATGAAGCATTTAATTGTTGTTTTTTCATTCTTTGCGGTTCATTTCTTAAATGGACAGACATTTGAGGCTCAAGTAATCGACGTAGACACGCGTAAACCGTTATCATTGGTTCGTGTTCAAGTACTTGAAACTGGGATTTCCGGATCTACGGATTCTCTTGGACTTGTGAAGTTCCCTTCAGTTGCTTTTACACGGATTACCATTAAAATTTACCACCCCGAATACGAAGTCTTTACGGCGCAATTTGAATGCAATCAAGAAGATCACGAAATCCATTTGATCGAATTAATCCCGGCGCATCATGCGTTAGATGAAGTAGAAATCCTTTCGGTACGCGGAGGGAAACAAAGTGAAGTTGTTACTCCGATTGTGAGCAGATCGATTCAAGACCTCAACACCATTCAACGTATGAATCTGATTGAAGGAATCACCACAATGCCTGGCGTACAATCGTTAAGCACCGGAGTTGGAATTGGAAAACCTGTTATTCGCGGATTATCAGGAAGTCGGGTACTCACGTATTTTCAAGGAATTCGCTATGAAAATCAACAATGGGGTAATGATCACGGATTGGGAATCACGGATCTGGGAGTCTCTCGTGTTGAAGTTATCAAAGGGCCAGCTTCATTGCAATTTGGTGCAGACGCATTGGGTGGTGTAATTTTTCTAATCGATGAGGAATTTGCCCCACTTGATCATACGGAGATCACATTCAAAACGAATGCAGAATCTGTGAATCTATACTCAGGTAATAAACTTTGGGTAAAAACATCTAATAAACGTATTCGCGTATCTGCAGGTTTTGGTTTTAACACAGCAGCTGATTACCGATTACCTTCTGGTGAGTATGTTAATTCATCTTATTTCCAAGATCGCTACGGCCGATTTAATATCAACTGGGGAAAAAAGCGCAACTTCAACACCATTCGCTACAGTTACCAGCAAAGTTATGTAGGACTTCCCGGTCATACACACGATAGTATCATTGACTACAAAGATCTCGTCCTGCCAAACGGTTCCCGCGATTTTCGCACGCCTCGTCAGGAAATTACAACGCACGTAGCAAGCTGGGAATCTAATACGTATTTTCAAAAATCATCGATCCAAACAAACATTGGCTGGAATTATAACCAACTAACCGAATTAGAAGAGAAGATTACCATTCCGGCGGTCCGTTTTAATACGCATTCCATTCCTTACACACTTCGTTGGAAACATCAATTGAAACCCACAATCGACTTACAAGTAGGTGTTCAAGGAATGGTACAACTAACCGAAAATGCTCCAGAAGCCGAAGAAAAACTAGTTGAAAACACGAATACTTTTGATAACGGATTTTTCGCAATCATTCATAAAAAGTGGGACAAATTGACTTTACAAATGGGTATTCGTGGAGATCTGCGATCAGTTCAATTACTTGAATCCAAAAACAATCGCTCATTCTTGGGTTTCAATGGCTCCGCCGGTTTCGTTTATTCGCATGAAAGAAATCTGATACGATTAAATTATAGTTCAGGGTTTAGGGCTCCAACAGCCTATGAATTAACTGCAAACGGACAGCATCATGGCTCGTTCAGATATGAAATTGGAGACGTCAATCTGAAAAGTGAAATCGCCAACCAGTTGGATTTGGCCTACGAGTATAACGGTGAACATTTGGCGATAACAATCAATCCGTTCATAAATTACGTCATGAATTATGTAGATCTTCAAGCTACTGATTCAGTAATTGAAGGACTCCCTGTTTTCAGGTACACCCAGCTGAATAATGCACTTTTGACAGGTGGCGATATTGGTATTCATTATCATCCACATTTCGCTCATTACCTGCATCTTGAAAGTAGCTACTCTTTTTTGTACACTCAAAATGAAATTGGTAATCCACTCAATTTGGTACCTCAAAATCGTTTGATCACCAGTTTAAAATTCACATTTGCACGTAAAGGGAAATTCCGAATTAACCACATTGCTTTAGAGCATCAAGCATTTGATCGCGTAACTCGTTTTGGTTCATTTGAGACAGCTTCGGGTGCATATCAGCTGCTGAATGTGGGACTAAGCACCTCTTATTTAGCTAAAAAGTACGATGTAGAGTTCAACACAGGTGTAAAAAATCTCTTGGATGAAGTTTACATTCCGCATACATCACAATTGAAAAGATTAGACCTTGCTCAACCGGGTAGGTCCATTTACATACAATTAGTGTTTCACTTAAATTTTAAACGATGAAAAAAAATCTATCATGGTTTGCCGGACTTGGCATTGTTGCACTTTCATTAGTAAGCTGTAAAAAAGAGGAGTGTTCCATGTGTCATTACGACGATGCAAACGGTAATGAAGTAGAAATTGGAGAATACTGCGATGATGACCGAGCAAGTTTAGAAGCCAATGGTTACACGGTTAACGGCACCACTTATCCAGCGCACTGCGGAGCACATTAACTAATGTGTTTATAACGAAAAAAGCCTTCTAATCAACGGATTGGAAGGCTTTAATATTTCATTGAATTTCAGTTCTTACATTTTAAGACCGTGCTCTTTCAAACATTTTTTAACACGTTTCTCGTGTTTGGTTCGTTCTTCAGGTGTAGTTTGATCAAAAGTGGTCAATTCCTTACACTTGCGGTCGACATAATCCCATCGTTCCATCAATTTTTGTTCTTGTTGCGGAGTTAACTTCTTTTCGAACGCATCTGTAATTGAATCGTTTGCGATAATACAGGTACAAAAATCCCATTGTTCACCGTATTTCTTTTCAATCTTTTTACGGTTTTCTGCCATTTCTTTAGTTGGAGCGACAACCACTGCAGTATCCTTACTCAAGGCATCTTGCATGGGATCTACAGCAACTGAATCTTTTACGGGTTCATCTTTAACCTGACATTCTTCACAAGTGTCAGATCCACATGAATACAACATTCCAAGCGTAACGAGTAAAATTGAAAATTTAAACATAAGCAGTTTCTTTCCTTCAACAAAAATAAAATTGTTTATCAATTAAACCAGCGCATTTGAAAAGTGAAATACGCAATTTGTTCACAAACGGTCAATATTCCGGAAATGGAACGAGCACCATGGTAAATCGATAGGTCTTATTCAGTGGTTTAAGCACAATCTTTTTTCTTGAAAAATGTACTATTTCAAAATTATAGTAGATGTTCTTACCTTCAAATAAAAATTCATTTTTCTCACGATCTACCGTAAACAAGAGTTTTTTTCCTCTCTCCTTCCCAAATTCATTCAGCTTGTAGAAATATGCATGATGGTTGTCGTGAAAAATAATGAGTTCACGGTATTCGAATTGCACCGGAGTATAATCTCGTCCCTTTTCAAGCAGTTTATCAATCAACCAAACCTTCGAAGAATTATCGTGTAAATAGATCGCATCATCTATTTTCTTCAATCGTGTATCACAGGCAAATGTCAGCATACACAAACAGATAATGAGACTTATTCGCATTAAAAGAGCATATTATTTTTATCCAGGATTCCTTTGATCACCCCGCCCATCGAATCGATGAATTCTTTTTTCACCTTTCGAGGCATACCTTCATCGATCTCTTCACAGTATTTATACTCGTATGCTCCATTTTTCCATTGGAACAAACAATTATAATAGATCAGATCATTCTCGATGTTATCAGGAAAACGAATCACCAGATCATCATATCCTGTCTTACTTGGTCGTCGTTCAATTAAATTACCATTGAATCCATTCACTTTTATCAACTCACCTTTTTCTCGTTCAAATATATAAATGCGTCTAATTGGAAACCCGTTCACTCCAGCTTTAGTCAAAAGAATAAATCCATCTTTCATTGGTCGCGATTTGGTCAATTGGAAAAATCTAAAAAAGCGAGGCGAACAGGATGGATGAGTCGGATCATCGTCGGTTTTTGCATTTGGATCACAAAGACGAATCTCCTTTAACAAGTTTTCCTCTACACCTGAAGTAAAATTATTCAGATTAAAATCTGTACTAATCGTATTATCAACAACCTCAGATTGTTTCGGCTTCTGAATTTCTATGGATTCTGGCTCTTCTTTACAGGACACCAGTAAAACTAACAAGATGGGAACGATTAGATACTTCATATCGGATTAATGAAAAACTGTTGAACTCGTTACAAGTGCTTTTGTAAATGCGGATTGCCCAACTCCTGTCTCAATTTCATGAGACTGGAACCAATCCAACATGATTTCGGTAGGCATATTACCGGTAAGATCGTCCTTTGCCATCGGACATCCACCATATCCTTTAATTGCACCTTCAAAATACCTGCATCCGCCATTGAATGCCGCTTCGGTTAATCCAGCAGCTTGCTCACGAATTGCATGTAAATGGGCACTTATCGTTAAATCAGGGAAAGACCCAACCACATTTTTAAATACGTCATACACAATGTCAGGTGTGGCCGCCCCTATCGTATCAGATAAGGACAATCGCGCAACTTTAAATTCTCTATTCAAGCGATCTGCCCATTCAGCGACTAGTTCAGACGACCATGAATCTCCGTAAGGATTTCCAAATCCCATCGATAAATAAAGAACCAATTCTTTATTTGTTTTCAAACAGATCTGATTGATCGCATCCACCCGTTTCAACGACTCGTCCAATGTGGCATTCGTATTTCTCAATTGAAAGGTCTCTGAAATAGAAAACGGGTATCCTAAAAAGCGTATACGTTCAAAATAAGAGGCATCTTCAGCCCCCCTTTCGTTTGCTACAATTGCCAACAATTTTGTCTCACTTTCCTTCAGGCCTTCCAAAACATGAGCTGTATCCTGCATTTGGGGGATCGCTTTTGGTGAAACGAAAGAGCCGAAATCCAAGGTATCAAACCCACAAGCTAACAAATCATTTAAATAGTTGATCTTTAGTTCTGTTGGTATCCACTCCTTGATGCCTTGCATAGCATCTCTCGGACATTCCGTAAGATAAATTCTAGTTGACATGCGCTTTCTTTCTATGTGCTAAAATAGCTTTATTAATGCGTTTCACCAATTTTGGTCCTTCATAAATAAAGCCTGTATAGAGCTGAATCATTGATGCACCGGCTTCAATTTTTTCAATAGCGTCGTTTTCAGAGTGAACCCCACCCACGCCGATAATAGGGAATGCGCCATTTGATTTTGTATGCAAATAACGAATCACTTCGGTCGATCGATGAGTCAGCGGTTTTCCACTTAATCCACCCGCCCCTATTTCTTCGATACGTGAATTTGATTCTTTTAACTTCTCCCGAGAAATAGTAGTGTTCGTCGCAATTACACCAGCTATCCGAGTATCATTAACAATTTCAATGATATCATCCAATTGTTCATCCGTCAAATCTGGAGCGATCTTTAAAAAGATTGGCTTACTAGAACCAACAGCTTCTCGTTCATCCATTAAAACACGCAACAATTCCTTTAACGGTTCTTTATCTTGCAGTGCACGTAAGTTTGGTGTATTTGGAGAAGAAACATTCACCACGAAATAATCAACCACAGATTCCAGTGCAC
>CAYLJB010000042.1:0-23002 GCA_964383785.1 uncultured Fluviicola sp.
ATCTTTTTCAACAATTACTTCTTTTGTTTCTGGATGAAGAATTGGTTTGTTAGTATATCTACCAACAATACGATCATATAATGATTCAATATTTGTTCCATCTTCCGCAACAAATGCTTCAACAGTAACAAATTGTTCAGTACCACAATCTTCTTCTTTAACAATTACTCGGCTGGTTTGAGTTATTACTACTTCATCTCGACGTTGATGACGATCTTATTGATGTTTGCGATTAAACGTTTCTTCGTAGATGAGGCTAAGTTGAAGGAGAAAATGGCTGCGATGCGTGTGAAATCATCTGAGAAAGCAAAGAATCCTAAAAAGAAGTCAGGGTTCATGCAACGTTTGGAAGATATGCAGCGCCAACAGCAAGAGCAGATGAAGAATAAAAAGAAGTAAATCTGATTTGATATTCAACAAAAAGGGCATTCATTTGAATGCCCTTTTTGTTTGTCTAATTGTTGAAAATTGCCGGTAATTTGGCGATTTTGCCTTTTTGCCATATGGCAATATTGCAATATTGCAACGATTCTGAAAATCAATGATTTATCGGTTGAATGATCCCTTTCTCCGGAGCTTGATCATACAAATCCGGGCGCAAATACTTCCCTTGCTCACGAGCTCCTTTCAACTCCTCAACCTGTCTTGCATCCGGATGCTGTTGCAAATACGGGTCGTTTCGTTCTGCATAAACTGCCCATGAAACTTCCATTCCTTCAGCTCCGCCACCAATAACAAATCTGCCGTCTTTTAATTTCTCTTTGATGAATAATGGAGCGTAGGCGCCAATCGGCGTCAATTGATAAGATGGATTCTTATTGACCGCATCAAACCATTCCGGTAATTGAACAATTGCCTCCCCATTGGCATCAAAAGCAACTGTCCCGCGATAAATGTTCAACACCTCATTTGATTCGATCGAAAAGTGATTCAAATATTTGTTGCTTGGATCCAACGGGTGGTCGATACGGAAGTTTTTTGTACCTGATACGGTCAAATCTCCCAATGCAATGATATTGTCCAAAGAGGCAATTCCTCCTCCATTCACCGGATCAATGGATTGACCGATTACTCCGACGTATCCAACTCCTCCCACTCCAACTGAGTTTGCGGTTAA
Organism: uncultured Fluviicola sp.; assembly: GCA_964383785.1. GTDB lineage: Bacteria > Bacteroidota > Bacteroidia > Flavobacteriales_D > Crocinitomicaceae > Fluviicola. The sequence goes on from CAYLJB010000042.1 coordinate 1,118, forward strand.
AGGTCCCGTTAGGTCAAAGTTTTCTCCATAAACTCCGAAGCCATCGCGGTAATTCGTTTGACCGGATACTCCGTTGTACCCAACTCCTTCAACACCGATTCCTCCCGTTGTTCGCAAGTTATTTCCTCGCACAGCGACATCCGCAGTGGAAGTTGAAGTGACTTCCCCTGTTACAGCACGCGCACCTCCGGTACTTTGACCAAAAACAGCTGAATTGTTTGTAGTTGAACTATTTGTTGTTGCTTGGATCGTGGAAAACGTATTTGCAGCGTTTGTATTGGATGCGTTGATCGAATTTCCAGTTCCGGTAAATGCAACACCCAATGCAGCTGTATTCGAACCTGATCCATTAATTTGAACAGGACCTGAATCTGCAGTAATTGTTCTACCCTGTCCAGAACCCGTTCCATCATAAGAAGCATCTAATGTTGGTGTCGAAGCAGCGTTTCCGCTCGTTGCAGCATACAATGCATATGGCACGCTCATGAACTGTTGTGCGCCAAGTGTTGTATATGTTGTCCCTCCAGTTACATCTACTGCGATCTCACAGAAATAGGTTCCGCTTCCCCAGTTAATGGAGGAAAATGTTCCAGAAAGGACATTCCCTTGACCAATGACAAAGTTTACCAATCCAATTGCACTCGTTGTGGGCGTGAACGATTCCGAATAAACGATGGTTCCGGTTGGTGAGTTCTGTCTGATTGAAACTTTCATCCCCACATTGGTGTTGGGCAGTACAGATCCGGAAGTGTTTCGCACAACTGCTTGATAGTTGATTCCTTGTGGAGCTTGAGCATTAAGTTGCAGTACCACAAGAAATGCCGCAACGCTTAATAATATTTTATTCATAGTTCTGCATCTAGTTTTATAAATGATAGTTGTTTGGTCTCTGTTCCAATGAGCACCAAATTGTATTTTCCGGTAGCCCAGCTTCGGACATCTAAGACATTGATTTCTTTCAAATAGTCGTTTTCATATACAAGTTTTCCCTGTTCATCGAAAATGAAGAGTTGCTGATAACTATTTACAGGAATTTGCAAACTAACTTCATTCGTTGATGGATTCGGAAACAGCTGGATATTTGCCTCTTCCCATTCTGAAATATCTGCTAATGAAATGACCGGTTGATGAAATCCCTGAGTTAGTAAAACTGGACCATTCTGAAAACTATTTGTGATAGGCTCGCCAATGGTGAAATCTAGTGCAACAGATCCATTTTGAAGCGTATTGCCACTTGTTGCCGTGACCGAAGGTGAAATTTGTTGAGCCCAACCATGAATTCCAATACCAAAAATGGTAAGCGATAAGTAGTAGCGCATAAATGATTATTTAGTAGAACAATATACTAATTAATTGATCTTGCCGATGCTATTTGTTGTTTCTCAGTTCAATGAAGGATTGTACTTTTTCATTTTCAATGAGTACAGCTAAATTGTATTGCTTTAAATACCACTTCCCGCCTTTTTTTTCTAGCACCCCACTTCCACGACAATCTTTCATCCAGGTATCGATGCGTTCATCAAACCAAGCAATCTTTCCATTATCTGAAAAATCCCAGTGTCGTTCGATCCGTTTGAAGTCCCATCCTTTTCCCTGATCAAAATACGGTTTACAAAAATCGTGAAAGGCCTTTTTGTCCCAGCGCTCTTTTGGATCTGTGCCGAGAAATATAAAATCGTCGGACATGGCGTCAAAGTAAACTTTCGCGTCTGCCTTCGCAGCAGCTTCATGCCAAGCATCCATGAAAGTGTTCAAGGTGTCCTCAGGTGACGTTTTTTGGTTGAAACTTAAAACGATCAGGCCTAGGCTCAGGACGATAATTGTTTTCATAATTAAAATTTAAAGCAAAAAAAAAGTACCGCCAAAAAACGGTACTTTCTCTAAATATTCAAAAGATTATTTTTTCTTTTCTAATGCCATGCACATTTTAACTGCAGCGGCAACATCTACAACAGCTCCGGTTACAGATAGATCTCCGAAATTCACCATTTCTTCAGATCCTGGTTTTGGAGTTTTTGTAGTTGCGTATGATTTTGCTGACTTCAAGATAATGTCTTTGATCTGCGCCATCGTTAATGTTGGGAAATATGATTTCAACATTGCAGCAACTCCGGCAACCATTGGTGCAGCCATCGATGTTCCTTGCAATTTCTTGTATTCCGATTGAGGAACAGTGTTGTAGATCTCATAACCAGGAGCAAATACATCTACTTTCGTTTTACCGTAGTTAGAGAAATCAGCAGCCAATTTTTTAGCATTACGTGTAGATGCACCAATTGTTAAGTAATGATCCAATTTTTTCGTTTGGAAAGTGTAAGAAGATGTTGGGAAATTGTCATTCACATCAACATTTTCATTATCATTTCCGGCAGCATGGATCAACAAAACACCTTTAGAATCAGCATACATCAGTGCTTCATAAACTTCTTTTTGATGCATGGAATATGCTTTACCGAAAGACATGTTAATTACTGATGCACCGTTATCAACAGCGTAACGAATTGCCAAAGCGATGTCCTTATCTTGCTCATCTCCATCCGGAACGGCACGTACTGACATTAACAATACGTTTTCAGCAACTCCGTCTCCACCTAAACCATTACCACGAACAGCTCCAATGATACCTCCCACGTGAGTTCCGTGCAATGCATCTGGACCTTCTACGTCATTGTTTCCGTATTTCACGTCATTGAAGTCGTGTGGATCGTCACCGATGAACTGGCGGTCATTGTAATCAGGATTCAAATGGTATTCTACCATCGAAGTCAATTGCTGTACGCCTTCTTCCAATGCTTCTACACTCAACTCTCCGGAAGCAATTTGGATCGCCAAATTCTTCATTTCTTCTTCCTGCTCGTTGGTTGCTTTCATTTTCTTAGCATCCTCAACAGTGAAGTCTTTTCCAAGTTTTTGCTCCAAAGAAGCTTTGATCATTGGCAACATCATTTTGAATTGCTCAATGTTCTGTAAATATGCCTTGTATTTTTCTACGTCTCCGTTGATTTCGCTGTCCAATTTTTTATACAATTGAAAATCAGCTTTATCAGCTTCAGTGATATCGCTTTCTGCTTTACCTTCGAAGCGAACACGAAGATCTGCGTAGATACGAGTTTTTTCTAAACGTGCGTGGTTTTGGTTTTGACCTGGGCTTCCCAAAAAGTTCCATCCGTGAATATCATCGATGTAACCGTTGTTGTCGTCGTCAATTCCATTGTTTGGAATTTCGCCGGTATTTGTCCAGATCTTTCCTTGTAAATCTTTGTGCTCGATATCGATCCCAGAGTCAATAACTGCTACAATAACTGTAGAAGATTTTCTTTTCTTCAAAGTTTTGTAGGCCTTTTCTGTGTTCATCCCCGGACCTTTTCCATTATACCAGTTCAGAATCTCTGAATTGTCTTGAGCATAGAAGAAGTTCATTACGCCAAAAGACAAGGCCATGGATAAGGTGATAAATCTTTTTTTCATACGGAATTATTAGGGTTATTTTTGTTTTGCTTTTTTTGAAGTCAAACAAATATCGTAATTTGAGCCAATAAAAAGTTGTCTTTTTTAATTATTTGCTGTTTTACGTGTTTAACGGAGAGTACAGATTTTAAATGGTTGAACAATGAAAATGAGAATTCTACTGCTATTAGCAATTTTCCTATCGTCTGGCACATTTGCACAATCGGATAATTTTAGATTCAAGAAATTTTTGGCTGAATCTCCGGATCAATCTACAGCTTTTGCCATAAAGAATAGTAATGGTGTTTTACAACGATTGCTTTCGGATAAAAGATGTTTAGTAAAACAGGTGACTCCCCAATGGGTTTACGTTCAAACTACCCCTTCTTGGATCGCAAATGCGCAAAAGAACGGGATAATTGAATCCTTTTATTTTGAATTTGCACCACCAGTTGCTTTAAACGATACAACTTTAGTAAAACACCACGTAAAACCTGTTCATCAAGGTTTGGGAGGTTTGCAAACACCATTTACCGGCAGAGATGTGATCATCGGTTATGTAGATCAAGGATTGGATCATAACCATCCTGATTTTCAAGATGCTCTCGGAAAAACACGTGTACTTTATTACTGGGATCACACGCTTCCTTTTGATGCCGTGCGTACTCCGGCAGCTTACGGATATGGTCAAGTTTGGACTGCTGCAGACATTGACAACGATATTTGTACCAGTAATGAGGAATCCAGTGGTCACGGTACTTCTGTAAGTGGTGTTGGATCGTCAGATGGATCGGCAACTGGAAGAGAAACAGGAATGGCTCCAGACTCAAAGATCATTTTTGTTGAAACTGATTTCAATTTGCAAAACTGGACCTTAACCATTGCAGATGCTGTTGATTTTATCTTTAGTAAAGCCGATGAATTGGGCTTACCTGCTGTAGTTAATTTGTCCTTGGGCTCGTACTTGGGCAGTCATGATGGAAATGATCCTGCAGCCGAATTGATGGAGACATTGTTGGATGAGCAACCAGGACGAATTGTAGTTTGTGCGGCTGGAAATTCAGGAGCTTGGGGGAAATATCATGTTCATGGTGATGTGGATGCTGATACTTCGTTTGTTTGGATGCTGAATAATCCTGGAAGTCAATTAGGTGCCAATACGATTTATATGGATTTGTGGACTGATTTGGCTGATGCTACTTGGAATTATGCTTTAGCAGCAAACTTGCCAGGCGGTACTTACGAGGAACGGGCTGAAACCGTTTACCGATTAGCTACAACAAGTGCCGGAACGGCGGTCTATGACACCTTATGGAATGGCTCTAACCGCATTGCAACTATCGAGCTTTATCCAGAGATTGTTGGGAATAACTTCCACATGGAGATCTATTTTTCGGCAGTTGATTCAACGAATTATCTATATGCTCTGAAGACCGTTGGTTCAGGAAATTATGATGGGTGGACAGGAAGTACTGCGATCGCTTTGAATAACATGCAAACGACTGTTCCAACTTTTGCTACCTACCCTCCTATACAGTATTACCATATGCCAGATACTTTGCAAACAATTGTATCCTCATGGAATTGTTCTGAAAAAATAGTCTCTGTTGGAAATATTCGCGGTCGTGTGGGGCACATTGATGGAAATGGGAATCAATATTTACCGGCTCCTTCTTACACCTCCGTTGTGAATCAATTGAGTCCAAACTCTTCTAAAGGTCCAAACCGACACGGAGTGGTGAAACCGGATATTTCAGCAAGTGGTGACGTTTCTCTTAGTGCCGGTCCATTTTGGATCTTGAATGATCCGGGATGGAATGGAACAAAGAGTGATGATTTAATGCACGTTCGAAACGGCGGAACTTCTATGGCTTCTCCGGTAGTAGCAGGAATTGCTGCACTGTATCTCGAAAAATGTGGTAAAGGTACCTATCAGCATTTCATGAATGCCATGCAATCAACCGCGTTTACAGATGCGTTTACAGGGACGGTTCCAAATTACGCGTATGGTTATGGAAAGATTCACGCATTGAACTTGTTGCTTTCTAGTAATTACACTGCAACGATTGATGGTGTTACTCCGTTCTGTTCAAGCGATACATTTAGCATTGTTGCTCCGGTCACAATTGAAAATGCTTGGTGGTCGAATAGTGATACGTCAACATTTACATTTTTAAATGCAAGCACAGATCTTTCAGCAATTGCATTTGATCAATACGGTTGTAAAAGCTACACGGATACCTTAAGCGTTGTGGCGGGTGATATTCCTCCTACTCCGGTTGTAACAGTTGTTGGAAATCAATTGATCTGTGGTGATTACTCTGGACTTCAGTGGTATGAAAATGGCGTAGCAATTCCCGGAGAAACGAATGATAGCTTAACTATATTGGTTGGGACTACATCGTCTTTCTATGTTGTTGCCACCAGTCCGGGTGGTTGTTCCGTTTCGTCAAACGTCATCAATTTTGGAGCAAGTATCACTGAGCAAGATTATCAAGTTTCTGTTTACCCAAATCCAACGGATGGAACATTCATCATTCTGTCTGATATCCAGATCTTGGACGTGACATTGACCAATACCTTGGGACAAGCGGTAACGATCCAGCAAAAAGATGCATTTGTTTATGTCTTTGATGATGTATCTTCAGGAACTTATTTTGCCCGTATCAATACGGTACAAGGTCCTATAACCATCAAAATTTTGAAGAAATAGATTGAATTTAAAAAAAGCCTTATTTTTGGCCTGAATTTTTAATTGTAAGAATGAATCTAGCAGGTATTATCGCCATTTCAGGAAAACCAGGGTTGTACAAAGTTATCGCCCAAGGTAAAAACACGATCATCGTAGAGTCGATTGAAGACAAAAAACGCGTTCCAGCATATGCAACGGACAGAATTTCAGCGTTGGATGATATTTCAATCTACACATATGATGACGATAAGCCGCTAAGAGAGATCTTCACGGATATCTTTAAAAAAGAGAATGGTGGAGCTACGATTTCTCACAAAGAAGACGCAAAGAAAATGCACGCTTATTTGTTGGAGATCTTGCCAAATTTTGATCAGGATCGTGTATACCCTTCTGATATCAAGAAATTGTTCCAATGGTATAATTTGTTGCACAAAGCAGGCGAATTGATATTGGAAGAAGAGGCTCCGAAAGCCGAGAAAGCAGCTGCTAAAAAAGAAGCTAAACCGAAAGCTGAAAAAGCAGAAAAGACTGAAAAAGCTGTGAAAGAGAAAGCACCAGTGAAAAAAGCTGCGGCTCCTAAGAAAGCTGCAGAGAAATCAGCTCCTAAAGCAACAGCAGCGAAAAAAGTTGCCGCTCCAAAGACGGGTGCGAGCCGCGGAAAATAATAATATTAGCACAAATTAAAGGTCGTCATTTGGCGACCTTTTTTTATATTGTTACCTATGAGAAAATATGTAGATCAATCTTTTGATTGCAGCTCTTGGGAGAGCGTTGAAAAATACCTTCAAGAACTTTCTGATCGATCCATTCAGAATGCAACCGATTTTCAGGCTTGGCTGAAGGACAAAAGCGAATTGGAGGCAGTGTTGGAAGAAAACATGGCATGGCGCTATATCCGGATGACAATCGATACAACCAACGAAGATTATAAAAAGTCTTATCAGTTCTTTGTTACGGAAATCCAACCAAACCTTGCTCCTTTTGAAGATTCCTTGAACCGAAAAATGTTGTCACAACCTTGGTGCAGTGATTTGGAAAAGGATGCTGCCTATGCGATCTACTTTAGAAGTGCGCGCATTGCTCAAGAATTGTATCGGGAAGAGAACATTCCTCTGGAAACAGAATTGAATTCGTTGAGTCAGGAATACGGAGGTATCACTGGGCAACAAATGATCACTTACAATGGAAAGGAACTCACGATGCCTCAGGCTGCCAATTTCTTGAAGGATACAAATGAAACGGTTCGACAGGAGGTTTTCACATTAATTGCTGAACGCCGTGCACAGGATCGCGAAAAATTGGACGAGCTTTTCAATAAGTTAGTCCAGTTGCGTCATCAAATAGCATTGAATGCTGACTGTTCTGATTACCGTGATTATAAGTTCAAGGCTTTGGGTCGTTTCGATTATAGCATTGAGGACTGTTTGCAATTCCACGATGCCGTAGCAGAGCATATTGTTCCATTGGTTCGTCAATTGCAGCAAAAACAAGCCAAAGAATTAGGGAAAGAAAAGTTGCGACCTTGGGATTTAGAGGTGGATCCAAAGGGAAAACCAGCTTTAAAACCCTTTGAAAATGGTGAACAATTGATAGAAGGAACCATTCAAATGTTCCAAAAATTGGATCCTTATTTTGCTTCATGTCTCACAACAATGCGCAAAGACGGTTATTTGGATCTGGATTCCAAACCAGGAAAGGCACCGGGAGGATACAATTATCCGCTTTACGAAAGTGGAATTCCTTTCATTTTCATGAATGCTGCCGGAGCACAACGTGATTTGGTGACCATGGTCCATGAAGGAGGTCACGCTGTTCATTCGTTTTTAAGTCGCGATCTGGAATTAACCGGATTTAAGTCTTTGCCATCTGAAGTAGCCGAGTTGGCTTCGATGTCGATGGAATTGTTGACCATGGATCTGTGGGATACATTCTATGCGGATGCCGATGATCTGAAGCGTGCGCAACGCGAGCAATTAGAAGGTATAATTAAAATTTTGCCATGGATTGCAATGATTGATGCATTCCAACATTGGATCTATACGAATCCGAAACACACGATTGCAGAGCGAACAGCTGAATGGCTATCATTGGGTGAGCGATTTGGAACCGGAATGATGGACTACTCCGATTTCGAGTATGTAAAACAAAGCAGCTGGCAACGTCAATTGCATTTGTTTGAGGTTCCTTTCTACTACATTGAGTATGGAATTGCTCAACTGGGTGCGATTGGTGTTTGGAAGAATTTCGAAAAGGATGCTGTAAAGTCGATCGATCAATACAAAAAGGCCTTAGCTCTGGGTTATACCCGATCAATTCCTGAGATTTACAAGGAAGCAGGTTTGCAATTTGATTTTTCCTCGGCGACTCTCAAAGAGTTGGCGGAATTCATTCAGCAGAAACTGCAAGGATATTAAAAGAAAAAAGCGGGATTATTTTCCCGCTTTTTTTATGCGCCGATGACGCGTCTTAAATTCGTTATTTGTGTTTCCCAAAGGCGTACGATCTCATCGCGTTCTTCTGGTTCTGCAAAGTCAGTTATTCGAAAGATCACGGCTTTTGTCATAGGATCAATTGTATAACGCATTTCAAAGAAGGTGTCTAATTCATCTTCTTCGTCATACAACCATTGCCATTTGATATGATCTCCGTAGTTCTTTCCTAATAATCTAGCTTGTTCATCGCTCCCGTCCCAGTGAAAGGTATAGAGGTCATCTCTTACCATCACATCGTCCGCGAACCACTCACTCAAGCCATCTGGTGTAGAGATCAACTTCTCCAATACTTTCGGAGATGTTTTCAAGACATACTCCAGCTCGAATTTCTCTTTTTTTGTCATAGTAGTTTTAATAATGTTAACTTCGCGGAATATTCATTTTTCGAAATATACATATTTCTTTTCATGGCATTAGTACATTCGTTTGAAAAAAATGGGAATAAATTGTTCCGCTACCGTGGACAGATCCCGGTGATCTTATTTTTAATGGCTATTCCGGTTATTTATTTTACAGATGTAACCGAAATCGTGGATGACGAGGATCTGTATTGTATTTTTACAGGGGTAGCAATCGGGTTGTCGTTTATCGGGCAAGTTATTCGTGCGATAGCCATTGGTACAAGTAATAAAAATACGTCCGGACGAAACCGTGATGAGCAAGTTGCTGACGCCTTGAATACAAAAGGGATCTACTCTACTGTTCGTCACCCACTCTATTTAGGGAATTACTTTATGTGGATCGGTATTGTGGCATTCACATTCAATATTTGGTTTTTTATTGTGGTAAGTCTCATGTTCTGGATCTACTACGAGCGCATCATGTTTGCGGAAGAGCGCTTTTTGGAGCGAAAATTTGGAAATGCTTATGTTGATTGGTCAAATGGAGTTCCTGCCTTCTTCCCTAGCTTTAAAAATTACAAAAAAGGTGACATTCCTTTCTCGATGAAAACAATCATGCGTCGCGAGTATTCTGGAATTACAGCAACCATGTTGGGCTTCATTTTCGTAGCTTACTTACGCGAATACTTTATTACAGAAGAATGGCCGACATCCATGAATTATGTTTATTGGACAGTTGGAGCCTTGTTAATTTCCTTGATTTTCAGAACGCTAAAGAAATCTACAAAACTTTTGTACGAAGAAGACCGTTCGTAGTCTTGGATAATTTAAAAAAGTGTCTAACTTTGCACCCGCAATAAGCACTAACCAAGCTTATATATGGCGAGATAGCTCAGTTGGTTAGAGCGCAGGATTCATAACCCTGAGGTCCCGAGTTCAACTCTCGGTCTCGCTACTAAAAAGAGGAAGCATAGTCTTCCTCTTTTTTTTTGAATTGTTTTGGGAGGTCCCGAGTTCATCCGTCAGCTGAAGTTTCAGTATTTCATTTTACCTTTTCAGCTTCTACTTCTACTTCGAGCTTTAATCATACATTTGATTACGTAACAAATTGTATTGAAATCGTTCTTGAAAAATGAAATTGCTGCTGTCTTTCCTACTCTTTACTCCTTTCCTGTTTGCTCAAAAGGGAAGTAAAAATGACGATACGATCAAATTTCACATGGATTCCTTGCTCATCGGTGAATGGACCTTGGACCGGGTTGAATTTTTTGACGATTCCTATTTTTACTCAGACCCAAAAGGTTTTAACTCTCAGTTGCAACATCCTAAAAAGATCAAGATTACCGCCGACTCGATTTTGATTCAACCAGATTCAACACAGCGTTTTTATTATCCGATTCATCATTATTCCTATCATGTAGAATACGATAAATTGTTGAATACGAGCTACCTCAAGTTGTTTACTGGTAAACCAAAAAGGTTAATTCAAAGAGAAATGTATGAAATACGTAGTTCAACCCAAGATCAACTGGTGATCAGTTCCTATCATTATCTACATGAAGGATTGGAAAGTGCTTCTTTTTCAATTGTTTATACTTATCGAAAAGCAGGTGTTGCAGCTGTTTTGGATGCGTTAGAAGGAAAATGGGTCTTGGATGCGGCTGTGCCTTCCACTTTTCTCTCAGATAAAGATTCTACGGAACATGTCTTTGTACGAATGAATCCGGGTGAAGCCAATCCAGCTGAGGATTATTCGATGGAGCTTACATTTTTAGAAGATCGCTATAAACATGTGTTGCAAGTTGAGCAACATGACCGGTATTCGGGAGCTTATGGAATTTTGAATTTTCACATTGATTCTGCCAACAATAGGATATACTTTGTCATGAAGAATGGAACTATTGCTTATTCATTTCAAATGACTGCAGATGAAAAGTTGATTTTACGAAGGCTTTAATTTTTCATTCCTTTTCCATTTTCACTTCTCCAGTTTCTATTAACCAATTTCCTTTTCTAAACGCACAATTTCCCGCTTTCCAAACCGTTTGCTATCTTTGAAAAAGATTCGTCGCGTTTTGAAAAAACTCTCGCTTTTTAGTATCAAATCGTTTTGGGGACCCTTCGTGGTGACCTTTGCTATTTCCATGTTTATGCTGATAATGCAGTTTACTTGGAAATACATTGACGATCTGATGGGAAAAGGTCTTACCGTAGGCGTAATCTCGGAACTCATGTTCTACGTTTCAGCTTCTCTTATTCCACTCGCCTTGCCGCTTGCCATTCTTTTGAGTTCGATTATGACTTTCGGGAATTTGGCTGAGAACAACGAACTCACAGCACTGAAATCTTCTGGTTTAAGCCTGTTGCGCATCATGCGGCCACTTATTTATGTGGTGTTTTTCATCGCATTGGCAACATTTTATTTTTCGAATTATGTCATACCTGTGGCCAATTTGAAATGGCACTCATTGATCTTTGATATTCAGGAGACGAAAGTGTCTATGTTGCTCACCCCCGGTTCATATTCTAAAGAAATTGATGGCTATGCGATCAAAGTTGAGAATGGAAATGACCAGGACTTTTCAGGAATCACGATCCATGATTACACGGAACCACATATTCTAAAAACGGTAAAAGCGGATTCTGGAACCATTTTTAAAAGTCAACGAGGCGATTACTTGTTGTTCAAGTTAAAAGGAGGTAAGATCTACGAAGAGTTGAACGCTCAGGCTCCCCTATTTCAACCGGATGGCAAGGCTTTCAACGGTGGAGGAGATTTTCGTCCGGCTCGTTTCACCACTTTTGAGTACGCGACGTATAAAATGGATTTGATGGGCTTCAACTTGAATCGATCGGATGAAGATCTTTTCAAGGACGAATACGAAATGCTCAATGTTTTTCAGTTAGAAGATGCTATGATCGCTACTCAGAAAGAAGCAGATGAATCGTTCAAGAATTTTCGAATTCAGCGTAAGAATGAGCGTCCATTTTTTATGAGTAATACCTACGCACTTACAAGTGCCAATCCGAAGAATCCGGTAATCGAAAATCTACAGGCTATTCCCAATCGCACCCTTACTTTGGATTCATTTACCAAACAAGAACGAATCGAAGCAATCAATACGGCCTTGGTTTCCTTGCGAAACATGAAGCAAAATCTTGAGGGACAGCGAGTAAACACGGATGTTTTGCGGGAAAAAACCACTAAGTATTTGATCGAGTTTCACAGAAAGATCGCTCTATCGGCCACCATAATTATCTTATTCTTCGTTGGTGCTCCATTGGGAGCTATCGTCCGAAAAGGAGGATTTGGTGCACCAGTAGTAATTGCTGCCTTGTTGTTCATGATCTATTTCGTTTTGTTCTCAATTGGTGAGAATTTAGCAAAGACGAATACACTTTCACCTTTTTGGGGAATGTGGATGCCAACCGTAGTATTAGCGCCCATCGCATTCATTTTAATGATGGCTGCAGCGAATGACTTGAAAGTTGGAGATCCCAAATTGTGGCGTTTGATCCTTTCATTTGGTAGAATACGATGAAGATTCTTTACGTAGCACCAAAAGTTCCCTTTCCTTTGCAAGATGGCGGTTGTTTCGCTATGATGCAGTTGATTCGCAGTTTGAAAGACTCTGGTGCAACCATGACGGGACTATTTCTGGCAACGCACAAGCATCCCTGGACAGATGAATCTCAACAAGAACTTTCTGCCTATTTTGATTCTTATAAGGTAGTTCATTTAGATACAAAGGTTCGGATATTTGGGGCATTTTCTTCCTTTTTGCGCAAAAAGAACTACAATCTGGAACGTTTTCGCAACGAAGAAGTAAAAGCCGCATTATCAACGTTAACCAAAGAAGATTTCGATTGGGTGCTTTTCGATGGCTTGTTCGCAGGTGCTTGTCTTACTGATTGGAGTCTACCAAAGCAGTTAAGGTCTGTAATGCGCACGCACAATGTGGAGCATGAAATTTGGAGAGGATTGGCGCAGGAACAGCGTAAAGGCTTGAAGAAACAATTTCTTAGACAATTGGCTTCAAGTTTAGGTCGCGAGGAAAAATGCATTTTATCAGGAGTAGATGAGATTTGGTCTATGACCGATGATGATCACCGAACATTTCTTGAAATGGGTGTCAAGACTCCGATTTACACGATTCCTGTCGTGGTTCCGAAAGTGGATACAGAACCTGACCTTACAGTAAAAACGGCATTTTTTCTTGGTTCGATGGATTGGTTACCTAATTTGGATGCAGTGCGTTACTTGACAGAAGAAATTTGGGAAACAAATAGGAATTTGCCGCAATTAAAGATTGCTGGCAGCAAGGCGGATAAATTACAGTTGTCCCCTTTAGTTCAGAACTGTGGTCGTGTTCCGGATGTGGTGGATTTCATGCAGCATGCCGGATTTATGGTGGCCCCGATCTTTTCCGGAAGCGGTGTGCGGATCAAATTATTGGAAGCTTTAGCTGCCGGAGTTCCATGCGTTACAACTAAAATTGGTGCGCAAGGTCTTTCGGTTCAGGATTCCGGCGTGCTTATCGCTGATTCTGTGAAGGAGTTTGTTTCGCACATTAAAGATCTCTCAGAATCAACAGCACTCCGTGAAGAATTAAGCCGAAAAGGAAGAGCATACATTCAGAATTACCATAGCTTTGAGGTTGTAAATGCACTAATTGCAAAGCGCTTTGTCGAATAAACCCTCATTAGTAGTTATTTTATCCAGATTTCCTTATCCATTGGAAAAAGGGGACAAATTGCGTGCTTACCATCAACTGAAAGACCTTTCGCTTCATTTTTCTATCACCTTGATCTGTTGTGTAGAAGAACAACCTGAAAGATCTGCATTGGATCGCGTGGAGCCACTTTGTCAGTCGATCCATTTGCTGAAATTAACGAAGTCAGGACTTTTTGTGGAGCTTTTGCGTTCAATCTTTTCGCAGAAACCTTTTCAGGTTCAGTACTTCTACCGTTGGAAACATGCACAAAGTGTCCGTAAGTTATTGACCGAGATCCAACCGGACCATATTTATTGTCAACTTGTTCGTGTTGCTGAATATGTTAAGCATTACCACTATTGCCCTAAAACGATTGACTACATGGATACCTTAAGTAAGGGTATGGAACGCCGAATCGTAAAAGAGCCTTGGTATAAAAAATGGTTTTATCGCAATGAGAGCAAGAGATTAGCTCGTTATGAGCGCAGTGTGTTTGATTATTTCGAGTTTAAAACGATCATATCGATACAAGACAGGAATTATTTGCTTCATCCCAAGAAAGATCAAGTTCAAATCGTTCCGAACGGTGTGGATGAGTCTTTTTTTGAATCATTAGATCTTCAGAAGGATAAAGACATTGTTTTTACTGGAAATTTTAGTTATCCACCAAATATTGAAGCAGCGATTTTTTTGGCTGAAGACCTCTTGCCTGCTCTTCATCAACGCGGAATCAAAGTAAATTTATTGCTGTCCGGTGCTAGTCCGACACAACGCGTGAAGGAACTCGCTAATGAATTTGTGGAAGTAAGCGGATGGGTGGATGATATTCGATCGAGTTATCAACGTTCTAAGATCTTTGTGGCTCCCATGTTTATCGGTACTGGGTTACAAAATAAGTTATTGGAGGCAATGGCTAGTGGATTACCTTGTGCAACTACTCCTTTGGCCAACAATGCATTGGGCGGTACAAGCCGAGAAAATATTCTATTGGCAGAAAATTCTTATGATTTCGTCGAAATTTGTGTAGAGTTTTTTCAAAATAGTAGTAGTTTCAATTCCTTAGCGTCCAATGGACGGCGTTATGTTGAACTTAACTACACATGGAACAAACAAAACAAACTGCTTATTCATTTATTGCTATCGTCGCGTGTTTCCTAATTTTTAGCTCATGTTCAAATCAGCAAGATCGTTTACCTAAATGGTTATTGGGTAAATGGAAGACTTCATATGATGGATTTTTAATTACCGAAGAGTGGAAACAAAACAACGATCATCTTGAAGCCTTGACAATTTGGGATGACTCCGGCAATAAGGAATTCGAGCATGTTAAATTGTTTTTTGAAGGAAACGAACTGATCTATCAGATCAAAACTGCTAAAAAGAAAATGAAATTTCGTTGTTCCAATTGTTTCAGTGACACTTTGATATTCGTCAATAACTCAAACGATTTCCCGAAGCAAATCTATTATGTACGCCCAGTTTCGGATTATATGTCGGTATGGGTATGCAATTTTAGAGGTGATCCGAATGAAATGCGCTTTCCTTTTAAAAAGATTGGGGCTATCTAAACATTTATCGGCTGATTAGGGTTAAATTTGTAACTCTAAGTAAACAGGATGTCGAAGTTGAATACCATTGAAGAAGCCATTGCAGATATTCAGGCAGGAAAAGTGATCATTGTCGTTGACGTGAGAATGAAGGTGATTTTTTAACTGCTGCCAGAAATGCTACTCCTGAAGTCATCAATTTCATGGCGACACATGGACGTGGATTAATTTGTGCACCACTGGTTGAAGAACGTTGCGATGAGCTTGGACTGGAAATGATGGTGCAAACCAATTCAGCTACTTACGAAACGCCCTTCACGGTTTCGATTGATTTGATCGGACATGGATGCACAACTGGAATATCTGCAAGTGATCGTTCCAAGACAGTATTAGCATTGGTAAACCCAGATACGAAACCGGAAGAATTAGGAAAACCGGGGCATATTTTCCCTCTACGTGCGCGTAAGGAAGGTGTTTTGCGTCGTGCCGGACATACAGAAGCGGCTACAGATCTATCGCGTTTGGCCGGTTTTGAACCTGCAGGAGTGATCTGCGAGATTTTGAATGAGGACGGAACCATGTCGCGTTTACCAGAATTATTTCAAATTGCAGAACGTTTTGACTTAAAGATTGTTTCTATAGCAGATTTAATTGCTTATAGAATGAAACATGAGTCCCTTATTACACGACAAGTAAAAGTAGATATGCCAACCCGCGTTGGTGATTTTGATTTGGTAGCCTACACGGTAAATTCAACAGGACAAGAACATTTGGCGCTCGTGAAAGGCACCTGGGACTTGAATGAACCAGTTTTGGTTCGTGTTCACTCTTCATGCATGACGGGTGATATTTTTGGTTCATGCAGATGCGATTGCGGACCACAACTGGAATTCGCAATGCGCAAAATTGAACAAGAAGGAAAAGGAGTTATTTTGTACCTGAATCAAGAAGGTCGAGGAATTGGTCTCTTGAATAAATTACGTGCATACAAATTACAAGAAGAAGGTTACGACACAGTTGAAGCAAATCAGAAATTAGGTTTCCAAGGAGATCAACGTGAATACGGTATTGGTGCCCAGATCTTACATGATCTTGGAGTGAAGAAAATTCGCTTGATGTCGAACAACCCGCGTAAAAGATCTGGTTTGATCGGATATGGAATGGAGATCGTAGAAAATGTGGCGATTGAAGTTGGACGCAATGTGCACAATGAAAAATACCTGCAAACAAAGGTGGATAAACTAGGGCATTCCCTGAAATTGGATAAGTGATGCTGATTGCAAAAGGACTGACAAAATCGTACGGACAATTGCAGGTTCTTAAAGGAATCGATCTGGTGATCCAACAAGGTGAAGTAGTTTCCATTGTGGGGTCATCAGGAGCTGGAAAGACTACTTTGCTACAGTTGTTGGGGACCTTGGATAGTCCGGATAATGGAACAGTTCTTTTGAATGATATCAATCCGTTTACACTAACCTCCAATGGTTTAGCGGAATTCCGAAATACGCAAATCGGTTTCGTTTTTCAATTTCATCAATTATTACCTGAGTTCACGGCTATCGAAAACGTTTTGATGCCTGCTCTGATCGGTGGTAAATCAAAGTCTGAAGTGCAAAACAGAGCATGCTTTTTATTGGAGCGTTTAGGACTGAAAGATCGCATGGCGCATCAACCTGCTGCTTTGTCTGGTGGTGAACAACAGCGTGTGGCAGTTGCTAGAGCTTTGATGAATCAACCTCAGATCATTTTCGCAGATGAGCCTTCCGGTAACTTGGACTCGAAAAATGCAGCGGAATTGCACGAATTGTTCTTCCAACTACGTGAGGAATTTGGTCAGACCTTTGTGATCGTTACCCATAATCAGGAATTGGCAAAAATGGCAGATCGCTCGATAGTGATGGCTGATGGAAAACTGATCTAAGTTGTGGAACTGGCTGATCTTAAGGCTTTTTTGGATGAACGTGCTTTGCGTTATGAAAATCCAAAATTTTTAGAATCTGATCCGATCCAACTCCCCCATCGATTTAGTAAAAAAGAAGATATTGAGATCATGGCTTTCTTGATTGCCTCTATAGCGTGGGGTAATCGCACTTCGATCATCAAAAGTGGTGAGCGAATGTTGGAGATCATGGAAAATGAGCCATATAATTTCATCAAGTCCTACAGCGAGAGACCGCTTACTTTCGTACACCGTACGTTTAATGGAGAGGATCTCAATGCATTTTTCGTTGCGTTGCAAAGGATTTACCAACAATTTGGTAGTTTGGAAGGAGCCTTTTTAATTTCAGATCCAGAACCGAATGCCTTCAAGCGCATTGTTCATTTTAGAAGTGTTTTTACTCAGGATCCCTTTCCACAAAGAACTCAAAAACACCTTGCAAACCCTACAAAAGGATCCAGTGCAAAGCGCCTCAATATGTTCTTGAGATGGATGGTAAGACCCAATACCTCCGGCGTTGATTTCGGTTTATGGAAACAGATTCCAATGAGCGAGTTACGCATACCATTAGACGTACATACTGGAAATGTAGCGCGAAAACTAGGGCTTTTAACCAGATCGCAAAACGATTGGAAGTCCTTGGAAGAAATTCATACTTTTCTGGACCAATGTGATCCTGCGGATCCATGTAAATACGATTATGCCTTATTTGGATTAGGTGTCTTCGAGCGTTTCTAAGTCGGTCTGAACACTGAAAACTTTCAAAAAGTGTTCATAAATAGCCGTTTTTGAGGCCTTAAAAAAATGCTCAAATCATTAATTTAGCAGCATGAAGTGGGTGTATCCTCAATTTTTGTTTGCCCTTGCGGTGTTAATCATTCCGCTTCTGATTCACCTTTTTCATTTCAAGCGTTATAAAACAGTCTATTTCTCAAGCTTATCTTTCCTGAAATCGATTGAGCAAGAGCAACGTAGTGTACGAAAACTGAAACGCTGGCTGATCTTTTCGGCTCGAGCATTTGCCTTTACCTTTTTTGTGTTTGCTTTTGCTCAACCTTACTTTTCTGGTGATGATCAAAAGGAACAATCTCCTTCCGTTATTGCGCTTTACTTGGATAATTCCTTTTCGATGTCGCAAATTGGATCTCAAGGTGAATTGTTATCACAAAGTCGAGAAATCGCTCGGACTATCATTGAAGAATCTTCCAGAAACACGCGCTTCATTCTCATGACGAATGACCTGAGTGGTGAGGAAAAACAATTGCTCACACGTGTGCAGTGTCTGGAGAAATTGGATAAAATCACCTATTCCCCGTTTGTGCGCAGTGCCAATGATGTTTGCCAGTGGTGGAATCAATGGATGGAAGAAAGTCAAAAAAATGGAAGTGATGTTCGTTTTTCTAAATTGGTTTACCTTTCTGATTTTCAAGATTTAACATTTGGCAAGTTAAACTCTAAGTTTAAACTTGATACGCGGATTTACCCGGTTCAATTATCTCCAAAAGCTCCTCAGAATGTTGCGGTAGACTCTGTTTGGTTCGATGCTCCGGTTCATAAGAAGGGAGAAAAACAAGTGTTGTATGCCTTGATACGCAATGAAGGAAATGAAGCGATCAAGGAGATCAATGTCAATTTACGTGTTGGAAGTCTAAATCGCGATGTGTTCTCCTCCATTCCGGCCAAAGGCTCTGATACAGTTGAAGTCAGTTTGTTTAATTCACAAGTTGGAAATGTTCCGGTAACTGTAAACGTAGCGGATAAACAAATGCACTTTGATGATGCGTATTATGCGAATTATCATGTTCGGGAAAACAGCGAAATCTTGCTGGTGCAGGGAGAAGATGCTGTTCCGAATGTGAAGTTGGTTTATGAGTTAGATCCGTATTATCGCATCAAGGAAAAGGCACAGAATCAGATGCAAACTGTGGATTTGAAGACGGCCGACCTGGTAGTTTTGAATGGCGTGAATCAGATCAATACAGGTTTGTCTAAAATGCTAATCGAGTATGCTAAGAGCGGAGGTTCCCTCCTGCTTTTGCCCGGTTCATCTGTAGGATTTGGTTCTTGGAATGCCTTTTTGAAATCTCTGGAAATGCCTTCTTTGGGAGCGACCACGGATAAAGGAACAACCGTAAAACAAATTACCATTCAAGATCCGTTTTTCGAGGGTGTTTTCGAGAAAAAGCCCGAGGACATCCGTTTGCCTGCAGTTGCAAAAGCGTATTCATTGCGTTCTTCAAGTGATTCGCGGTTTGTTTCATTGATCGCTTACCAGAATAAGTCAGGATTCTTTGTGCGTGGCTCAGGAACTTATTCAGCTTATTTGCTCACCACTTCCCTGTCTTCAGATTTCAGTACGTTCACGGCCAATCAGTTATTCTCGACTTTACTTCTAAGAACGGCTGAATTGAGTCAGCGCAATGCTCCTTATGCCTTGACTCTTGGATCAAGCGGATATTACCCCCTGTTGGAGTTACCGATAGGAGAATCACCACTTACGCTGCGTAAAGGAACAACCGAATTTGTTCCGCGTGTTTTTGAAAAGAATGAATCCAGTTATATTTCCTTGCAAGGATTGGATGCGGTTCGTGGTTTACAAGCCGGTATTTTTTCCATCCTGAAGTCAGGTAAAAATTTGGGCTTATTGGCCTTGAATTACTCTCGTTTAGAATCGAAGATTGGCCAACGCGAATTATCGGCGGTACAACAAGAGTTTGAAAGTGCGGGATTGCGTGTAGAAAAGTCTGTTTCGGCTGCAGATTGGTCCAGTGGATCGTTTTTGCAGTTGGAAGAACCGGATACACTTTGGAAATGGTGTGTGGTGATAGCCATACTGTTTCTGTTAACAGAGATGATTATCGTAATATTTGTAAAACAATAAACTAGTAACACATGAAATTGCTGTTGAAGCAGGTTAAGGTGATGGATCCTCGATCTGAATGGAATAACCAAACAGGTGACATGTTGATCGTTGATGGGGTGATCACTGCCTTTGAGAAAGAGATTGTTGATGAAGAAGCAACAACGCTTGCAAGTGAACATTTATGTGTTTCTCAGGGTTGGGTGGATCTGAAAGCACATTTCTGCGATCCGGGAGAAGAACATAAATCAACAATTGCTTCTGGATTGGATGCAGCGGCTTTCGGAGGCTTTACACATGTGGCGATCTTGCCAACAACGAAACCGGTGATCGATAACAAAACTGCAGTGGAATATGTGTTACGTCGTGCTGAAAACAATGCTGTTCGCTTACATCCGATGGGTTGTATTACCCAAAAGAACGAAGGAGAACATCTAGCGGAAATGTACGACATGTTCCAATCGGGCGTTCGCATGTTTTCCGATGACCTGAAAACGGTTTCCGGGGGAATCATGTACCGTGCTTTGTTGTATGCCAAGAATTTTAACGGCGTAGTTGTTGGATTTTCCAGAGACAAATCGATTTCTGGAAAGGGAATGGTGAATGAAGGTGAAGCGTCTACCAAGACGGGTTTGAAAGCTGATCCGGCGATTGCGGAGATCATCCAGTTGGAGCGCAACTTGCGTTTGTTGGAGTATACAGGAGGAATTTTACATGTGACGGGTGTTTCTACAGCTGAGTCTGTTCGCCTGATCGCAGCGGCTAAAGCGAAAGGGCTACAGGTGACAGCTGATGTCCATGCCCAGCACTTGGTTTATAATGAAACGGCAGTTCTCGATTTTGATGTCAACTTCAAGTTAATGCCTCCGTTACGCAGCGAGTCGGATCGTCAAGCCTTGTGGAAAGGAGTCTTGGATGGTACAATTGACAGTATTGTTAGCGACCACCGTCCCAATGATACGGAAGAAACTGATGTGGAATTTGATCACGCGAATTTTGGCAATAGTACCTTGCAGTCAGTTTTCGCAGAATTGCGTCAAGCTCCGGAGTTTGATTGTGCTGCTGTGATCAAAGCATTGACAGAGAACGGTAGAAAATTGCTTTCATTGGATGACCAGCCTATTGCAGTTGGTGCGGAGGCAGATATGACCATTTTTGATCCGGATAAAACTTGGAATTTTGATATAGCGGATATAGCTATTCAGGCAAAAAACTCACCTGTTGTTGGTAAATCCTTGAAGGGTTATGTTTTTGGAATTGTCAATAACGGTAAATTAGCACTGAAAGACGCCTAATATGTCTGCAAAAAGATCGTTTTTAAAGAGTTTCTGGAAAGAAAAGAAAATGGTGGGTTCCATGGTTCCCAGTTCTCGCTATTTAGCTAAAAAAATGCTGGATCCTATTGACTTTGCAAAAGCTAAAGTAATTGTTGAGTTGGGTCCGGGAACGGGTGTTTTTACACGGAAGATCTTGGAGAATTTGAGACCGGATGGCGTCCTGTTGGTTTTTGAATTGAACGATGAATTCATTGCTTTATTGCGCAAAGAGTTTCACGATTCGCGTGTACATCTCATCCACGATTCTGCTGAAAAAATTGGAGAGTATTTACATAAGTTAGGTTTGAAAGAAGCTGATATCGTCATGTCTTCTCTTCCGTTGGCTAATTTTCCGGATGAATTAAAGGATACGATCTTGAAAGAGTCGCACCGCGTAATGGGTGAACGTGGCCTATATATTCAATTTCAATATTCTTTGAATGCCAAAACTCACATCAAGAAAACTTTCCGCCATGTAAACATTAGTTTTACTCCGGCAAACTTCCCTCCTGCTTTCGTTTATACGTGTCACAAGT
>CAYLJB010000043.1:0-14008 GCA_964383785.1 uncultured Fluviicola sp.
TGCAACTTGCGCGCTTCTTCTTCATTGAATTGCTCCTGCGCACGTTCTACTAAGGATACAACGTCTCCCATTCCAAGGATACGGTCCGCCATACGCTTCGGATAGAAAACATCCAAAGCATCCATTTTTTCACCAGTACCAACGAACTTGATCGGTTTGTCAACAACTGATTTGATCGTCAACGCAGCACCACCTCGGGTATCACCATCCAATTTAGTCAGAACAACTCCGTCGAAATCGATACGATCGTTGAATGCTTTCGCTGTATTCACAGCATCCTGTCCGGTCATGGAATCCACTACAAACAGGGTCTCAGATGGATTCAAAGCTTTTTTAACGCGCTCGATCTCATCCATCATAGCCTCATCTACAGCCAAACGACCAGCAGTATCGACGATCACTACGTTAAAACCCTTGCTGCGCGCGTAGTTTACAGCCTCCGTTGCAATCTTAACTGGATCTTTCTCATCTTTATTCGAGAAAACCTCAATGCCAAGCTGCTCTCCCAATACATGCAACTGATCGATCGCAGCAGGACGATAAACGTCACACGCCACCAATAAAGGTTTCTTATTCTTTTTCGTTTTAAGGAACGATGCCAATTTACCAGAGAAGGTGGTTTTACCCGAACCTTGCAAACCAGACATCAATACAATTCCGGGATTACCCTGAATGTTGATCTCGGATTCATTTCCACCCATCAACTCTACCAACTCTTCGTGGCAGATCTTCACCATCAATTGACCTGGAGAGATGGCAGTCAATACATTCTGCCCCATTGCCTTGTCTTTGACACGGGTCGTAAAATCCTTTGCAGTTTTGAAGTTTACGTCGGCATCCAAAAGTGCACGGCGCACTTCTTTCAAAGTTTCAGCTACGTTGATCTCGGTAATTTGACCTTGACCTTTTAATACTTTGAACGCGCGTTCGAACTTGTCGGTAAGATTTTCAAACATGATATTGACTCATTTAATGGGATGCAAAGATACATTTATAACGGAAAATGGAGAATTGAAAAAATAGGAATGCAACAAAAATTAGGATTCACGACAAAACCACTAATTTCCCAAGCTATTCAGTGTACCTTCAACCCTCAATTTCGCTTTTAGGATTCAGTTTTGAATGGCGACGACTGTAAGCAAAATAGATCACCAACCCAATCCCTAGCCAAATCACGAAAGCGATCCAATTTCGCAATTCCACTTGACTCATCATGTACAAACAAGAAAGTAATCCAAGAAGCGGTATCAACGATAAATTCTTGCGGATCGTTACAATCGTAATGAAAATGGTGAACAACAAGAAGATCCACGTCGGGATCTTGTGAGCGAAATGTGAAAATCCGGAATTGTACGCTGATTTTTCAGGCAATCCAACCGCTAAGACATCAGCCTTCATGATTTCTCCATCTACTTCTGCAAAATACGTATCAAGATCTTTCCCTACGTCCTCAAACCCCTTTTGATCTTCTGTCAAAACGCGCTCTTTTAAGCGAGCAGTTTGCTTGGAATTAAGCGAAAGTAAAAGATCTTCATTAGACTTCAATTCTTGCTTATTTGTAATGAAATCCATCGTTTCTTGCTTGTAGGCGCCAAAAAGGATCACCACAGAAACAACCAACAAAAGCGGCATTACAAACTTTCCGTTAATGTAGGGAGTCTTGAACTTACCACGAGGAATATCCGTCTTGTTTTGCAACACCAATACACCGCCGCAAACCAATACAAAAGCGAACAATGTACCGATACTACACAAGTCAGTAACCATTGTCAGGTTCATAAACAAAGCCGGAATCGCAACTACAAAACCTACCACGATCGTAGAAAATGAGGGTGTCTTATATTTCGGGTGCACCTTGGAAAACTTCTTTGGAAGCAGACCATCGCGACTCATAGACATCCAGATACGCGGTTGTCCCATTTGGAAAACCAAAAGTACTGAGGCCATTGCAACCACAGCTGAAACAGCAATGATACCTGACATCCATTTTAAATTCAATTTCTCAAAAACATATGCCAATGGATCTCCTACTCCTAATTCAGAATAAGAAACCATACCTGTAAGCACTAGAGCAATAATGATGTATAATACCGTACAAATGATGATGGCCCACATCATCCCACGAGGAAGATCTCGCTGCGGATTTTCACATTCCTCCGCCGTGGTGGAAATCGCATCAAAGCCAATGTAGGCAAAGAATACTGCCGAAACACCTTTCAATATCCCTCCTACTCCATTTGGTGCGAACGGGCTCCAGTTTTCAGTATCAACGTAAAATATTCCAACGGCAATCACCAATAAAATAATCGCCAATTTTACTACAACCATAGCATTAGAAGCATTTCTACTTTCCTTCATTCCGCGGTACACAAGCCAGGTAATCAGAACAATGATGAATAAAGCAGGAATATCTAGAACTACATGTAATCCAAACAGATTTGGCGCTGTGGTCCAAGCTGTGTGGGCAGCCTGAAGTGATGCCTCTAAATTCTCAAACGATTTACCACCTGCCATTAAAGCCATCGCGTCGTGATAGCCATTTTTAGCAGTTAGAAAATCCATTTGGATCCATTGAGGTAAATGGACATTCAGTCCCTCGAGCATACCAGTAAAGTAGTCGCTCCAGCTGATAGCAACCGTAATGTTTCCGATGGCGTATTCCATGATCAAAGACCAGCCTATGATCCAGGCAATTATCTCACCAAATGCTACGTATGAATAGGTATAAGCAGATCCAGCAACAGGGACCATTGATGCAAATTCTGCATAAGCAAATGCAGCAAAACCACAAGCAATTGCAGTAAACAAAAACAAGAAGATCACTGCAGGACCGCCGTTTGCTGAAGCCTCACCAATCGTAGAAAAAATTCCGGCACCAATTATTGCTGCAATACCGAAAGCCGCCAAGTCGCGTACCTTTAGGTGTTTGCCAAGACTATCATGTCCATCAGCTGCCCCGGCCTCCGTTGCTTTTAAAATATCTTGTACGGTTTTCTTGCGAAACAATTGGTTCATATGCTTTGCATTTAGTTGGAAAACAAAAGTAACAAAATCTAACCCCAGTCAAACTTTGTGTGAAAATTCAGATGCTATTCCAACCTTTTAGTAAAAAGTTCATTCTTTAGCAAAACCGTTTTTCGTTGGATATTGACCACTCGTCCAAAGATGTTTGGGTCTTCATCGAAAATTCGGTATGTTTGAACGTCAAAAATTAAACTATGAAAAAAACATTACTATTTGCCTCAATCCTACTAAGCGGTGCTGCAATGGCACAATTTACGCAAGCTAATGAGCCTGCCTTATCTTCAACACAAGTGATGTACGTATGTGACTCTTTTGTAACGGATTATGCTGGAACTACAGGTTCTGGAGTTACTTGGGACTACAGTGCGATCCAAGGTGTTGCCGGAGCTACAAAAACCATTGAAGTATTAGATCCATCTGCTACGCCAGAAGGAGCAAGTTTCGCATCTTCTACAAAAGCAATGGCTATCCCTGGATTCATTACTTCGTACATGACATCTACAGCTTCTGCTCGCAATTCTCAAGGATTTAGCTTTGAAGAACCAACATTCGGAGTTGTAAACTTGATCCTAGACACTGACGATGAGTTATTAATGAATTACCCATACGCTCTTGGAAACAATCTTGTTGATGCAGTAGCAGGTACAGCAAGTGCAACACTCGGAGATTTCCCGTGCTCAGGTACAGTTCAAACAGCAGTTGACGGACAAGGCACCTTGCGTTTGAATGCTACAACTCAGTTTACGAATGTATTGCGTTACAAGATCCACGATTCACTTTATGTAGATGCTGGATTCTTAGGAATCATCACCATGGTACGCGACCAATATGAGTATTATGATTTGGCAAACAATTCTATGCCGTTGTTCATCCACACAAATTTGGTTATTAACTTGGGTGGAACTCCACAAGCATTGCGTTTGGTATTGAGTTCTGTTCAACCAGACACTTTCTTGGCAATTTCTTCTGAAGAATTGACAGGTGTAACTGTTTACCCAAATCCAGCAAAAGACGTATTGAATATCAACGGATTGACAGAAACAGCTACAATCAGCATCACGGATATGCAGGGTAAAGTTGTTCGCAACTTGGATGCTCAAGCTGGAACATCTTCTGTATCTATCAACGATTTGAATGCTGGTATGTATGTGATCAACGTACAAACAGCTTCAGGAATGAAAACACAACGTTTGGTTGTTGAATAATTGATCCTTAACCATACAGAAAACCCGATTTGCAAGTGCAAGTCGGGTTTTTTGTTGCAGTTCATGTAACGATCAAAATATCCTGCATTTTTTTTGTGATATTTGAACCATAAATTGATCCGCATGAAATACAGCTACCTTGTGTTGCTTTTTATCTTGTGTACCTCTCGCATCTTTGCACAAGGCACCGTTGAATTAACCGCAGAAGAACGCGCTTACCTGTTTCACATAGTAAAGAAAAGTCCAATCCTCGACAACAGTATTGGTCGATACTTCGAGTACAAAGGTCCCATGATCCGTTTCATGAACAAGGAGATCAATTACGATTCCATTGAGCAGATCATCATTAACACGCCGGAAAGTTTATTTATTCGCACCTCCGAGATCGGAAAGAGTCCAAAAGGAATAATAGCAGAGGCAGCAAATAAAATGGCACTTTGGGAATTGAATAAAGTATTATTAGCTGCACGTCAATCAGACAAAGATCTTGAGCGTTATCAAGAGCAATACAACCGTTTCGAGACACTCTTGCTGTCTAAATTACCACCAAACGCATTGAAATCTCAAAACGGAGAGGCGAAACCACACAAGAAGATGTTCAATCTTTTGAATCCAAGTTTGAGTTTTGAAGATAAGGCTTCGATGTTGGCCACAATGAACTTTCTTACAGATGAAGACCAATTGAGCACAATCAATGCCTTGAATGGAGCAATAGTGGAATATGTGCAACAACGTTGCTTAGAAATTTATTTGGCACTAGGCGGAGAGGCTGAAACGTTTAAAAATGCCTTGATCGCTGCAGGAGATGGTTCAGAAACATCCGGCTTGTTGAATGAACGCGAAAAAGATGAGAACGGTCGCTGGAATAAAGGATTACCCAAAGCAGTTGGTCTGTTTCCCTATGAAGCCAAACTTAAAGAGAAAGAAAAACGCAACAAGACGATTTTGGAGCCAGTTATGATGCCCAGCTTGGATTTCATGACAGTAGGTGAAAATAAAATGACTCAGTTGCATTTCGATGTGTGGGGATACAACAGTAAAAAGCAAACAACTGTTGTTATTGAACGTAACGGAATTACATATCACCTTTTTGGATCGGGAGAAACACGTTTCTTGTCTCCAGACTCCACCTTTTCTGATGGAAAAACTTTCCAATCAGTTATCAATGAATTAGAACACGACAAAATCGCAAAACTCTACGAAAAGATTTACGGCAAAAAGGGATTCGAATGGCAGATCAATGACGCAAAAGAGAAGAAAGACGATGTAGAAATGCGCATACAGAAAAACGAAAAAGGATACTCTGATATTACCCAAGGTACTTTAACGACTAGCAATAAGGCGCCACGATCGGTTAAGAAAGCGCGTAAAGCCGCTGCAAAGAACCCTGGTTCTGATTATAAGGCCCAACCCAAAACTTACTCAGACAAAAAGAAACGTGGTAAAAAACAAACAACCATCGTAGACTTGATGGGTGAATTCGAATATTATGAAAAACTGATTAAAGATCTGGAGAAAGAAAAGCAAGCTGCTATTGACCTAATGGCTGTTTACCAACGTCGCCTTGATTCGTACAAATTGGCGATGGGTACCAATTGGGCAAATTACACAGAGAAAGATGGATTATACACATTCCAAGATTCGTCTACTTTTGATCTTTACACACAAGAATTTACATTCCGTGCAGACACATTGAAGACTCCATTTGAGGTGCGTTTGATCGCTATTCCAAACGGCCCCTTATCGAACGAAGCAGATGAAGTGATGCTGCACGTTAATTTAGTCGATTCTAAACCTGGATTTGACGCCCGCTTACAACTAGAACTTTCAGATGCTTTCGCTTCTAATTCATGGACTGTATCAAACAAGTTACTAAACGATAAGGACAGCGTTGCTGTGCGTTTGTTCTTCGAAGCATTGTTGGATAAGAAGATAAAGATAGAAGCAATCGGCCGAGGTCAAGGTGTAGGCGAATGGAATGGTGTTCAAACAGTTCGTGCTAATAATCGCAGTGAATGGGATTCCTATCGGGTTGACCGTATGGATAGCACCATGATTCGATTAAGAAGTACCCGAGTTGCAATTGATTTGAACCGCGGTGTTTTGATTCAAGTTAATACATTTACTGATCCAGTACGTACGAATTTGAAACCAACAGATCTAGGCATAGCGAGTACGATGCAGAAGTTTGGATTGACTGGAAATGATTACTTAAGCGCGATGCGGACTGCTGCGGTTATTCAACAATTAAAAGGGGAATTAAATGTTTTAGCAGGTACATATCTAACGCGTGAACAAGCCAAAGTCGTTATCGACAAGATGAATAAAGCATTTGATGGAATGCGAGTGAGTTGCGGTGCAACATCGTTTAAATGGCAGGAGTTGCTAGCGAGGTAGGTTTGAGTTGGTTCAGATTGTTGGAAATTTACGTCGTTGATTTTCGAATGTTTCAACTTTTGAACTTCGCAAAGTTGCGAATTATAAAATTAGTTAATACGCGAATTCGAAAATTCGAAAATTATTTAAAATACGAATTATCGAATTCGTATTTTTCTCCAGCTATTCCCCTTCGATCAAATCCTCCTGTAAACCAACAAAATAGAGTTGTTCCGTTGCTCGAGTCGTAGCCGTATACAACCATCTCAGAAATGATTCATCCAACTGTTCTGGTTCTAAATACCCATGATCTACGAAAACAGCCGACCACTGACCTCCTTGAGCTTTGTGACACGTAACAGCATAGGCAAATTTAACTTGCAGTGCATTGAAATATGGGGACTTCATGATCTCACTGTAGCGCTTTTGCTTATTGCGCTCATGCATGTAGTCCTTTTCAATTTCAAAAAACAAAGTCCGCAAAAATCCGCGATCCAAACTGGGGGATTCTAAAGTCAAGGTTTCCATGAACGCTAATACTTCAAACCGATCCATTTGCGGGTAATCGATCAAAGAAACTTCCAATCTTGCATAGCGCGATCCATACATTTCTTCAATCTTTCGGATTCGGTGCACACGCAGCAATTCACCATTTGCAATGAATCCAGCATCACTTAAAGGATCAAGCCAATAATAGTTGTTTTTCACAACCATTAGAATGTCCCCACCACACAGTTCTTCTTCCATGTAAAGAATCCGATTTCGAATATGCTGATTATATAGATTTGCACGCTTGTTCGATCGGGTAACGATCATAACCTCATCTGTTCCAAAATTTTGATAGGCACTATCGATCTTCTCGATCAATTCGTCTCCTTGAACTTGCTTCACATCCTCAAAATGCTTCAAATCAATCTTCGGCAAATCACCCAATCGTTGCGCCTGACGAATTCGCGTAGCATTTTCAAGAATTCCCGAGTGAGCAGCCTGTCGTACTACTTGAGATAAACCAAAAACTGATACATGAATTCGCGAGAAATTGTGATCAAGATAGGTAGAACTCAATGCAGGACTCTCATTCGAGCCTACAGGAGGTAGCTGGCCTTCATCACCTAAAAAGATCAGTTTACAATTCTTTCCAGAATACACATATTCGAAAATGTCTTCCAAGAGGTTACGCCCTACACTTCCATCATTTTGCATCGAGTAGTCAGCAATCATAGATGCCTCATCAATGATGAAAATTACGTTCGAAGATTTATTCGGAGCAAGCTGCATTTTTACAGAACCATTGGGATCAGTCGCTGTAAAGTAAATACGCTTATGGATAGTTGTTGCCAAGGTACCAGCTCGCTGAGCCAAAACTTTAGCAGCACGACCAGTTGGAGCCATCAAAACAGTTCGTCTTTTCAATGCCTGCATGGTTTTGATGTACGCACCAAGCATCGACGTCTTTCCGGTACCAGCATATCCTTTTAGAACAAAACATGCCGGATCTTCATCACCACACGTAAAGTGAGCCAATTCTTCCATCAGTTCCGCCTGTTCTTCATTTGGATCATGTCCAAAGAAATGCCGCATGCCGTCAACCAAACGCTGTTCTATGCTCTTTTCAGCCATATTTCAAAGGAGTACCGATCATTGTTTCAAAATTTTTGCAGAATAAATTGACGATTCTGTTATTATTGTCAAAACATAAATCCCTTCTGAAAATGCATTAATAGAAATATTATCACCACTATTAATTGTTCTTTCATAAACAATTTTACCTGAAAGATCAGAAATCAATAAACGACCGTTGTTATCAGGAATTCTTATTGTAAAACTGGAATGAACCGGGTTTGGATATACAAAGATGTGTTTTTCAAATTCTTCATCCGTTGCTGCATTCAAATCTCTGACATAAATAGCTTGTGTTGCAGCTAAATAGTTGCTATTTGAATCAGCATTACAGAACAAATTGTATTGCAGCATAT
Source organism: uncultured Fluviicola sp. (assembly GCA_964383785.1). Classification (GTDB taxonomy): domain Bacteria; phylum Bacteroidota; class Bacteroidia; order Flavobacteriales_D; family Crocinitomicaceae; genus Fluviicola. The sequence continues at coordinate 8,582 of CAYLJB010000043.1, forward strand.
AAACTCCAGCATTATTATTTATGGTGTATGAAATAGTATCAAACAAAGAAGAATTCAACTCGCTGATCTTCCAATTAACGAATACAAGATTGTTTAAACGCCAAAAAGTATCAATATAAATGGTATCGATCTGATTAAAATCAATTGCACAATTTTCAATGAGAACACCCAAAGAATCAACGGGAATTGAATCAGTAAAAGTGTTATTGTAATAATGTTTATCGTTACTTGGTACAACAAAGTAGGTATTTAATGAATCATCACACGCATCATATACTGACAACGGATGAATACCCGGACAAAGAGAATCAAAAACTACTTCACCACTTGTTTGTAGCAATTCATTCGATCCGTTTATACTTAAATAAAAATCTTCATTCCCCGAGATTTCTAATTGAACCGCACCCAAACATTGAATGGTATCACTTGGCACGGCAAAGAAATTGACAATATTCGGTATTTCGCCTGGAATGATTGTCAAATCTAAATGTACAATTGAATCACATCCATACCAAACCGATATGGTATCTTGGTAATTACCACTAGTTGTGTAAGTTTGCCCATTTAAAGGCCATGTATATGAATGACATGATGTAATTGAATAATTAGTTAAGTCGCACTCCAATAATCTACCAATCTTATTTCTTGAATCAGTGCCTATCGTTAAAAAATCCCCACCTATAAATACGCGGCCATCAGCAAATAAGGAAGCCGTATTAACAATACCTTGTGCGCTTGAGTTACTGAATGATAAGTCCAAAATTCCGGTTGAATCAAGCCGGGCATAACCCGGCGAAAAATAACCATTAAAATGGCTAAAGGCTCCGCATACGACAATTCTCCCTTCGTTAGAAAGTAGTAGGTCTTTTACGTAATGATCAAACCCTTGTCCATTTATAAAAGATTGATCTAAAGATCCGTCAGAATTCAAACGAATTAAATTATTCAAATTCACGCCATTATAATAATTGAACAAACCTCCTACCAATATTTTCCCATCTGATTGAATTTCTAAACAAAACAAGCTTCCATCAAGTCCAGAACCGGCATTAAAAATTGGGTCATGAGAGCCATCCGGATTTAAACGTACTAAATTGTTGGCGCTTATGCCATTATAAGCGGAAAAGGAACCTCCTACTACTACTTTGTTATCCGGCTGAACTACGATATCCGAAACCACATCATTGAAACCAGAGTTCGAAACAAACGAGTTATCAATCGTTCCGTTTGAGTTGATGCGAACAATTCTGTTTGCGACATTACCATTATAACTCGTAAAATCTCCTCCAGCTAATATTTTTCCAGAAGGCAAAACCTTAATTGTATAAACACTTGGTTCATTTGTACCAAATACACCACTCCCTGGATTAAATGATAGATCTAATGTCCCGTTCGAATTCAAACGTGCAATCCCATTTCGATTTATTCCATTGAAACTGGTAAATACTCCACCAACTAGATACTTCCCATCAGGTTGATGAACAACAACATATACCTGATCATTAAATCCTGTACCTGTGATAAATGTCGTATCAGTGGTTCCGTCAAAATTCAATCGAGAAATATTATAGGCCGTCTTGCCATTAACTCGTCTGAATCGCCCTCCGATTACTGTTTTACCATCATCTGTGACACAAGATGCATTTACGAAAGTGAATCCTTGTCCACATACACCCATTCCAAGATTGAATGTCTTATCTAATGTCCCGTTTACATTTAGCCTACAATTTTTATTAAAAGGTATGGAATTGACTAGATCAAACGCGCCCCCAATCAAATACTTTCCATCTGGTTGAATTACACAAGTTCGAATTTCTCCATTAACTCCATTAAAGCCATTGAAACCACTATATAAAGAACCATTCGGATTGATAAGAACTAGCGAGTTAGCCGAAGTCCCGTTATAATTGGAAAATTGTCCTGCCACTCCAATTATTCCATCTGGTTGAATAACTATTCGATTAACAGTTGGAAAAGAAATACCACTAATACCACTTCCTATGTTAAATGATGGATCATTTGTTCCTGTAGGAGACAAACGGGTAATTTTATTTCTGCTAGTCCCATTGAAATTAGCAAAATCGCCACCCACTAATAAGCTTCCATTTGACTGAATCGCTATGGTTTTAACGATGCCATCTGGACCAAAACCAATATTAAACCCTGAATCGATTGTCCCATCATCATTTAACTGTATAACGCAATTTGTGGAATTTCCATTGTAAATAGAAAAGGCACCCCCAACAATTATTTTTCCAGCCGTATTGACACTTAAGGTATTGATATAGCCGTCAAAACCAGATCCCGAACTAAAATTTTGGTCGACAATACCATCTGGGTTTAATCGCACAATGTTAAAAGTAGGTATGCCATTGTATTCCATAAAATTGCCCCCAACAATAATTTTCCCATCTGTTTGTAAACAAATTGTATTCACTACTCTGGGACCATAATTATCCGGCCCAAATCCAAGTCCAGTTAAAAAACTTTGATCCAAAGAGCCATCTGGGTTTAGTCTGGCAATGTTATTTAACAAGTTTCCATTGTAAACATCAAAACTACCTCCAACAATAATTTTACCATCATTTTGAACAGCTATGTCATTAATTGAAATGCCACCAGAATTACTATTAAAACCACCAAATATCTCAAAACCAGTATCGATACTGCCATCTGGATGTACCCGCACCAAACCATTGCGACTGACTCCATTGTATGAAGTAAAACTTCCACCAAGTATTACTTTTCCATCTGGCTGTATGGCAATTGATTTGACTTCACCATCAAAGGCAGATCCATCGCCAAACAAATTCGTGTGTTGAGAAATAAAAGAAATATCATTTGAACCAGATTGTGAACGAACAACGTTCGAACAAAAAATGATAAGAATAATATAGAGCCTTGTCATAGTCAGGTTTTCAAAATGTCAAAACAAATAAATCAAAGTAAAATTATCAATTAAAATGATGTTCATTTCAAGGAGCTCCCGGAATCTTCGAACTAAATTTGAATCTAGATTATACTCAAAGTATGATTACCTTTGCTAAAAACATGCCTGTGCAGCTCATTCTTGAATTGACGGAAAATCGATTTTCAGCTTTTAGGCTGAATGGAGAACAATGCGAACAATTAGCAGAAATTATTTGCACGCAGCGTAACGCTGTGGCTTACAAAGAAAATTTGGTGGAGTTGATCACAAAGATCGGTGACTTAGACCGCTTCGATGAATTCACGTGTTCCTACAGTTCGCCTTATTTTTCGATGGTTCCAGCTTCGCTTTTTGCGGCAAGTAATCCGGAAGAATTGCTTCAATTCACTGTAGCAGACCAGCTTCCAAAAGGTGAAACAGATTATAATCGCTTACCTGAATGGAACATGGTGGTTCTTTATCACATGCCGCTTTGGGTTAAAACAGTACTTTTCCCGAAAGTTCCTAGAATCATGATCCAACACGAAACGTCACACATTTTGCGCTACATGAACAGTGGATCAACCTTTGGAGGAAAGACGGTGATTGTTATTCAAGAGGATCATTTTTCGTGTATGGTTCGAAACAACGGACAAATTGCACACGCAAGTGTACAAGAATTCCAAGAACCTCAAGACATTGCTTATCATGTATTGAATACCTTGCAAAAGGTAGAGCTTACAGGAACGCACGAAATCATCATTTCAGCAACAAGCGAAAAACAGGCTCAGAAAGGTCGAGAATTGGTCGAATTGTTCAAAAGAATTGCATTTTTCTCAGGGCATCGCTTTCATTACAAACATCAGTTTCACCTTCAATTCCAAGCATTGTGCGTATAGTTCGTGGATTATTCAAAGCGCGTCGATTTAGTCCGCCAAAAAGCTTTCCATCCCGCCCTACTACCGATTACGCGAAGGAGGGCTTATTCAATATGCTTGAAAATCGGCTAACACTTTTTGATCTGGATATATTGGATCTATGTGGTGGAACAGGTAACATATCATTGGAATTTCTCTCTCGAGAAGCTGGATATGTTACTACCGTTGATAAACATCCTGTTTGTATCAAGTATATGTACAAACTGAAAGACGAGTTGCAAATTGGTGACACTTGGATGATCAGTAAGAACGATGTACGCAATTACCTCGAGAAAACGGAGCAAACTTTCGATCTGATCTTTACCGATCCGCCCTATGATGTTGGATTCCATGCTCAGTTAGTAAAATTGGTTTGGGAACGTGATCTATTACGCGAAAATGGCTGGATGATCGTTGAACACGGCAGACAAACAGATGTTTCTATGCTTCCTGGTTTCATAGATACACGAAACTTCGGAAATGTGTATTTTAGTTTCTTTCAAAACAAACGCCCATGAAAACGAAGGTATGTTTTCCGGGATCATTCGATCCGTTCACAAAAGGACACGAAGACGTGGTTCGACGAGGATTAACTCTTTTTGACGAAGTGGTGATCGCCGTTGGAGTGAACACTTCCAAATCGCCTTATTTTGAATTGGAAAAAAGATTAGCACATATCCAAAGTCTGTTTGAAAAAGAACCTCGTGTATTGGTTCAGACATTTTCCGGTTTAACGGTAACCTTTTGCAAAGCAAACGGCTGCACTCATATTCTACGTGGATTGCGTGACGCCAAAGATTTCAATTACGAACAACCGATCGCTCTGTTGAATCGAGATATGCAACAAATCGAGACCATTTTCATTTTACCAGCACCAGAATTGATGGCGATCAATGCATCGATCATTCGGGAAATCCATAAAAGTGGCGGGGAAATTGATAGGTATGTAACAAACGTACATCAACTCGTTTAAGAAAGCATGAGATCAATACTCCTTTTTTTCATTGCCATTTTTACCATTAGTGCGGTAAATGCGAAAGAAATCACGCAGATCAAAGGATACGCTCCAGCATACGTGGGAAAAACCGTTGAGGTTTTTCAAACATTGGATTACTTGACCATGCGTCAGGAAAGAATTGCCACAGCAACTGTTTTGGAAGACAGTACCTTTACCTGCTCCTTTTATTTGGATGAAACCAAAAGATTGACTGTTCTTGCTTTGAACAATAAAGGAACCTTGATCTGTGAACCTGGAAAATCCTACGAGATCTTTGTTCCTGATAGAAACCCTTACGATCCATACAGACCTGCAGGTAACCTGATTGAGTTAACGCTATTCAATTTGGATTCTACAGACGTCAATTACAAAGTGCTTCAGTTCAACCAATGGACGGATCAATTCATCGCTACGTATTACACTAAAAACAACGCTGACAAACAATTCTTTGCTGAACGCTTAGACACCTTTAAGATTATTCTTCAAAACTATTATAAGGCTGATACCTTGAACGCATATTTCAATTATCACAGGCAGTTTACTTTGGCAAAGATCGATGATTTGCGTTTTTTAGGTAGTAGAAATCAATACGAGAAATATGATTT
>CAYLJB010000043.1:14018-21691 GCA_964383785.1 uncultured Fluviicola sp.
ATCAAAGTGATGCCTACATGGAGTACATCCAGCATTACTACGAAAAATTCATGCCCCGCGTAAATATGAATACGAATAATAAGGTCTATCTGGCCTTGCTCAAATCAAGTCCTACCCTGATCATGCGTGCACTTGGTACTGAATACACCATGCAGAACAACTTGAAATTACGCGAATTGATGATGATCAATATCATGGGAGAGTGTTTTTACGAGAAAGATTATCCTCAAACAAATATACTTACGGTTCTTGACTCACTTCAAAAGAAATGTCTGTTTCCGGATAACCGATTGGTTGCAGAAAACATGTATAAACGTTTAACAGAATTAACTCCCGGAGGAAAAGCACCAGACTTTGCTGTTTCAGTAAAAGGAGAATCGCATGAATTAAAAACTTTTGCCGGAAAACACTTATATCTCTTCTTTGTCACAGCAGGATCCGAAGAGGCTCGTAAACAACTGGAAATCCTAATACCACTTTTTCATAAATACCAAAATGAAGTGGAGTTTTTGATGATAGTTAAAGATGATGGCACAGCTTTGAACGAGGTAAATCAGTTCATCAATAAATATCCTTGGAAAGGAGCTCTGGTAAATCAGTCTCATGCGATCTTGAAAGATTATCAGGTGACAACCTTCCCATATTATGTACTTGTTGACCGCATCGGACATATTGTTGGTGCCCCTGCATTAGGCCCCTTGCCGAATGGACAATACGAAACGATTGATAAAACCTTCTTTGCGATCAAAAAAGCAATTGAAGAAGGAACAGGTGACGGGCGCTAATTTGAATTCTCCCCGAGTAACCCATTCTTTGTCAAATGAGATTATCTTTGTGATAAATTTGGCGAAATGCGTTACAATCTAAGTGAAATCACAGATATTATTCGAGACAGAAGAACCATCTATCCGGAACAGTATTCTTCCCGAAAAGTACACAAAGAGCAGATCGAATTATTATTGAATAATGCAATTTGGGCTCCATCACACGGTTTGACCCAGCCCTGGCGTTTTGTTGTGCTGCAGGAAAGTGCCTTACTCGATCTATCCGAAACACTTGGTCGTGCTTATTTAAACAACATTCCTAAAGAAAAGCAGAGCGATGCAAAGTTGGCTAAATTGATGACCCGGCCACGTATGGCCTCAGCAATCATCGCTTTGGTACTTCACCGCGAAGCAAATACTTCTATTTCCGAACAAGATGATCTGGCAGCTGTAGCTTGCGCCGTTCAAAATATGCATTTAACAGCAACTGCCCAAGGTATTGGAGCTTTTTGGTCAACGCCGGGAGTAATGAATGCTCCGGAAGTACGTCACTTTCTGGAATTGACTGAAGAGCAACGCTGCATTGGATTCTTCTATTTAGGCTATCCTGCCATTGATTGGCCAAAAGGACAACGACGTCCTATTGAATACTTGACCAGTTGGAAACAATAAGTACCGGACAATTGCGTTCCAACCCAAGTAATACCAAAAACGTTTATTGAATTATGATCAGATGTTTGAAAATCCTTCTTGTAGTGTTCATCGTTCTGGCGGTGCAAACAGCGCTATGGGGGCAAACATCTAAACCAAAGCGAGAACGTTTTCCTTCCTACTTCGGAATTGTGGGATCACCGGTAATTCCAAATAACTTTATCGGTTCCAAACAGACAATCTTTTTTGATTCTACCCAAACGATGCAGGTTAATTTCCGGAATAAATGGAGTTACACCTTTGGTGCAATCGTAAGAATCGGTTTAACGAAAACTATATCCCTTGAAACCGGTATTTCTCAAGTAAGACGACACTATGATGTGAATGTGATCATTCCTGATTCGAGTATCAATCGAACGCAAAGATTAGCCTTTGTGAATTATGACGTTCCTGTGAATGCATTGTTTTATGTTCAAATGGACAAGCAATGGTATATGAATGCCGCTTTTGGTTTTTCCATCACACACTACCCTACTGATGTTCGTGATTCTATTTTACCTGAAGAAGGTAAGCGAATCTCAATCGAAGGTAGACGCATCCATCGAACTTACTTTGCAGCCAATGCTGGATTTGGTTTTGAATACCGCACAGAGAAGATCGGGACCTTTTATTTGGGATTGGGAGCGAAAGTTCCTTTTAAACCAATTTTCTTCGGAGTCGCTGTATTAAACCAATCAAATACCGGTAACAAATTGATTGCTTACAATCCAGTAACAGCCGGTTATTTCACCGTTGATTTCCGTTATTTCTTTCCAAAAACCAAACGGAAAGATGATTTACCCAAACCAATTATAGAATGAGCTTTTCGCGCATTGAAGAACTCGTTTCTAGCTTGAATCTTTTACCCCATCCGGAAGGAGGATTCTATGCTGAAACCTATCGTTCACATGTAAATGTCCCAGGTCTTGATCGTCAATTAATGACGAGTATCTATTTTTTACTTACAAGTTCGAATTGTTCGCGTTTTCACCGCATCCGTTCCGATGAAGCTTGGTATTTTCATGAAGGATCGGGATTAACTGTTCATGAATTGAAAAATGGCACCTACAAACAAACAAAACTTGGGCCAGTTGGAAATGCCGATCAAAAGCCATTTCATCTGGTTGAAGCCGGATCTATCTTTGGTTCATCTGTTGACTCCCCTGAAGGATATGCCCTTGTTTCTTGTGCTGTAGCACCGGGATTTGATTTTAGAGATTTCGAACTATTTACTTTTGAGCAACTTGCGTCACAATTTCCAGAACACCACGAAATAATCCGAAGACTAACTTGAGCGCTGAGATGAACAAATGGCGAATTTACGGTCTTGGTGGCATCACAATTCTGATGGCACCCTTAGGTTGGATTATTGCGGGTTTTCCGAAGATTACTGATTTTTTGGAATTGCGACACGTCGATCTTGGTGAATTGATCGGTGGTTTACTCTATGGAATGCTCTTCGGACTTTTCATGATCCTTATAACCAACACACAAGCTGCCGAAAAAAGCTTTCGTCAACAGATCCAGTTGGTTCGATCCATGAAATTAAATCTATTCGACATCCTGTTTCTTTCGCTCTGTGCAGGTTTCGGAGAAGAACTCTTATTTCGTGCGGGACTGCAACTTTGGATTCACCCGTTGATTGGATCTGTATTTTTTGTAGCCATTCATGGATATCTGAATCCGAAAGATTGGGATACAAGCAAATACGGATTACTTGTTTTGGTGTTCATAATCGGCGTGTCCTACGGATTCGAATGGTACGGCCTATGGTTCTCGATGGTTGCTCATGCTTCATATGACTTTGTGTTATTCTATTACTGGAGCAAACAAAGATTGATCACAGATCATTTCCTCGAATGATCAATCGATCGGTCTTTTGCGTTTGCCAACACAGAGGGAGAACCACCAACGGATCGATGTATAAATATTCCAAAAAGCGCATTCCACAATAACTGTTTGGAAGTCGAATAAAGGAACCAGCTCTATACAAATACAACTCTCGTAATCGAATGCATGAAGCTAGTTCATCGGGTACGCTTTCGAGTTGGTTAAAACTCAATTTCAAAAGTTGCAAGCGTGTACAATTACCAATCGTTTCTGGAATGGTGTTCAACTGATTTCTTTCGAGATTCAAATGAAACAGATTTTGAAGCATTCCGATAGAATCCGAAACATATACTAATCGATTGTTACTTAGAATTAATAATTCCAAATTCGACATTTTTTTTATCGCCTCAGGAATGCTATCTATCTGATTGAAAGACATACTCAAAACACGTAATTTTTTGAGGGAAAAAAGCTCTTTGGGAATCGAAGTGAAATTATTCTTACCAAGATACAAAACCTCCAAATTCTGCAATTTCACAAAACTATCCGGCAAAGAACTTAAGTGATTATTAAACAACGAAAGTGATCTCAATGACACTTGATTACAGAATGAATCAGACAGTTCAGTTAATTGAAGATTGTCCATTACCAATTCTACTTCACGTCCGTGCTGCGGACTTAACATCCTACACCCAAAAAGGATAAACGGAAAAAGAAACAGAAAAATTCGAAATTGTTTCATTATCTTTAGCAATAATACGCAACTAATTCCAAAATTTGGAGTCTACTATGAAGAGAACGGCATGATTATGCCTTTAAACGTTTAAAACACATTTAAAATGAAATATGTAATTATTGCTTCGGCGTTATTGATGAGTGGTGCTTCAATGGCACAAGAAATTACAAAAACACGTAATTCAGACACTAAAGTAAGAAAGGTGGTGAGTCCTGAAGAAAGAGCTTCTCGCTTGACTCAGGAAATGGCAACAGAATTGGGGTTATCCGGTGAACAAACACAACAGATTTCCGAAATTAATTTGGGGATTGCCATGAAAAATGACGGAGTACGTAAAAACGCTAATTTCAGTGAAGATCAAAAAGCAGAGATCATTAAAAGCAATGATCAAGCTCGCATTTCTATGTATAAAGGAGTGTTAACGGCTGAACAATTTACCAAGTTTGAAGCTTGGGATAAGGTAAAAAAAGAGCAAGCAACCAACTCAACAGAATTATAAAAAAATCCCCGAATATTCGGGGATTTTTTATTTCAAACGATCTGCAAAGACCTTGCGAAATTTCTCCACTTTAGGTCTAACAATTGCCTGACAATAGGCGTTTCCCGGATTAAGCGCATAATAGTCCTGATGGTAATCTTCAGCTGGATAGTAATTATTGATCTCAACGATCTCTGTTACAATCGGATCATCCCAAACTTGCTCATCATTTAGTCGCTTTTTGTATGCTTCAGCTAATTGCTGTTGTTCCTCGTCATGATAAAAGACCACCGATCGATATTGCGTTCCAACATCATTACCTTGCCGATTTAATTGCGTAGGATCATGAACGAACCAAAATACCTCCAATAATTCTTCGAATGAGATCAGTTCCGGGTCAAAAGTGATTCTCGCAACCTCTGCATGACCGGTAGTCCCGTCACATACTGATTTGTATGTAGGATTTTCCACTTGACCTCCAGCGTATCCCGATACCACCGAAACAATTCCTCTCATATCCTTAAAACAGGCTTCTATGCACCAAAAACAACCTGCTCCTAATGTCGCTTCTTTCATTTTTATTTTTTCTTGAAAACAAATATAGACGAAACATGTTTCAAATATTGATGGCGTTTGGAATATGCGTAATTTTGCACCACTTTGTTCGGGTATAGTAAAAACTTCTGGTCCATTTGCTTTTCGATGTTCTTCTTCACGATGAGCTTTAATTTGGTTTTACCAGAGATGAACGCGGTGATCACCAAATTGGATGGTGCTGAACTTAAAGGCTGGATCATCGGTTTGTTCACTATTTCAGCAGGAGTTTCCAGACCTTTCTCTGGTAAATTAGCAGATTTCATTGGTCGTAAGAAGGTTCTTTTAGTCGGAGTTGTATTCTCGCTTCTCATTTGCTTACTCTACCCTTTCGCCTTTTCAGTATGGTTTCTGCTCACACTTCGTTTTTTTCACGGTTTCAGTACTGGCTTTTTTCCTACAGGTGCTACCGCTCTGGTAACTGATATTTTACCAGATGACAAACGTGGCTCAGGAATGGGGGTTTGGGGAACTTTTATTTCATTGGGAATTGGAACTGGTCAAGGACTTTCAACTGTTTTTGTAGATCAAGTTGGTCAGAATGGCCTCTTCTTGGTTGCTGCACTAACGGTCTTAATATCCTACGGACTTATGTTTGCCGTAAGGGAAACCCTGTTGAACCCGGTTCGTTTTCATTGGCGGTTATTGCGCGTAAAAAAAGACGAGATCATCGAACCCCATGTAGCTCCGGTAGCAATCGTCATGTTCTTGTCTGCGATGTGTTCTGGAATCATTTTTGTCATGTCACCCGATCTTTCCGAACACCTCGATATTCCAAACAAGGGAGCCTTTTTCATAACGTATGTCTTGGCAACCATCACAGTACGCCTGTTTACAGGTAAACTATCCGATAAATTTGGACGAAGAAGACTGCTGTTGGTAGGAATGCTATTACTGACGTTATCTATGGTCATGATTGGTTTAGCCGATAATCCAGCATACTTCATGGGAGCATCAGTCGTCTTTGGAATTGCAACTGGAGCATCGTCACCAACTATATTTGCATGGACAGCAGACCTTTCTCCGGATCATCGACGCGGAGTCGGCGCCGGTACGATGTTCATTGCCCTGGAATTTGGAATATTTTTTGGCGCTGTGATTACGAATCTACTCTATGAAAACAACATCGAAAATCAATTCAGAGTGTTTTTATTCGGAGCCGTAATGTCAGGAATTACCGTACTGTATTTGATCTGGCACATTTGTAGCAGACCCGAGAAAAGAATTACTGTCCTGTAATTCCACCGTAATCCAGTCGTTTCGCTTTGATAAAACGTGGAATATAGTATTTACTGGAGTTAAATGTGTCAATGACTACTCCACGCGATGTTGATGAATGGATGAATTTAATGACACCGTCCTTTACTTCTATCACCATCGCTACGTGCCCTACAGAACTTGAATTGACATTACGTCCCTTAAAAAACATTAAGTCGCCCGGACGAACCTCAGAAAGCTTCACTGTTTTACCAAACTCCGCCATCCCCGGAGATGAGCGAGATAATGTCAAACCAAAATTACCCATTACATAGTAGATAAATCCGGAGCAGTCAAAACCTGAAGGGGATGATCCAGCGTAATGGTATGGTGTTCCTAAAAACTTTTTGGCAAATTGAATGATTTCTTCAACTGTCTCGTTGATGGTATCAGTATTAGCGAATGTAGAAGCTTTTCCAATTGAATCTGCAGCAGGAGCTTGTTGTGCAGGAGGTTGCGTTTGAGACCATCCAGCCGTAGAACAAAGACCAACTAGGAGAATAAAAAAGTATCTTTTTAGCATCGCTTTTGATTTCACGGGTGCAAAATTATCATTATTTTCACGGAATCAAAATCGTTCATTTTGAGCAAACTAGACGGAATAAAACTTACAAAACTGTACTACTCTATCGGGGAAGTAGCATCAATATTTGATGTAAACACTTCATTAATAAGGTTTTGGGAGAAAGAATTCGCGATTATTCAGCCCAAAAAGAACAAAAAAGGTAACCGTTTATTCACTGTAAAGGACATCGAAAATTTTAACAAGATTTATCAACTCGTTAAATTAGAAGGATATACGCTCGATGGTGCTAAAAAAGCATTGAAACAAAAGGACGGGAATACAGAATCAAATGGAGCTAATCTGCCAAAGGAAGAATTGATCGAACGACTTGAACAGATCAAATCACAATTGATCCAATTGAAGAAAAATTAGTGTCTTTTACTCAGCCTGATAGCAGTCTTCTAAGAACATTAGGGCTTCTAAAACATCCATTTCTTGATATTCCTGATCCCAGACTGCAGAACCTATTCCTTGAAGTAGAACACCCAGAATACGATTTCCCCTGTTTTTTTTATCATTATACATCAATTCAAGAATGCGTTTTCGTGCGATCTCATCGATATTTACTGCTGCGAAATTCGTTACAACAGCAGAAATAATACGCGACAATTCTTCCGAAGTCAACCCACCAGCTTTGAAAGATAAATAAGACTCAGTAAGAATTCCCAACGCGACCGCATGTCCGTGAGCAATCGGAGCTTCATTTTCCAAAAAATACCCTTCGATCCCATGACCAATCGTGTGTCCAAAATTCAATAA
>CAYLJB010000044.1:0-1394 GCA_964383785.1 uncultured Fluviicola sp.
CAAGTTTCCGTGACCGAGCTCACGACGGGAAGTTCCACTTCATGGCTTAGCTTCACCTGTCGAGAACGGAGGGAAGTTGTAATGCAATAAGAATTTTTCTGTTCCATGGAAAGTTACGCCATCGATCAACTGCTCATCCATTTTACCACCTAAAGTCAAGGTAGTCAACGATTGTGTTTCTCCACGAGTAAACACAGCTGAACCATGAACCATTGGCAAATAATCTACTTCAGCCCAGATTGGACGAATTTCGTCAAACTGACGACCATCCAAACGCTTTCTTTCGTTTAACATAACCCAACGAACTGCTTTCTTCTTCACTTCAGAGAAATACGTAGAGATAAACCCTCCTACTTCAGCTAATTCCTCTTCCGTATATGCAGCCTTCACCTCTGCCTTGATCGCTTCGAACAATTCAGTACGTTTAGCTTTATTCGCTAATCCCATTCGGGCAACGTCTTTACACTTATCCATTGCCAACTCATACACACGAGCTTTCACTTCTTCATTGTGTACTTCATGAGAATACTCACGCTTTGGATTAGCAGTTGGGATTTCTGCTGCTAGTTCCAATTGGAATTGACATTGCTCCTTAATTGCAGCATGAGCGATTTTGATCGCTTCAACCATTTCCAGTTCAGAGATTTCTTTGAACTCACCTTCGATCATGTTCACGTCTTTCGCCGTACCAGCGATCATCATGTCCACATCCGACTCGGCCATTTGTGCCATAGTTGGGTTCAAGATCCATTCTCCGTTTACACGACCGATGCGCACTTCAGACATTGGACCGTTGAATGGGATATCAGACACAGCAATTGCTGCAGATGCAGCCAAACCGCATAATGCATCTGGATTATTCACTCCATCGTAAGACAACAACTGGATCATCAACTGCACTTCTGCATGGTAATCATCTGGGAATAGTGGGCGCAAAGCGCGGTCAACTAAACGCATGATCAAGATCTCGTTCTCAGAAGGACGAGCTTCACGACGGAAGAACCCACCTGGAAAACGTCCCGCTGCAGCGTACTTTTCACGATAGTCAACAGTTAGTGGAAGAAAGTCCACTCCTTCTTTAGCTTCGGGTGCGGCAACTACTGTCGCAAGGAGCATTGTATCGCCCATGCGCAACACCACGGATCCATCGGCTTGTTTCGCCAACTTACCTGTTTCAATCGAGATTTCTTTCCCGCCGGTAATGATGGATTTTTTGATTCCTATATTCATATTTATTATTTACATTTTAATATGAACGTGATGCATCACGTTCCATTCATAATCGTTTCATGAACGATTTAAACAAAAAAGGGACTACCGGAATAATCCGCTAAGCCCCCTCTAATAAGTTATTTCGTTTTGATATCTGACGAGCAGACCACCAAATTAACGAC
>CAYLJB010000044.1:1404-1652 GCA_964383785.1 uncultured Fluviicola sp.
TAACGACGTAAACCTAATTCTTTTACCAAAGCACGGTATTTCTCAATATCCTTACGCTTTAAGTAATCCAACAAGCTACGACGCTTACCTACCAACAATTGCAAAGCACGTTGTGTTCCGTAATCTTTACGGTTCTTTTTCAAATGCTCTGTCAAGTGAGAAATACGGTAAGTGAACAATGCAATTTGTCCTTCCGTAGAACCTGTGTTTGTTGCAGCACCTCCGTGTTTTGCGCCAGCAGATGCCCG
>CAYLJB010000044.1:1662-3128 GCA_964383785.1 uncultured Fluviicola sp.
ACTTGAATGATTATTATGTAATTACCCCATCTCTTGGAATAACGGTGCAAAGATAGCCAAATTTCTCTAGCCAACAAGTCTGTGCTAAATTAAATTCTGAAGTATCACCGAACATAAAAAAAAAGAAGGAGCATTTCTGCTCCTTCTTTTTTTTATTTGAATGCCTTACAAGACACCATCAGAATCATAGATACCATTTTTATAAACGCGTACTTTCAGCAAGACACCATCATTATCATAAATAAAAACTTTCCCGTCTTGAAGCTGTCCTTGTTTGAAATAACCATCGATCCAGATCTCATCCCGTGGCGTATACAATTTGTTGAATCCATTTGGCTGGAAGATCAATCCACGAGCAACGCGAGGAGTGCGAATAACCGGCGGATAAAAATAGTTTTTTCTTCTTGCTTGATCTTGCTCCTTTGTGAATACAGTCACTGGGACTTTATCCATTTTAACGTTCTTCACAATCTCTTTGCTTGACATCTTTGGAACCCGAACCTCCAAATACTTCGCATAAAGCTTATCGTAATTTGTATTCAACCATGTAAAATCAATCACCTCGGATTCGGAGGCAATTGCTTCCAACGATCTTTCCAACCAGAACTGAACAGCATTTTGCTTCACTACCTTTTTTGAAAAATAAACTTGTCCGGCAACAATTTCCTTATTATCGAAATTCATTTTACAAGTGAACACCTTGTTTGAAGCTGTTATACTTTGACTTTCGGTGATTTTTCTTGGGACAGAGCTTGCCTGTTGCATCTCACCTTTGTCGTTAAAACGAAAATAAGCCCCGGCTGGACGATTATCGGCATATTCGCCAATTAATCGAGGTGTTTTTCCATCACCATAATAATGAATCCAAACGCCCTCTTTTCGGCCCTTTTTGTAAGTTCCTTCTTTTGATTTATTAGGATGGTTTTTGTCGACTGGTTGATTGTTGTCGTCAACTACCCAATACCCTGTTCTCTTACCATTCACATCCAGTAAATTGATAGAGCCTGATTTATTACCTGCAAATACTATAGAAGTGCCAGCAATCAACAGAAGTGTAAGTAGTATTTTTCTCATAGACTATGAAAACAAAATCTAGATTGAACTTACGTTTTTTTCTAGATTATGTTTCTCAAAAGCAATAAAAACCAGTAGCAAATGAATATTTATTCCATCTCACCGAACAAAACAGAGAAAAAAAATTAAAAAATCGATTTAGCTTGAACCTTTTTATGACCTAAAAAGTTTCAATGAATGCCCTATCGTTTTTTTCAATTCAGTCCTATTTACTATATAATCCAAGAAGCCATGCTCCAATACAAACTCTGATGTTTGGAAACCATCAGGCAAATCACGGCCTATTGTCTCTTTTACCACACGTGGACCAGCAAACCCGATCAATGCTTCTGGTTCGGCAATGTTGATATCTCCTAACATGGCAAATGAAGCTGTTACTCCACCAGTAGTAG
>CAYLJB010000044.1:3138-21642 GCA_964383785.1 uncultured Fluviicola sp.
GTCCGTTAAAAACGAAATGTAAGGCAATTGGTGCTCTGCTAATTGACTCAATTTACCGGACACCTTTGCCATTTGCATCAAGGAAAAACCGGCCTCCATCATACGAGCCCCACCTGATTTACTAATAATCATAAATGGCGCCTTCAATTCAATCGCTTTGTCAATTGCTCGGGCAATCTTCTCTCCCATAACGGAACCCATGGATCCTCCAACGAAAGCAAAATCCATCGCAGCAACTACAAAAGGATGTCCGTCTAAATTACCATATGCCGTACGTACCGCATCTTTAAGTCCGGTAGACTTTTGAGAAGCCTTAATTCGATCGGTATATTTTTTAGTATCCACAAATTCCAACGGATCGCCAGAAACAACGTTCTCATTGATCTCTGTGTACTGGCAATCGTCAAACAATATTTCGAAATACTCTTCAGAACCAATACGCTCATGATGCGAACAACGGTCGCACACATAAAAATTGCGTTCCAAATCTTCATGAGTAAACAATGTTTTACAACGTGAACATTTGTGCCACAACCCTTCAGGCGTTTCTTTCTTATCCTTCGTGGAAGTCGTAATTCCTTCCTTATTTCGTTTAAACCAACTCATCTCTAGTGCTTTTTACTATTTAACCTAAAGTTCCCACGTTATTTAAATCAGCGAATGATTGTTCCAACCTTTTAACAAAGGTCAATTCTCCTTCGCGCAACCACTTGCGTGGATCGTAGTATTTCTTATTAGGTTTGTCATCCCCTTCCGGGTTTCCAATTTGTGTGCGCAAGTAATCGATGTTCTTCACCACATAATCTCTCACTCCTTCCGTGAAAGCAAATTGCAAGTCTGTATCGATGTTCATTTTGATCACGCCGTAACCAATAGCTTCGCGAATCTCTTCCAAAGTAGATCCGGAACCACCATGGAATACAAAGTCAACCGGATTTGATCCCGTATTGAATTTCTTTTGAACATAATCTTGAGAATCACGCAAGATAGTTGGGGTCAATTTCACGTTACCTGGCTTGTATACACCATGTACATTTCCAAATGCCGCTGCAATTGTAAATCGTGGTGAAACTTTCATCAATTCTTCGTAAGCGTAAGCAACATCTTCTGGTTGAGTATACAATTTAGACACGTCAACATGTGAGTTATCTACCCCATCTTCTTCACCTCCGGTAATACCAAGTTCGATCTCTAAGGTCATTCCAATCTTACTCATACGAGTCAAGTACTCTTTGCAGATCTCGATATTCTCATGAATAGGCTCTTCCGACAGATCCAACATATGAGATGAATACAATGGCTTACCAGTTTCTTTGTAAAAAGCTTCTCCTGCCTCCAACAAGCCATCCACCCAAGGCAACAAGTTTTTCGCGCAGTGGTCAGTGTGCAAGATTACAGTAACTCCGTATAACTCCGCCAAGGCATGAACATGTTTCGCACCAGAAATACCACCTGCAATAGCCGCTTTTTCCTGATCGTTTTTCAATCCTTTCCCAGCAAAATAGTGAGCTCCACCATTTGAAAACTGAATGATCACAGGCGATTTCAACTTTGCTGCAGTCTCTAATACCGCATTCACCGTACTAGTACTTGTTACGTTTACTGCTGGAAGCGCAAAACCTTTTTCTTTTGCGTAGCGAAAAATCTCTTGTACCTCGTCACCTGAAGCAACTCCCGGTTTGAATGTATATGCCATTGTACGTTTAGTTTTGGGCTGTAAAAGTAATGAAAAGGATGAAAAACAAGCTCATTTAAATAGGCAATTCACCCAAGAAAATTAGAAAGGAAGACCAATACCAACGTTAAAGGTAGGTCGTCTAAACCTTTTTTGGTAAGGCTGCAAGATATCATCGTAATTAGCACCATAGATCTCTTTGGCCTTTTCGTAATATGCATCGGTTTTCTCGAAATACCAGCGGGATCCATCGGGTAAGGTCGGATTAAACAACGGAAGACCAATGTCAAAGCGGAAAATGAAGAAATCAAAATCTAAACGCAAACCATATCCGGCAGCAAGCGCAATCTCTTTGTACCAATTTTTGGTGAATTGCCCCCCTGGACGAAGCACGTCTTCTTTCATAGTCCAAATATTACCAGCATCTAGAAAAATGGCATGATTGAAGAACCCACCTGTTCCAAATCGAAACTCGACGGAGGCACCTAATCGAATATCCCCAATTTGTGTTTTTACCGAATTGGAATCCAACAAATAACCGTAGCTTCCCGGACCTAATGTGCGCGCCTCCCAACCTCTAATATCGTTCGAACCCCCTCCGAAGAAAGAATAGTCATAAGGTAAGGAAGTAGACGTATTCTTTCCTGGAATTCCGATGCCTGCTAACGTGCGAAAAGCAACCGAAACGTTTTTCTTAATTGACAAGTTTGCGATCAATTTGCTATCCAGCAAACTAAACTGTGAAAACGGAACACCAAACATCTCTTTTTGCCCATTGGCATTAGCAACTTGATTTTTCGTGACTAACCCCAAGATACTTCCAGCGGTGTTAAAAGATGCATTTACAGTTAACAACAAGTTTTTTGGTCTGTCTTCCTTTTCAAGGTTGTTATATTCATAAGCCACACGGAAGTCCTCCCAAATAAACTGACTACTGTAAGTATTCCGCATGAATAAGTCATTCAGTTCCGAAATCTTTTGATCAAACAATTCACTTGGATTGAAGTTGACAAATTTCAGAACGGAAAGCCCCGGAAAACCAAAAGTTACTACTTGCGTTTTTCCATCACCCACATAGAAATTGTACAAATAGTTGAACTGCAAGATACCGCGTTTGAAATCCTGGCGGTCCTGATAATTATACGCCAAAGAGATTGTTGTTCTCGGCCGCTGTCGTTTGGCCAACCTCGTGATATTGAGTGGAAA
The DNA here is from genome assembly GCA_964383785.1 of uncultured Fluviicola sp. Lineage (GTDB taxonomy): Bacteria > Bacteroidota > Bacteroidia > Flavobacteriales_D > Crocinitomicaceae > Fluviicola. Next base: position 6,020 of record CAYLJB010000044.1, read on the forward strand.
TAATCCCGGGACATCAAACTTCAACGAAGGACCAACTTCAATTGTATTCAGTTTAAAAACATTGGTACCTGAAGAATCTTCTAAAACTGATGGGTTACCTTCAAAACCACCAGAAATCGAGAAAGTCATGTTCGTTCCAGATCTCCAAAGATTCTTGTTAGTGAAATTCAGAGAAGCATTTACTCCCATAAAACCATTTGAATAAACAGCTCTGGGTGCAATCATGATGCTCTTTTTCTTAGCAGGTATGAGAAAATAATGCACCTCCAGTTTACCACTCCCAGGTTCACGCTCGATGATTTCGGGGCGAATCAAAGAAAACAACCCCAATTGCGCTAACCGGGTATAAGTTCGATCGAAATAATAATCTTTGTAATAATTCGTGTTTTCCAGGTAATTCTGTGATTCCAACAGACCCGGGTTCACAAACAGCTCGCCGTTGTAGTAAAAGGTTGCAATGCGCAAAGGATCGAGGGCAATCGAATCCTTGTATTTTCCAAAAAGGTTCTTTTCAATACTCTTGAAATATGTTTTCGAGGCGGACGATTTATCTTCAACACGTTTCAACAATTCTCGAAACACGAAAGTGTCAAGTGTAGGTACAAACGTGGCGTTTTTCTGAAATATCCCTGCTTCTCTCATAGCGGCCGAAAAATCACCTTCAAACCAAGTAGTATCACAAATATGAAAATACACTCCTTCTACAAGTGCCTCTTTGAACTTCACTTCAATCAAACTGTCGATACTAGACTCTTTTTGCACCAAACGATTTGTAAACTGAATCGTAAGGCGCATCGTCATATCTGATTTTGATGTATCTGCAGCATACAATACGTTGGCTTCGGTAAAACCAAAAATGGCTCCATCGCGCATGTATTTTGCCAAATCAAATCGATAAGCATCCAGTTGATCCGCATCAAAAGGAATTTGCACAGGTTGTTTATCTACCAAAGCTTTTTTGAAGGCTGCATTAAACCCATACTTATCCTCTTTTTTTAAGTACCGCATGAAACGATTTGTTACGGCTCCGTTGTCGGATTCGATCAAAACTGTATCGATGATATATCTTTTACCCGTTTCAACGGCATAGACTGCTTTGACCTTTTTCAGATCGATCGATTGACCGTTCTTCATTTTGCGAATTGTATCGAAGCGCGCATCTACCTCGCTGTAGAAATATCCTTTTGAACGCAAATATGTCTGAAGCTGATCGCGGGATTTTGAAAGTAAAAATGTATCAGCCAATACAGGAGACTCTCCTTTTTTATACTTGATTCTTTCTAACAATTTAGGATCGACACCAGTAGTATCTTTTAAGGAAATATGCTTAGGCAAATACATGGTTTCCCCTTTTCTTTTTGCACGTGCAATGCGGCGATTGTTGATCTTTGTCTCACGTGCAATGCGGCGCCTATTTATCTTTCGCAATTTAGAGAACTGACGATCCCGTTTTTTTTCCACTCGAGCACTGTCTACCATGTAAAACACGCGCAAACGCCATTTGATTCTAGCCGACTCTGAATTGGGATGTTGTCGAACTACATTGATCAAGTCTTCCTCTTTCAATAGATCACCTTTTAACACCACCTCTTCCTTGTCCAGTAAATGCTTTTCATCAGGAACTCCCTGAGTAGATCGTCCAAAAAAATGCAGGGAGTGACAAGCCGTTAGGGTTAAGATCATCGTGATAACGAACACGACAAAACTTCCCGTTTTTAGATACTTGACCAAACGACTCATAAAGCAAAAGTAATAAAATCACCACGCATTTCTGAAGCTTTCTATCTTTGTGTCGTCGCAATACGAAAAACGTGGAAGTTCTTAGCAAAAATCGCTTGAAATGGATCCGATCCCTGCAACTCAAAAAAAACAGAGATGCGGCAGGTGTTTTTGTTGTTGAAGGCGAAAAAATGGTGCTTGAAGTCGTTCAGCCTGCTTTAGCAAGCTCCGTTATCGAGATCGTCGCCTTAAAAGAATATACCAACCTTATTCCGGAAGCACTGATATCCATTACGCGTACCACCTCTCCACAAGAAATGGAACAACTATCCGCTTTGCGAACCCCAAACAAATTACTTGCAGTTGTAAAATCCCCACAAAACACTTCCCCGGAACAGGTGAGAACAATCGTTTTAGATGGCGTCCAAGACCCTGGAAATATGGGAACGATCTTACGTTTAGCCGATTGGTTTGGGATCAAACAATTGGTTTGTTCAAAAGACACGGTCGATTGCTTTAATAGCAAAGTGGTACAAGCTTCAATGGGAGCGATTTTCCGTATTCATGTTCATTACGTCGAACTTGAAAACTACTTGAAAGAAACAACTCAACCCATTTATGGTGCTTTGCTCAATGGTAAACATTACCGCGAGGTAGGTTATGCTGAAAATGCTATTTTGATCATGGGCAATGAAGGCAAAGGAATTCGTCCAGAAATACTTCCATTGATTCAAACAGCCGTAACCATACCGAAATTTGGTGAAGCGGAATCCTTGAATGTCGCTACTGCAACAGCTATCTTATTGGCAGAAATGGTGCAATAAACTTCTATTTATTCTCGTACATAACCTTAACGGCATCCACGCATTTCATGCCGTCAATTGCAGCTGAAATAATACCTCCAGCGTAACCAGCGCCTTCTCCACATGGAAATAATCCCACCGTATTTACCGACATGCATGTTTCGGGATCTCGTGGAACGGAAACCGGACTGGAAGTTCTGCTTTCGGGTGCATGAATTACCGCATCATTAGTGAGAAAACCTCGCATTTTCTGATCAAAATCACGAAAGGCTTTACGCAAGCGATTAGCGATGAATCCTGGTAATATTTTATGAATCTCTACACAAACTGCTCCCGGCTGATAAGACGAACGTGGTAGATCTTTGGATGCCACTCCATTGACAAAATCCAACAAACGTTGTGCTGGCACTGCTTGTGTTTTTCCGGCTGCTTCCCAACAAGCTTTCTCCACTTTTTGTTGAAATCGTAAGCTTACAAAAGGATCATTCGGGTCGTAACCTGGAAGTTCTTTTGGATCTACAGAAACAACGATACCCGAATTTGAGGTCGGATTATTGCGTTTGGAAGGGCTCCATCCGTTTGTAACCACTTCTCCAGTTTCTGTTGCGCATGGAGCGATGATCCCACCAGGGCACATGCAAAAGGAATATACTCCCTGACCATCTACCTGAGTCACCAAACTGTAGGAAGCCGGCGGTAAATAATCGTCATTTAATCTACCGTGATATTGGATCTGATCTATCAATTCTTGCGTATGTTCTACACGCACACCAAGTGCAAATGGCTTCGCCTGCAAAGCTACTCCGCGTCTGTGCAACAACTCAAAAATATCCCGCGCTGAGTGTCCCGTGGCAATGATTACAGCATTCGACGGCACTGTGAATTCTCCGTTCAACTGAAGACCAGTTATCTTTCCATTTTCACGTATGATATCGGTCACTTTGTGTTCAAAGTGTACTTCTCCACCGTGCTCGATAATGCATTCACGCATGGCGACGATGATCTGAGGCAGTTTGTTGGTCCCGATATGCGGATGTGCATCCACTACAATATCTTCATTGGCACCAAAATGCACAAACCATTTCAAAGCCCTTAATACATCACCTCGTTTCTTGGATCTTGTGTAGAGTTTTCCATCGGAATAAGTCCCTGCACCACCCTCACCAAAACAGTAGTTTGATTCGGGATTTACGAGTTGTTCTTTATTCAATTTTGCCAGGTCGCGCCGACGAGAACGCACATCTTTACCACGTTCGTAAATAACGGGTTTCAGTCCAATTTCTAAAGCCCGTAAGCCGGCATACAATCCTGCTGGACCAGCCCCGATAATATGAACTACTGGCGCAATGCTAACCTGTTGTGGATGAAAATCCGGATCAAAAACCGGAAGTTTCCCTGTTGGTTCAACTAGAAAAGTCGCATTGATCTTGATGTCTCTTTTGCGCGCATCGATGGAGCGTTTTAACCATTTATAATCGAAGGTTCCAACGGCCATTTTCGTTTCGCGGGCTATTCGAGCTGCGATAGCTACATCATTCTTCGCTTCCTCCGGACTTAATTGAAATTGAATCTCCATTTAGCCTTCAAAGATAAGGGAAACCCACAAAACTTTGTTGTACAGCTGATCGATAGGTTTGGAAGAAGGTGTGAAATCTTGAATGAACGAATTTTTAAATCCGTGTGACAATTTGATCTCAAAACCGAATTTGAAATAAGGTGCAAAAAACTCTAATCCACCTCCTACTTGCCCTTGAAAATCGTGCGCTTTGATCTTAATGAACGGATCAATAAACGACTGTGAGGCATCTTCTTGGGATTGTAGATCATAGGAATATTGTCCACCAGCCAGCACATAAGCGGCAAAATTATTAAGTCTTCTGGTTCGAAATTGCAACATCAACGGAAAATCCAGGTTGGTAGAGTTGACCCGTTCTTCCATGAACTTATCTTTAGTGTCATTCGGATCTGGATTAATATAGTAGTAATTCAAAACCCTTTCCTGAAAAGACAAGGTAGGAATGAAACGCAATCGAATCATTGGAGTACCTAACTTGAGCGTAGAAACAATTCCTACTTGACCACCGGGTTGCGATTTAGCTTCCAAAGATTTCAATCCATATTGTGCATAGGCATCTTGTTGAGGAATTGCTCTGAAATTAGCGGTATTGAATCCGAGCATGAATCCAAAGTGGATCACTTTATCATCAAATCTTCTGTAATTCTTAGGTTTTTCAGGCTGAGCCCAACCGAGTGAGACAGAAACGATGCAAAGAAGGACAACAATAGATCTCATATCCCAGAAACGCTTTCGATAAACAATTATTTTGTTCCGTAGTAGATCGTTGCAATACCACCAGAAACAGGTCTTGCACCAACTTGTTTGTAGCCCAATCGCTCTAAAATATCCGTAAAACTCTTTCCTTCCGGGAAAGCAGCCACCGATTCAGGCAGGTAAGCATACGCTTTATCATCCTTAGATATCCGTTTACCAAAGAATGGAATGATGTATTTAGAATGGAACGCATAATATTGCTTCACCGGGAATTTTTTCGGCTTTGAGAATTCCAGAATGATCAATTTACCGCCAGGTCTAACAACGCGGAGCATTTCCGCCAAACCCTTTTCCAAATTCTCGTAATTACGCACACCGAATCCTACAGTAAGCGCATCAAAGTAATTGTCTTCGAAGGGCAAATCCTCAGAATCGCCTAAACGCATGGAGATCACTTTATCGAAGCCGCGATCTTTCATCTTCTTTCGGCCCACTTCAAGCATTCCTTCAGAGATATCCATACCAACCACTTCTTCCGGCTGCAATTTCAAACTGGCAATCGCAAAATCACCTGTTCCAGTTGCTAGGTCCAAAATGCGTTTCGGCTGAATTTCTTTTAACATGGCAACTGCCTTTTTACGCCAGATGCGGTCAATTCCTACAGATAAAAAGTGATTCAAAAAATCATATTTCCCTGAAATGTTATTGAACATCTCAGCAACTTCTTGTTTTTTTGATTTATCCTGATTTCCGTAAGGTTTTACTTCTTTTCGTTCCATCCTTTGTCAACGTATGGATATACTCAATTGTTTGAGAATCCCGATGCTTTTTAATTACTCCCAGTTCTTTCCATCACATTCCTGGATCAATTGATCCGGTTCAATGGTTACCACACCACTTTTCTCGCACACCAATCCACCTGCAAGGTTTGAAAGTTCTGCGATCGTTTCGATACTACGATCAGAGGCTAAACAAAGTGTTGCCACGCTGATCACTGTATCCCCTGCACCACTTACATCAGCAATATTTCGAATATGTGCCGGAGCATGATATTGCTTTTCATTCTCCTTGATGAACACTCCGTATTCCGAGAGAGTGACAAAAGTGATCTTATTATCCAATTGTTTTTCGAGCAACGATACCGCCTCATCGAACATGGATCTTTTTTGGAAAGTGCAATCGATACCAACACCTTCGCGCAATTCTTTTAAGTTTGGCTTGAACAGAGTTACTCCCTTGTAAGCCAAGAAATTATCCTTCTTCGGGTCAACGGATGTTGGTATTTCGCGTTGTTGAGCCATTGCAATCACACCTTGAATCACCTCCGGAGTCAACACTCCTTTATTGTAGTCTTCAAAAATGATGGCATCCACATGTTCAATTTCCATTACTTTCTCAACTGTCGACAAGAATTTTACGGCTTCATCATGCGTGAGAGCATGCGTATCCTCTGCATCGATACGCAACAAATGTTGATGATTCCCAATAACTCTGGTTTTAACGGTAGTCAAACGATCATTGCTTTGCAAGATTCCAGAAACCGGCATTTGTTGCTCAGACATCAATTCCATTAACTGACGACCTTCTTTATCAGAACCTACAACCGAACATAAGATTGGCATCGCGCCAAGTGACAGCAAATTCAGCGCAACATTTGCAGCACCGCCCAAGCGCTGTTCTTGTTTTTCCAAGCTCACGATAGGAACCGGAGCCTCAGGACTTACGCGGTTTACTTTACCCAGCAAATAGGCATCGATCATCACATCGCCGATCACCAAAATCCGCTTCGTGCGAAATTCTGCTAATAATTCGTGTATTGTCATGCCAATTCTGCTAAAGCGGATTTAACGCGTTTCATCGCTTCTGTCAAAGTTTCTTCGGATGCCGCATACGAAATTCGCATGCAGTTCGGATCGCCAAATGCTTCTCCGGATACCAAAGCAACACCTTTATCCAATAAATACATACACAAGTCTTCAGCACTTCCGATCACTTTATCTCCGGCCTTTTTACCAAAGAAACTTGAGATATCCGGAAACACGTAGAACGCTCCTCCCGGTCGGTTGCACTTTACACCAGGCATATCATTCAATGCGTTCAACACCAATTCACGACGACTTTCAAAAGCTTTTACCATGTCCTTCAAAATGGCTGGATCTGCGTTAACAGCAGCAATCGTAGCGCGTTGGGCAATTGAATTCGTTCCCGAAGTGAATTGTCCCTGGATCTTGTTGCACGCATCCGCGATATCTTTTGGAGCACCGATGTAACCAACACGCCATCCGGTCATAGCCCAAGCTTTGGAAACACCATTTACGGTTACAACTTGATCAAACACATCGGCAAACTGTGCCAAGGAATGGTGGTGACCTAAAAAGTTGATGTGTTCGTAGATCTCGTCAGACATTACTAAAATGTTCGGATTTTCTTTGATCACATCGGCCAAGGCACGCAATTCTTCTTTTGTATAAACAGTTCCCGTTGGATTACAAGGCGAAGAGAACATCATCATCTTCGATTTCGGTGTAATCGCCGCACGGAATTGTTCCGGAGTAAATTTAAAATCCGATTCGATAGTAGTAGGAACAACCACCGGAATACCTCCAGCAACCTTAACGATCTCTGCGTAAGAAACCCAGTACGGAGCCGGAATGATCACCTCATCCCCCGGATTGATCACCGCCATCACCAAGTTGGCAATGGATTGCTTCGCTCCGGTAGACACAACGATGTGTTCGCGTTTGTAAGGAATGTTGTTGTCGCGGTTGAACTTATTGGCGATCGCATCACGCAAATCGTCATAACCAGGAACAGGAGTATAAGTCGTGTAATTTTGTTCCATCGCCTCAATAGCAGCCTGCTTGATAAACTCTGGAGTATGGAAATCCGGTTCACCAAGACTCAACGAAATGATATCTTTTCCTTGAGCTCTCAATTCACGGCTTTTGCGAGACATTGCCAAAGTGGCCGACTCTTCCATGGCCAAAATACGATCGGATAATTGAATCATTCTTCGAATTATTTAGTCTGCGAATTTACGGAAAGCAAATGAGAAATAGCGATTCTTTCAAAGCTTTATCCCGCTTAAAAAAAACAAACTTATACAGCATTATTCTTGCTCTGCAGTGTTAAAATCTCCCAATTTTAGAATATGGATTTTCCGCTTTAGGTACATTGGTCTTTTAAATTGAAGGACATGAACTTTACTGAAAAACAAACGTTCAAAAAGGGCTGGATGCTCTTGTTGATCCTATTTTTACTGGGTATTGCCGTTGCACCATGGGTTATCTATTTTCTGCAGATCGAAACCGACGTTGTAGGGGCCATTATTGGTTCTACGATAGGCTTACTTCTGACTTTGTTGTTCCTTTCTTTTTCGCTGCGAACACGAATCGATGCGTCAGGAATTCACTACCAATACAAACCCTTTCATGGTTCGGAACGACATATTGATTGGTCGAAAATAACGCACGTGGAAGTCAAAGAGTTTCGTCCTTTTCGCGAATATGGTGGCTGGGGTTTACGATTCAGGGGCTTTGATATGAATGACCTGCTGTTGAATGTTTCCGGAAAAATCGGGATTTACATTCAAACCAGTGATGGCAGGAAGATCATGCTTGGAACACAAAAAGCAGATGAAGCGAATGCTGCATTGAAACAATTTGGACAAAAGGCTGAAAATTCAGCAGAAGCACCTTCGGGCATAGCGCAATAGTTCGTATTTTCGTGACTCAAAAATTAAAAGAGCATGAAAAATGTAGCAGTTATTGGTGCTGGAACGATGGGAAATGGTATCGCTCACACCTTTGCACAATTTGGATATAAGGTATCATTGATCGATATCAGTCAAGCTTCTTTGGATAAAGGAGTTGCAACGATTGCAAAAAACTTGGATCGTCAAGTGGCGAAAGAAGCGATCACAGAAGCAGACAAAGCGGCAACCCTGGCAAATATCACCACATTTACTTCCATGGAAGAAGGTGTAAAAGGTGTTGAGTTGGTTGTTGAGGCGGCTACAGAAAACGTGGACCTGAAACTGAATATTTTCAAGCAATTGGATGCCTTAACTGCAGATAACGTGATCTTGGCTTCAAATACGTCATCGATTTCGATCACCAAAATTGCGAGTGTAACGAATCGTGCAGAAAAAGTGATTGGTATGCACTTCATGAACCCGGTTCCGGTTATGAAATTGGTGGAGATCATCCGCGGATATTCTACAACAGACGAGGTTACAAATACGATCATGGAGATCTCTCGTAAACTTAACAAAGTTCCTGTTGAGGTGAACGATTACCCTGGTTTTGTTGCAAACCGTATCTTGATGCCAATGATCAATGAGGCGATATACACGCTATATGAAGGCGTTGCGGGAGTTTCAGAAATCGATACGGTAATGAAATTAGGAATGGCGCATCCAATGGGACCTTTGCAATTGGCTGACTTCATCGGTTTGGACGTATGCTTGGCAATCTTGGAAGTGTTACACGACGGTTTTGGAAATCCGAAATACGCTCCGTGTCCGTTGTTAGTGAACATGGTAACTGCTGGTAAAAAAGGTGTGAAAACAGGAGAAGGATTCTACTCTTGGGGTCATGGAACGAAAGATCTCATCGTTGCTCCAAATTTCTCAAAGTAAATAACTGAACAATTTAGAAACGGCGCGCTCAGGTGCGCCGTTTGATATTTATCCAAATGGCTAAACGCAAAACCAAACGAGCTCCAGCAAAACGCGCAAAAAAAGGCGGTAAAAACAAGTCTATCTGGTTGTTTCTACTGCTGCTTCCTGTTGGTATACTTGGTTTTTTTGCGTTCTGGTATAAGGCGGAAACGACGGTTCAACAAGCCTCTCATTTTTATGAAGTGGTACCGAAAGGCTACAAATCTGTTGGAATCGACGTCTCGCATCATCAGGGAGAGATCGACTGGGACTTCCTCTTACATGAGCAAGGGTTTGATACGATCTTAGATTTCGTTTACTGTAAAGCTACGGAGGGAAGTGATCATTTGGACACCCAGTGGAAACGCAATCGCGATTACCTGAACAATGCCGGTATTTTGAACGGTGCATATCATTATCTCAATCCCAAGACAGCACCTTTACCTCAAGCCGAGCACTTTTTGACTCATTGGAAAGTGAGATCGATTGATCTACCTCCGGTATTAGACGTAGAGGAAGAAGGCTTTTCCGATGAAGATCTGATCGACAAAGTAAAATTGTGGTGCGAAGCCGTTAAGAAACGCAGTGGGATGCAACCCATTATTTATACTTCCCTACATTTTTACGAAACCAAATTCCGAGGTCAAATGGATGGTTATCAATTCTGGCTTGCTGCCTATAGTCGCGAACCGGAATACATGTTAGAACCGCAGGTTATTCATTGGCAGTTTTCAGAAAGTGGCAAGTTACCAGGCATTGAAACCCGCGTTGATCTGAATGTGAGCAAGGTAGAATTTTAATACTATTATCTCATTGTTTGCGTGTATACTACCGGAGTGGTTTCGCGATGACCATTCCCGTTTCCAGGGTCTGAAAAATTGCCACCTAATCCAATCACCAAACTGACATAATACATCAAATTCACGCGCGGCCCTCCCTGTAAAACCACATCATCGATCGTTTTCCAAACTTCATATTTGTTCGGGATCATCAAACCGGAACGCAGGTTGATCATGTAGTAAGTTTGATATGAAAAACCCAATCCTACATCAAAGTGAGCATCTGTATATCGGATCTCCTTGAATTGTTGGTCGCTTTGAAGATAATCATCAAAGTTGTCGTTCGTAGCCAACTTTTCAGTCATCCAATAACTTATATCATAGGCTTTAAAACCAACAAAAGGATAGAGCGAAAACTGAGGTTTTCTTAAAAGATCGAAACCGACAGTTCCTCCCACTGAACTATACCTTGAATAGGTAAAACTGGAATCGGTACTTTCCTTTCTCTTTCCCAAATTAAAATTCACCTGAACAACCCAACGATTTTGATGAACCTGAGCACCAAATCCAGCTACTAATCCCGGCAATTGAAAACGGGGCATCTTTAAATCGATCAAGTAGTCATTCAAATCATAAAGTTGTATTTGCGGACTTTCTAAAACAAGACCCAAATAAGCACCTGAATACTTCTTATTGACAATACTATCTTCCTGCCCATTGCAGAGAAACGAGCATATCAATAATACGAACAAAAAGATTGATCGAATCATCTGCAAGTGCTTTAGGCCGTTGATTTAAAGTTTGCGGTTCTTCACATATTTCTCCAACCATTGGTCTTGTTCCCACAACAAATGTAAGATCGATTCACGGGCCGCATAACCATGACTTTCCTTAGGTAATACCACATAGCGCACCGGAGCTCCAAATCCTTTCAAGGCTTGATAATAACGCTCACTTTGAATTGGAAAAGTTCCGGGATTGTTATCATTTTCCCCGTGTACCAAAAGCATTGGAGTCTTCATTTTTTCTACAAAATTAAATGGAGACATGGCGTTATACGTTTCCATCGCTTCCCAATAATTGCGTTCTTCGCCTTGGAAACCGAATGGAGTCAATGTTCTGTTGTAAGCGCCACTTCGAGCAATACCCGCTGCGAATAGATCGGAATGTGTCAACAAATTCGCTGTCATAAATGCACCATAAGAATGTCCCCCAACGGCAACTCGATTGCGATCTACCACTCCCATCGCATCAACTGCATCAATGGCAGCTTTTGCATTCGCAACCAATTGTTCGATGAATGAATCATTTGGCTCAGCATCTCCTTCTCCAATAATCGGAAAACCGGCATCATCCAAAACAGCATAACCGCGCATAACCCAATAAATTGGAGATCCGTAATTCGGAAAAATGAACTCATTTGGATTCTTGGTATTTTGAGAAGCACTGTTCTTGTCTTTGAATTCTTGCGGATAAGCCCACATCACCATCGGCAAACGACCATCCTTCTCTTGATTGTATCCGGCTGGCAAGTACAACGTAGCACTTAACTCAACTCCATCCGGACGTTTGTAGGTGATCACTTGTTTCGTCACCCCGTTCATGGCTGCAAAAGGATTTTTGAATTGCGTAATGGCAATTGGCGCCGATTTTTTGCCAATCTTACGGATGTAATAATTCGGGTATTCTGTCGGAGATTCTATGCGCACCAGTAATTCACCTTTTTTCAAATCGATGATACCTGAAATGTTTTCTAACTTGTTGGTGTAAGTAGAACGGTAAATGGTCTTTGTAGCTTTCGTCAACAAATTGAATTTATTTACAAATGGGAATTGTCCCTTATCTGTAAATCCATCTCCAATCAAATAGGTATTCATGCCATCCAATTGAAGCACATAACGATTGAAGGCATTTTTAGCCGTCTCAAAATTCCCGGGGTTACTGTATTCATCCTGAGAATTGCGGTCGAATAATACTAAAAGTCCTTTTGAAGGATTTGACGGATCGAACAAGTACGTCTTTTCATTTCGGGTGTTATACCACGAATCATATACGATACAGGTTTGCGCGTTGCCCCAAAGCACACCACCGAAACGCTGTGGTGTTTTCAATAAACTTTGCGCTCCTCCATTTGTAAATGGCGCTTTCCATTGGAACAATTCATCGCGGTATTCCACTTTTTGTTCCGGATCACCACCATCCAAAGCAACAACGTAGGTTAAAGTCGCAGCTTCGTCATTTCTCCATGCTATAGATCGTTTATTGGCTTCAACAGCCATGAATCCTTTTGGTAATTTGTCTAGAACCGGACGATCTTCCACAACTTGGATCAATTTTCCGGTAAGGTCATAGATCTCTGTTTTCATTCCAAAACGCGACCAAGGAACGGCATAGCTAAACGGCTTAGAAAGTGTGGTCAATAAAACGTAGTTTCCATCTGGAGAGAAACTTTCACGGACATACAATCCACTCTCTTTCCATTTTTTGATTGAGCCATCAATTCCGTATACCATCAAGGTTGAACTGGCCATGATCTCAAAATTACTTTCATCCAATTTGGATTTCAACAGATCAGGATATGTGCGGTTTTGTCCTTTCGAACCATCACTCACAGAAACTGATGGACCGTTAGGAACAGTGAGCGCCGGATCAGCATATTTGGGTTTCACCGGAAGTGTGTGTACCAATAATTGTTTACTATCCGCAAACCAGCTAAATGCACTTCCCAGGTTACCATTCAGTATCGGTTCAGAGATCTTTTTTGCTGACAATTTTTGAACATCAACAATCCATAACTCCACGCCGCCAGCTACAATGTTTCCAACTGCAATGTATTGTTCGTTCGGAGACCAAGTGACATTAACTAATTTGGCATTGGAAGGCAATCCGTTTACCTTTTGAGGCGAACTTGTGCGATCCAATTGAATTTCGATGCGCGTAAAATAGCGTGCCCCTGAAACCCAATTCGTTACTGGATTTATACGTTGTCCAGCTAATTTCAATTCGGTTTCAGACACCTCTTCGATCGTTTTGTACATGGGGCTATAGGCGTAGACTAAAACTTGTTTCTTGCTGTCCATCAGCACAGATGGAGCACGCTCAACATCTACCAATTCCAAAATTTCTTTTGGCGGTACTTGGTAACCAATTGCTTCTTGAGCAAAAAGTCCGGTTCCGCAAACCAGACCAAGAAAGATCATTGACAGTTTCTTCATGGTTTAAAAATAAGGGAAATCTCGGGAATTGACTTGTTCCTATTTTCAGAAGTTGGATTTGATTGGATTCATTTTTTGAAAATTTTTGGATGGATGCAGGTTGAATTTGTAAAAAGGCAATTTTACCTCGTTTTTGGACTTCGCAAATTTCCAAACACAACAATATTCTCCCGAAATCACTGAGCTTAATCGAAAAACACCGTGCGTCACATGGTGAACAAACGAGGTATTATTACCTCGTACTGAAATAGAAACCGAGGGACAAAAGGATGTAAGTTATTGGTTATCTGACAATTAATAAAACTCTAACTGAAGAAACAAGGTAAAATTGCCTTTTTACCTCTAAATTTTTCAAAATCAAAAATCACTTGAAACTCCTTCCGTTTCGGATCAATTCCCTGACCTTAAGTAACCAATGTTACTTTTCGGCCTGATTTTCGTAAAGCAGAAACCCGTAATTTTAGGATATGAAAACAGTAGTACTTGCATTTATCTTGTTAATCAGTGGCGCATTGAACGCCACATTTGCACAAGTCTTGGATCCCAAAGCCTTCGAATTAGCTATTCAAACCCCGGGAATTCAATTGCTGGATGTCCGCACGGCTGGAGAATACGAATCTGGGCACATCAAAGGAGCGTTGCAAGCAGACTGGACGAACAAGACTCAATTTCAAGAACGCGTGGCTGCTTTGGATAAAACAAAACCTGTATATGTTTATTGTTTAAGTGGAGGCCGAAGTGGTGCTGCACAACAATGGATGTTGAGCAACGGATTTACGACCGTGACCAATATGCAAGGCGGAATGAATGCCTGGAACCAAGCTGGTTTACCAGTAGAAGGAGCTTCTAAAGTACCACAGATCAGTAAAAAGGACTTTATGAAGTCGATCCCTACAGACAAGACTGTTTTGGTAGATTTTGGTGCAGAATGGTGTCCGCCGTGTAAAAAAATGGCTCCAATCGTCGATGAACTAGAAAAGGAAGGTAATTCCGTGATCAAAATTGATGGTGGTACTCAAAAGGACCTATGCAAAGACATGCAGATTTCTGCGTTTCCTACGTTCATCGTATATAAGAATGGAGCAGAAATATGGCGTAAAACAGGAGTTGTAAGTAAAGAAGAATTGCAACAGGCATTAGGCCAGTAAGTCAATAACTTTTACATCTTTTCGCTTTCCAAAATCCGTATACAAGCTTCCCGATCTGCCCAAAGCTCATCTGTGGTAAGCGAAATCTGTGGATTGCGTTTTAACCAACTGTTCAAGTATTCCCAATGGATCTTTGGTTTCCACTTCCCTACTTGCTGAGGTTCGATCCGCTGTTCCCGTAAAAATCTGCCCGCAATACGCATTTGAAGATCATCTGGTCCTGTGAAGTCGAATCGCTCACCTTTAATTCGCAAGTAGCAATGGCACTCGGGAATAGCCGAATATGGCTTATCCGCAAAGAAATCCGTCAACTTTGGATGCGTCTCGGGACTCATCAGAAAAAAGCCAGCAATTAATTCAATATCCTGACGCGCGTTTTCTTCCGCTAAAGCAGTAAGTAGCCCGTGCTTTGAAGAACACGTGCCACGTTTTTCACGAAGAACCAATAATAAATCCTCACGGTTTGAATTACGAGCATAAGGCACATCCTTTACCCATTGACAAGCCTCTGAAAAACTATTGACTTTCAGTTGACGAAAGGCCTCTGAAAATGGACCTTCTGCCTCGATCATGAAGTCAGGAAGAATTGACATAATGAAAATCTGCGTGAAGACTTCCAAATTTACATGCCCGGCATTCCACCTTTCATGTTGCGCATTTGTTTCATCATGCCCATCATGTTTTTCGGATTGCTCATCATCTTCATCATCTTCTTGGTATCATCAAATTGCTTCATCAATTTATTGACCTCTTGAATTGATGTTCCGCTACCTGCAGCTATTCGGTTTTTACGCTGCCCATTTAATAAAGTAGGATAGAGCGTTCTGACGGCGTCATTGATAATATAATGGCTTCGATATGTTTAAATGCATCATCTTTAACGTCCACATCTTTCATGGCTTTCCCCATTCCTGGAATCATACCCATAAGATCTTTAACGTTACCCATCTTTTTGATTTGTTGAAGCTGACCTAAGAAATCATTGAAATCGAATTGATCTTTTTGAATTCTTTTCTGAAGTTTTCGA
>CAYLJB010000045.1:0-21242 GCA_964383785.1 uncultured Fluviicola sp.
TTGAACTCGTCAGGAAATCATAAAGCAAACTCATTTTGTCGCCTTTGTTCTCTTGCGAAGCCACTACATTGCTCCACTGGATCACGGATTCGCGCAAAACTGCACTCAGTCCTTTGAACTCTTCAAAAGTACAAACCCAAACACCATCACGCATTCCCATGCGCTCCATGTCTGAAGGCATCACCTCAGTAACCAACACACCAATATCGGCGCTCTTTTCGCGAATATCAGCTTTGAATTTTTCGATCCAACTCGGCTGAAAGTCCTTCGTTCGCTTGGATTCATAATAGATTGTTCCGCAATTCTGTCGGGAACGTGTGTGTACAATTTGAATACAGTCACCTCCACGAGCTCCTTTCTTGATCTCTTCTATCGTATCCAATGGGAATTGTGATGCCAACCACTCTTCAATCGCAAGCTCTTGAACTTCACCTTGCAACTGCATAGAACCTTGCTCTTGCTTACGTTTCATTTCTTCGGTAAGCTTCTTCTGATCTTCCAACTGCTTCAGCAATTCTTTTACTCGTAATTCATTACGTTCTTCTTCAGAGCGACGGATCTTTTCTTTTTCTTCCTGCAATTGCTGATTCAATTGACGCATGGCTTCGGCCTGAACAGCCTCTTTCAACTCTTCTTTCTCGCGTTTCAAGCGTTCGATCTCGGCTTTAGTGCGACTCAACTCTTTGATCTGTTCCGATTTTTCGTTCAATTCTTTTTGAAGCACATCAAATTGCTCTGCTTGTTCAGTAGCCAGTTTTTGCTTCAAACGATCTTCCAATAGTTTGCGCTCTTCCTTCAACTTAGTCTCGAAACGCTCTTGAAACAACTCATTTTCGCGGCGTTTTTTTTCTTCAAACTCCTCCTTTTCACGCACTAACTGTTCTTGCTTTTTCAAAAACTCGTCACGCGTTTGATTCAATTGCGCTTGATATTTCTTTTGGATCTCCTCCTCCAGTTGGTGAGAAAGAATGTCGTTAACATCGATTACGGTTCCGCAATTTGGACAATGGATCTGATTCATGAGATTGAGTGAAAGTTTAAAATTACTCGATTAATCGCCTGAATTCAAATCTAGACGATCAAAGTTTTCCACTGTTTTTCGAAAAGCTAAGCAGAATCATTTTTTTAAACTGTTAATCAGCTTAGATTAGCCAAAAATAAACGAGTATGCTAAAGCACGAAAAAGCACCTAAGATCACCTTTTTGGGAGGTGCAGGAACGGTTACCGGATCCAAGATCCTCATCGAAGTAGGAAACAAACGCGTACTGGTCGATTGTGGATTGTTCCAAGGATTAAAGGAATTGCGTTTGATGAATCGCGCTGATTTCCCGATAGATCCCGAGTCGATAGACGCGATCATTTTGACACATGCTCATTTAGATCACTGCGGTTACATTCCACTTCTTGTTAAAAAAGGATTTAAAGGAACCATCCATTGTACTTATCCAACTGCTGAATTGACAGAGATCATTTTGAAAGATTCCGCAAAGATCCAGGAAGAAGATGCTGAACGCGCAAATTCGCACCACTACTCCAAGCACGATAAAGCTGAACCTTTGTACACGGTTCAAGATGTTTTTGCAAGCTTGCCACTTTTTAAGGGTCATGCCTTAAGTGAATGGGTGATCGTGAATGAGTACATCAAATTTGAATTCTTGAATAGTGGTCACATCTTGGGTGGAGCTTTCATAAACATGATCATTAACGGTCGAAAAGTTGTTTTCTCAGGTGACATTGGCCGCTTGGATCCCATGTTGCTATACCCACCTAAAGTTATGAAGGAGGCAGATTACATCGTACTTGAATCAACTTATGGTGACCGCAATCACGAAATTGAGAATGTCAAAGAAGAATTACTGGACGTCGTAAATGACGCGCATCTTCGTGGGGGGATTCTGATGATCCCAACTTTTGCGGTTGAAAGAACGCAGGAGATTATTTACTTGTTACATCATTTGAATCAGGAAGGCAAACTACCAAAAATGCCGATCTATTTGGACTCTCCGATGGGAATCAATGCGTCAAACGTTTATGGCCGCTACCCGGAATGGCAGCGAATTGCCGAATACGAATTGTCACAAATGTTCCAGGATGTGATCTTCATCAATGATGTAGAGCAATCCAAAGCTATGGTTGCCGATAAAAGACCAAAGATCATCTTGGCCGGTAGTGGTATGATTGAAGGTGGGCGAATCTTACATTACTTGAACACGCACATTGACAATCCGCAAGACACCTTACTTTTTGTTGGATATCAAGGTGAAGGAACTCGTGGTAGAGCAATCCGCGAAGGAGCAACTGAGATCAAGTTCTTTGGTGAATTTAGACGTGTCAAATGTAATATTAGAAGCATCGACTCCCTTTCTGCGCATGCCGATCGCAACGAAATGATCACTTGGTTGAAACATTTCAAAGTTGCTCCAAAGGCAATTTTCCTGAATCACGGGGAACCTCATCAAAGTGATGCCCTGCGGGTGAAGATCGAACACGACTTAAAATGGAAAGTGCTTATTCCTAAACTTCAAGAGAGTTTCTATCTGGATTAATAAATTGAGATTTTGCAAGTTGATTTGTAACCAATGGGAGTTCGATCGTTTCCCGATTAACTTCCATTTCCAAATCAACATTTATGAAAACGTCTCTCCTTTCTCAAAAGTTGCCTTACGTTATTATTGCACTTTTGTCCTTTTTGTTCTTCTTTCAAAATCAAGTTTTCGGTCAGGATTGTAAATCGCAAGTAATCTTGATCCTGGAAAACATCAATGGAGGAATTTACGCCAATCAATCCGTGGAGTTAAAACCTCTAAGCGGTGGTAAATCATATACAACTACAAGCGACAATACCGGAACTGCCACTTTTGAAGTGCCTTGCGGAGTTACTTTTTCCATTCACATATCCAATTACACCCGAAAACAAGAGATCACTTCTCCAGAAAATCCGGGTTCATACGCCAAGCGCAAGTTCAGCTATGAGCCGAATATGGTTCAGAAACAGGCGTATTTTGCCATGAACGATACCGAAAAACAACAAACGGATGCTTTTGTGAAATCACTTCCTGATACCACGCGCTTCATGAATGGAACAATGGTGAAACCAGTGAACATGGATCCGTATGTTACCTACACCATTTCCATAAAAGATCTGGATGACAAGCCTTTGGTTAACGAAACTGTGATCATTACCGGTACGAAACGCGGCAAGAACTTCAAGGGAAAAACGAATGCGAAAGGACAATTATTGGTTTATCTTCCGAAAGGAGATGAATACATGGTTCATTTCTTGTACCAGCGCGATTTCCGCAAACAGGATGTGGAGTATTCGAAAGGTGTCGTGAATGCCGGAATGAACATCTCCTACATGGGCACAGCAGAATATTTACGTCGTAAAAAAGCAGAAGAAGAGCGTATTAAGGCCGAAGAGAAGCGTTTACTGGAAGAAAAATTGGCCTTTGAAAAATGGTGTAAAGAAGAACGCATTTCCGTTGAAGAAGGAATGAGACGACGCTTGAAAGAATCCAGCGGTTCTGGAGATGATCAGGTGGTGACAAAAGTTTTGGGCCGGAACAAATGGTCGGAAAAACTCATTGTTTGCGACTTAACCGGAAGTATGGATCCATACGCTAATCAATTGGCTGCTTGGTACCAATTGAATGTTAAACTGGAACCCAACCTGCAATTTGTCTTTTTCAATGACGGTGATCAAAAATCTGACGCTCAAAAAGTGATCGGAAAAACCGGAGGCATTTATTACCAAAAAGCGAAAGGCTTGGATTCATTGATCTACTTAATGTCGCGCGTACGAGCTAATGGAAACGGTGGCGATTGTGCAGAAAACAACATGGAGGCTCTTATCAAAGGAGTTAAAATGGCAAATCCCTACAAAGAACTCGTGATGATCGTAGATAACAACGCACCCGTTAAAGACATTTCCCTTCTCAAAGAGTTTAACAAACCTGTACACATCGTTTTATGCGGTGCTAATGACGGATTTGTTTTGGAGGATTATCTTCTTATTGCCTGGAAAACAAAAGGTAGTATCCACACGATGGAGGAAGATCTTACGAAGATCGCCGCTATGTCGGAGGGAGAAACGATCGTGGTTGGCGGTATTGTCTACAAGATCATGGGAGGACAATTCGTACGCATTACTAAATCCTGATCAATACAGCGGTTTTTGTAAAAAGTAATTCTGAAACCAGCGTTTGAAAGCGGGATCCAGGAAATCCCACCTTCCGTGGTGTTCATGGATAACATCCAGATTCATCAGTACGCGACGGTTCTTGACAACATTTGCGGATGTCCCCAGCTTATATGTATCGATGATCTCTACCGAAGTTAATTTTTCTTCCTGATTAGCGATTGCCTTCAACAAATTCAACTGTCCGCGACTGAGAGATTCAACCTCGCGCTGGTAAAATGGTGAATTGGTTGCAATGAGTTCTTTTAACGCTTCTTGCAAATTGATTAACGTTACTTTCTTAGTGCTTTTTTGCCAGGTATAATGCGCCAATTGCTGGACATACCAGGAGTGATCATCCATCCATTCAGGGATCAATCTCGCTAGCTCAGGAGTTAGTTGCTTTTTGCCGTCCTCAAACTTACGCAAAATGAAATCCACCCATTTTTCACGTTTAATCTTTTCGAGTAAGATAACCTCTCCAAAACGGTAAAATGGTTTGGAAGGATTACTGAATATATCTGCCATCATATGTCTGCGACTACCGTACAAACAATAGGTCACCAATTTCTGTCGTTGCCAGACTGCTCGCATGCTTTTTTCCATTTGTTCGTATTGATCAAATGAGGCCAAATTCTGGAATTCATCCAGACAGATAAGGTACTTCACACCTTTATCCCGAGCGATGCGTTCCGGTAAGTCCAAGATTTCATCGCGGTATTTGCGGATCTCTTTCCAGTCAAAAGTGATACTGAAATCAACTTTTGGATTAAGTCCTATCGATAACTT
The DNA here is from genome assembly GCA_964383785.1 of uncultured Fluviicola sp. GTDB lineage: Bacteria > Bacteroidota > Bacteroidia > Flavobacteriales_D > Crocinitomicaceae > Fluviicola. The sequence goes on from CAYLJB010000045.1 coordinate 4,968, forward strand.
TGGAACCAACTGTTGAAAAAAGTCCTTTCCTGCTCGCATCCAATCTTCCCATTTTGTAGACGACGCTTTGATCACTTCGCGGGCAAATAATTCTAAAAACTCCTCTTCACTACTGGCTGAAAACAAGTCAATGGATACCACACAAATCTTTGAGTTTTTCTGGCGAACATCCAATATCAATTTTTCTACTAGAGAAGATTTCCCCCATCTTCTCGGTGATATGAGCATCGAATTTATACCATTGAGCATGTTACTATACAAGCGCTCTAAGTCTTGTTCGCGATTCGCAAATGAACCTTTACTAACAGTCGTTCCGAATACAAAAGGTGAATGTTCCATTTCAATCCATTTGAACAAAGATACCATTATTTCGCAAATCTTTCCAATCGGTAACTTTCTAATTAGTAAGTTTCTAATCAGAAAGTAAATGAATACTCAAAAAACGTTATTTTTGATACACAAACTCGTCACATGCAAACAGCACTAACAGCAGGAGATCTGGACTTTTTCGAAACTATTGTAGGGACAAGAATGTTGATCGGAGAGCATATCGATGCTCACTATGCATCGGATCACACCGAAGATTTTGTTTATTATCCATCGGTTGTACTCAAGCCGGAAAATACAGAGGAGGTTTCGGCAATCATGCGTTATTGCTACGAAAAAGACCTCATCATCACTCCTTCTGGTGCGCGCACAGGACTCAGTGGAGGCGCATTGGCAAATCATGGTGGTGTCTTGTTGAGTTTGGAGCGCATGAATCGGATCCTGGAGATCGATGAACAAAATCATCAAGTCATTACAGAGCCAGGTGTTATTACGGAAGTTTTACAAGCGGCTGTACGCGAGAAAGGATTGTTTTACCCGCCGGACCCTGCATCAAAAGGCTCCTGTTTCATTGGAGGTAATATTGCCGAAAACTCCGGCGGACCTAAAGCGGTAAAATACGGCGTCACAAAAGATTGGGTCTTGAATTTAGAGATCGTTCTGCCCAGCGGAGAAGTGATGTGGACGGGTGCAAATGTGATCAAAAATGCAACAGGTTACAATTTGACACAGCTGATCATTGGAAGTGAAGGGACTTTGGCAGTGGTAACCAAGATCGTTCTTAGATTAATTCCACATCCTACTCACAACTTATTGATGTTAGTCCCGTTTCGCAGAGGAGAAGAAGCCTGCGAAGCGGTTGGTAAAATTTTCATGGAAGGTGTGATTCCAAGTGGCTTGGAGTTCATGGACAGGGACGCGATCTTATTCACCTTACCATTTGTGGATGATGCTCCCAACATGTTGAAAGACGACCACGATGCACATTTGCTGATCGAGGTAGATGGCTTTGACCCGGATGTACTAATGCAGGAATGCGAAAAGATAGTAGCTGTAGTTGAAAACTTCGATATTGACGAAATACTTTTTGCAGAAACAGAAGCTCAGAAAGAGGGCTTGTGGCGACTGCGCCGTAAGATCGGGGAAAGCGTGAAATCACATTCTGTTTACAAAGAAGAAGACACTGTCGTACCCCGCTACGAATTGCCAAAGCTATTGCGAAAAGTAAAAGCTTTATCTCAGCAATACGGATTCACTCCGGTTTGCTATGGTCATGCTGGTGACGGCAACTTGCACGTGAACATTGTCAAAGGCAACATGACAGACGAACAATGGAATACACAACTTACTGAAGCCATACGCGAATTATTTCAAGAAGTGGTTCGATTAGGGGGAACACTTAGCGGGGAACACGGGATTGGGTTGGTACAACGACCATACATGGACATTGCTTTCGAGCCGCACACCTTGGAATTGATGAAGGCTATTAAACGTGTTTTTGACCCAAAGAACTTATTGAATCCCGGGAAAATATTTCCGGATTAATTATTCCAATACTGTCCATCACCACTTTTCATTTGGTGATAAGATCTACTCAGATAAGCCAGCAAGATCCGCATAGCATCAAAAGCTTCCTCCGTTTCAGCAGAGATCTCTTTCTTTTGCAAACGCATCAGTAGCTTCATGTATAAGGCTTGAAAGCAAACTTCCAGATGATTCTTGTCCTTTAGATTGGAATGCTCCATAAAGTCCTCGATGTATGGCAGTGCCCGATTGTACAACTCGCGGTATTTCTCATCATTTACCACTCCTAACAAGGAGTTGTGTAAATAGGACAATTCAACCAACACCTCCTGTAGCTCAATACGGTGACCTGTCTCAGTGATCTTTTCAGATTGCATATCACGGATCAGCCCAGCATACCATTGTCGGTATTGTTCCAAATAAGCTTTATCCGGAAGTTGAGGTGTTACGAAATGTGACATGATCTTATCCAGATCGAACTGATAAGCGCGAATCACATCTTCAATCTGATACATGTACAAAATGTACTCTGCAATATTTTCGTTCAGCTTTTGACGTGCAATCAGCATGCTTATTCTCCCATATCTTTTTTCAACTGCTCTTGCTCGTTGTTCAAGAAATCGATGAAACTTTTCGTAACATCCATCTGACCGTTGATATAATTGATCTGTCCACCCGAACCATGGATCAACAACAAATCGATCTTGTATTTTTCACAGTACTTTTTTCCTGCAGCTTCAATCTTCTTCGAAATGGCCGTTAAGACGTCAGCAGTTTCTTTTTCCAACTTAGCCCCTTCTTGTTGCTGATATTGCATGAACTGTTCCTTTTTGCGCAACAATTCATTTTCCATTTTTTGCAATTCATCACCACTTGCCGTTCCATTTTTGATGTGATTTTGGAAACGTTGCTCCATATCGATGATCGCTTTCTGGCGATTCATTAAAATCTGCTCCAGATTTTTTCCTTTCGCAGTAATACGTTCGTCTTGGGATTTGTAATAATCAAATCCTGTACGTAAGCTATCTGAGTAATAGTAAGCGATCTTCAAACCATCAGTTTTAACAATCGGAACATTCGGTGCTTGCTCCTCTTTTTTCTCAGGTTTCTTTTCACCACAGGCTACTGCCACAAAAAGTACGATCAATGGGAATATTAGTCGATTCATGCTTCGTTTTTTTGTTGAAATGCCGCTTCCCAATCTTCACGCATTGCTATGAAGCGTTGCAAAGTGTTTGTCAGCAATTCAGGAGTTATCATATTTTTTACTTCATCCAGACTCATCACATCTGTTTCCGCTATTTTGTAAGTTTGTTCAAACTGACCCAATTCAATTTTCACCATGTATTTTCCATTGTAGGAATGGATTTGGATCTTGTATCGTGGATGCGGAATTTCTGCAACAATTCTCATAGTTCACAAAAATACACTTTTTGGCGATGTACGAAAATGGACAAAAAAAAAGAGGCCTAAGCCCCTTCGTGTCTATTCGTTATGCAACGATAACATCGGAATCGTTGTATTCTCTAAATTCAAACGGTACACGCACCATGAAGGCATAGTCCTGTCCAACTTCGTACATATCTTCATCGGATTTTCTATAGTACCATTCCACTTGGGCATCCAGTCCTTTATCTACCAACTCGTTTAGTTTGTACAACAAGAACAAAATGCGCTTGGACGAAGTAATATTGAAATATTCCAAATCAATTTTAACCAAGGTATTATCGTTTGGCTGACGCATATAACCGTCGAACCAATCCAATACCATTCCCCAAAAAGCTTCAGGATCATCCGGGATTGATCTCCCGCGAATCTCCATCACACCAGTAACCGGGTTAAAATTTATCAAGGGTGTATGTGCACCTGCTTCAATGTGTAAAGCTTCCATTCTTCACTTTCTACAGCGCAATTTGTGAATTATTTTCCAATTCAACAATCTTTTTCTACGAATAAGAACGTTTTTTCGACCAATAGGGTCTTTCTATACCTCACAATTCCAATTTGTTGGCTAAACAGATTATTTTCTCTTAATATTTATGAAAATCAAGCAGTTGAACTATCGGTTTCTCGATAATTCGATTTAGTTCCCACCCAATTTCTGAACAAATCTCATGTAGCAGTCTTTTATGGGCAAACCCATACCCTCCTACTACGCCCAATTTGCGTTTATCCGCATGCACTTGAGGCAAATACAATTCGAAAAACTGAATTAAATTATTTCGATGGATCCAGTCCAAGTTCAGATCACTCGCTTTCTTGGATAATCTTGCCAATTGCTCTATGGCATCTGGGGCGGAAAGCATCGTCATTAGCTCGTCTTTCTGAAAACGACTCACTACTTCCTCTGGCATTTCCGAATTTTCTTGCAGCAATTTTTGGGTAAGCAATTTCCCAAAATAAAATCCACTACCCTCATCACCAATCAAAGGACCAAATCCTCCATGACGAGCAACTATTTCTTGCCCATCATATTCCATGCACACACTTCCGGTTCCTAAAATAGCTGCAACTCCTTCTTGCGTCCCCCATAATGCTCTGCACGCACCCAGAGTATCCGGATAAACTTCCATATCTTCAAAACCGAACTGTTGGAGAAATGTTCTTACGCGTTCTTGGTTTGCGATTCCACTGCAACCTGCCCCGTAGAATACAACCCGATGATCCTGAAATTGCTCCAATTGATCCTTCCAATCTTTCATTTCTTGTACAATCAGATCTGAAAGTCTACGCGGATGCAAACTCCCTCCTTCAAATATCACAGTATCACCGGTAGAACCAAAAGAGGTTTTCGTTCCGCCTGAATCAAAAACAAGTGTCATTTTACCCATTGCTTCAAAAATACCTAAAATGTGGTATTGTACCCCCCATCCTGCAAACCTACTTTTGCCTTAATTTAAAATTATTCTAAATAATATGAAATTCTATCCATATATTGGTGTTATTGCTACAGCCGTTGCGGTTTCATCTTGTAAAAAAGAAGGATGTACCGACCAAAATGCATTGAACTATAACGACAAAGCAAAAAAGGATAACGGAACTTGTATTTATTACAACATTCCGAGCACCTACGCTTTTACAGACGATGCAGGAAATAGCACAGTTGACTATTCCGGTCAAACGGATCGCTTGAATCATCTACGTGAAATGATGACTTACATCGAGACTGGTATGAATAATACCTTGGATGCTCAGGTACTTCGTCATATGTTTGCGAATACAAACGGAAATGGAAATGGAGCTTTTACTTTTACTTCCTCACGACAATTGCAGAATAAGTGTTTCGCGCTTGACACTGCAATGATCCTTTCCTATTTTGATGAAGTCGCCACAGCAAGTGGATTCAACACGCAAGCAGCAGCGAACGGTCAAGCCGGAACTCTGACTTCAGGATCATCAACTTATTTATTTGCTGCAAACGGTTTCGAATATCCAGAATTGATCGAAAAAGCGGTCATGGCGGCTGTTTTTAAATATCAGGCATTGAATGTGTATTTAGGATCAACAAATATGGCCGCTGACAACACAACACCAGTTGCCGGACAGTTTTACACGCAATTAGAACATTATTGGGATGAAGCATTCGGATACTTTGGAGTTTCAACTGACTTCCCAACTACTTTACCAACTGATTTCTGGGGAAAGTACTGTAATTCTCAAAATGCGACTTTAGGCTCTAACGCCAAAATGATGGACAACTTCTTGAAAGGACGCGCTGCCATTGCTGTAAACTACACTTCCGACAAAGACGCTTGTATTCGCACCATAAAGGAAACATGGGAAAACATTTCGGCCTATCAAGCCATGCGTTACTTAGACCTTGCGGCTCAAAATTTCGGTACCGATCAAGCAAAAACGCTCCATGTATTGAGTGAGGCTTATGGCTTTATTTATGCCTTACGCTTCGCTCCTCTTGAAACACGCAATTTGTCTACCGCTCAAGTTGACGCTTTATTGAACCAATTCGGAACAAACTTGTGGAATATCTCTCTTCAAGATATTCAATCGATTAAAAGTACTTTAGACGCAAATTACTAGGATCATGAAACGCATTGCACTTTTTATTGGAATCTTTATGTTACCGTTGAGCATGATGCTTTCATGTAAAGACAAGAATAAAGATGAAGACGAAACTTTTGACAAAGGTCCAATTCTCACGAATCTGGCGGACAACTATATCTTGCCCGGATATATTGATCTGAATGACAAGATTGGTGCAATGCAAACGGCTTGGAATACTTTTCAGGCGGATCAAAGTCAGTCTAATTTTGACATGGTAAAAGGAGCTTGGGAAACAGCGAACATTAGCTTCCATCGTATCAAGATCATGGATTTTGGTCCGGCGGCTACCGTTGGTTTGCACGCTGCATTAGGGACTTTCCCAGCTGATACAACACAAATCCAAAACAACATCGCTGCTGGGACTTATACGCTAACAACGGCAGACAACATCGATGCCATTGGTTTTGATGCCTTGGATTACTTGTTGTATCGATCGAATGCCTATACCCTTGTTTGTTCCTCTGCGAATACACGTGTTTATATTTCTGAAGTGATCACCAAAATGAAAACTGAAGCTCAGACGGTATTAAATGCCTGGCAAAATGGGTATCGCGCTACATTCGTTGCCGGTACAGGAACCTCCTCCACCGATGCTTTTGCCCTTTTGGTGAATGCATTTTGTAGAGACTATGAATTGGTCAAATCCATTCAATTAGGTATTCCGATTGGTATGCAGAGTCTGGGAATCCAGCAGCCGCATTATTTGGCAGCTAGACGTTCTGGATTGGGTAAAACTCTCATGATTACCAATATTCAAACTGTTTGGGATGTATTCCTCGGCATGAGTTATACCGGAAGCGACGGACAGGGCTTTGATGACTACTTAAATGCCATCGAAATGAGTTCACTGACATCAACTGTAAATTCCAGATTTGGATACATGACAAGTCATCCTAACACCTGGAGTGGAACCATTGAACAAATGATGGGAACGAACCCTACAACTTTGACTGATTTTTACAACTACATGCAAGGATCTGTAGTGTATTTAAAAACAGATATGTCATCAGCCTTTGGGGTTTTGATCACATATCAAGATAACGACGGTGATTAATCAATGGTTCAATAAACAATGGATGAGAGGTGTTTCAATTGCCCCTCTTGTTGCATTCCGCATAGTTTTCGGAGCCTTGGTACTTTTCAGCACTGCCCGATTCATGTGGAATGGTTGGGTTTATGAACTGTACATCAAACCCGTTTTTCATTTCACTTACCTCGGTTTTGATTGGGTAAAGCCATTGGAAGGCAACTGGATGTACTTGCCCTTTATATTGATGCTCATCGCGGCTTTCGGAATCATGACGGGAGCGTTTTATCGTATTTCAGCTACCATTTTTTTCCTTTGCTTCACGTATGTGGAATTGCTCGACAAAGCCAATTATCTGAATCATTACTATTTCGTGAGTCTTATGTCCTTCCTGTTGATCTGGATGCCGGCTCATCGTGATTTTAGTATTGACGCGCGTCTGAATCCATCTATCCGCAGTAAAACCATCACAAATTGGCCCATATTTTTATTGCAGTTTCAATTGGGAGTGGTTTACTTTTTTGCGGGAGTTGCCAAGCTTCATCCGGACTGGCTCTTTGAAGCACAACCCTTGAAATTGTGGCTTCAAGCGCATCGGGACCTACCAGTGGTTGGAGACTTACTCGCCAGTACTTGGGTAGCATTTGCATTTTCTTGGTTTGGTTGTATCTATGATCTGACCATACCGTTCTTTTTATCATCGAATCGCACGCGAAATTTCGCTTACCTCTTTGTTGTTGGTTTTCACTTGATCACTTGGTTGCTTTTCCCCATCGGTGTTTTTCCTTGGGTGATGATTTGCTCCACCCTGATCTTCTTCCCGCATACATTCCATGAACGACTGTTAGCTCCATTGAAAAGCTTGTTTCGCTGGAAAGAAGGTATTTCCTTTAAACCTGCTGTAACTCCTCGCAAATGGGTCTTAACCTTGATCGCTGTTTATTGTTTCGTACAAATCGCCCTTCCATTTCGCTATGTGCTTTATCCGGGAAATCTGTTTTGGACGGAAGAAGGATTCCGTTTTTCCTGGCGCGTCATGTTGATGGAGAAAAAAGGATATGCCACATTCTATGTACAAGATAGAAGTACTGGAAATCGCATTGAAATAGATAATTACCAATACCTGAGCATGCAACAGATCGATCAGATGTCGCGACAACCAGACATGATCCTCCAGTTCGCTCATTTTATTGCTGAAAAGTACGCGGATACGACGCTGCATTTCGGAACAAACTCGGTACATTTGCACCGTCCTGCTGTAGTTGCAAACGTATTTGTAACACTCAACGGTCGAACCAATCAATTATTTATACGAGATACGGTTGATCTTTCAACGAAATCTTACGATCTGAAACACCGCATATGGCTCGAACCATACAGAGATTGATCCTTATCTGCTTGTTGGCCTCATGCCAGCTGATTGCCTACGGACAAACTGTAGAGGCAACAGTTGTGGACAATAAAAATCAAGCCGTGATCGGCGTGTATGTGAGTTGTGGAAAGCAGGTCGTGCAAACAAATGAGCAAGGATTTTTCAAACTTTCTTGCTCTGAACTGGGTATTTACATCTATGGAGAAGTCATCGACTCCGTTTACTTTCCTTTAAATGGATTTGTTCCTCTTGGTGATACGTTGGTCATAACACCCAACACAAAAAATATTGAAGAGGTTGAAGTGATGCGTGAAAGACTGCATTATTTCGATATTGGGTATTTGCCGCCGATCAGAGGAGTACAAATAGCAACCGGAACCAATACGATCCTCGAGATCGAACGTCAAGGCGGAGCAAAATCAACAGGGAATCCACGAGAACTTTTTGCTAAAGTGCCTGGATTGAATATTTGGGAAAGTGATGGTGCAGGAATTCAAATGGGCGTCGGCGGCCGTGGACTAAGTCCGAATCGCTCTGCCAATTTCAATACCCGGCAAAATGGTTACGACATTTCCGCTGACGCACTTGGTTATCCGGAAAGCTATTACACGCCTCCGGTAGAAGCGCTTCATTCTATCGAGATCATTCGCGGTTCAGCCTCACTTCAATACGGAACACAATTCGGTGGTTTGATGAATTTTGTTCTCAGAGATCCACCTTTAAACACCGCTTTGGAGATCACCACCCGACAGACTGTTGGAAATTACGGCTATTTCGGAAGTTTTAACCGCATTGCTGGAACCAAAGGACGTTTTGAATACCAGGCATATTACCAATTGAAAACCGGAAATGGCTATCGCCCGAATAGTGCCTTCACTCAACATCAGGTATTTGCGCAGCTAGGTTATCATCTGAACGATAAACATCGTATTCGTTTAGAGTATACCCACATGGCGTATTTGGCAAAACAACCGGGAGGATTGACGGATCAACAATTTGAAGCAGATGCGCGGGCGAGCTACCGTAGTAGAAACTGGTTCAAAGTAGATTGGAATGTTCTGGCATTACATTACGACTGGGAGATCAAAAAGAACAAACGTTTCAATTTGCGTGCATTTGGGATGCTATCAGATCGCTATTCACTGGGTTATTTAGGCAAGATCAACACCGTTGATCCAATGGGGAAACGAGACCTCATTGCCGGAGAATTTAAAAATGCTGGAGTTGAAGCTCGGTACCTACAGGAATACGAGATCGGCAAAAAGATACGCGGAGGTGTGTTGATTGGTGCACGCTCTTACGTGGGATACACTCAAAATGCTCAAGGATTGGCATCTGCAGGTTCCGATGCTGATTTCAAATTCCAAAACCCAGGTGAACCAGAGCTTTCGGACTATAGTTTTCCGTCTCAAAACCTGGCTGGATTTATCGAAAACATTCTTTTTATTGGTGAACGATTTACCATGAATGCTGGTTTCCGTTTTGAGTACATTCGAAGCGAGGCAAATGGATACTACAAGAAATATGCGATAGCACTGAATCAGGACACCATCGGCATCTTCAAGATTTCCGAACAAAATCAGGTTCCTAGAACAGTACCACTAGCCGGAATAGGAGGATCATTCAAAACCGGTAAACGCTCTTCGTTATACACGAACTATTGCATGAATTATCGGGCGATCAACTTCAATGATATACGGGTAGCAAACGCAAATGTATTGATCGATACCTTGATCAAGGATGAATACGGTTCTACCACAGAATTGGGTTGGCGAGGCTTCGCCCTTCCCTACCTGTACATTGATGTGGCGCTTTTTCACTTATTCTATGGCGACAAGATTGGTCTTGCACCAGAAGGTGACAAAAAGATCCGAACCAACATCGGTGATGCCGTAAACTACGGTATCGAGTTTTTTGGTGAATTTGACTTTATTCGTGCTTTTCGTGATTCCAGTAAGATCGGAGGATCGGTCTTCATCAATGCGTCATACATCCAGGCAACATACGTGCGCTCACGAGAAAAAAACTATGTCGGCAATCAGGTGGAATACGTTTCGCCAGTATTAATACGCGGTGGACTTAAGATTCGCAGCAAGAATTGGCAGTTTCAAACCCAAGCATCCTACAATTCTGCGCAGTTTTCAGATGCTTCGAATGCAATAGAACCAAGTGGTGATGCCGTTATCGGAGAAATTCCCGCTTATTTCGTGGTGGATCTTTCAGCGCGCTATTCTTTCAAATATGGTTTACAATTGGAATTGGGGGTAAACAACTTATTGAACAACCAGTATTACACACGAAGAGCAACAGCCTATCCCGGTCCCGGAATCTTACCTTCAGACGGTATCACGATTTATGGTACCTTGCAGTACAAATTCAGTTTGTAGCATGTTCAACATTGACCAATTCCGCATTGAAAAAGAATTGTTTCCAGGTACTAAACGCAAATTTTCGCGTGTTTTTAAAGGTGCGTGCAAACAGACAGGACAAGCAGTATTGATCAAGTCTTGTATCAATTCCCCAAGTGCTCCACAGGTAGCGGAGCGCTTGAGACAAGAACGCAAATTCCATTTTGAAATGGCAGGAATGCCAGAAGTCTTAGCGTTCTTTGAATCTGAAAACGAAGTGATCTTAGTAAAGAAATGGCACGCAGGAATTGAGTTGAATCACTATTTATCCGGTGTTAAATCGCGTGATCGAGCCAAAGCTTTATTACCAGTTCTGGAAGCACTCGAGCCAATGTTGAACTATATCCACCAACAAGGAATAGTCCATTTAGATCTTAAACCACACAATATCTTGGTTGACAAAACTGAGGAAGCAACTAGAGTTTCTTTGTTAGACTTTGGAATGGCCATTCAGCAACCTCATCATGAAGAACGCGGTATTTTGTTTCCTTTGGGTTATGCCGCTCCGGAATGCCTATTGAACGAGTTAGACCTGTGTGATCACCGCAGCGACTATTTCAGTTTGGGAGTGACGTTTTGGCAATGCATAGAAGGAAGACTTCCTCTCCTACATCCAAATCCAAGTATTACTACAAATTTACAGCTAACACACCCACTTCCAGACGGCGATGTGCTGTCTACAAAACAGATTCAGATTCTGCGAAAACTCAGTGCAAAACATCAATTTGCAATTCCTCCTAATCGCATGGAAAAAGAAGACTCGAGAGTAGCACTTTTAAATGGGATGAATCAGAGATACAGTCATTTCACTGAATTTGTTTCTGACTGGAGATCTGTTTGCGTTACTAAAAGTTGGTGGCGATTTTAGAATAATGTACGTCGGTAACCGATGCTCATTGCGAAATTTAGCTGCGAATAATTGCTGTAATAGGATGCCAATGAATTAGAAGCAAATGCAAACAAGTTGTAACTTGCCGATATATCAAAATAAAAAGTTGACGCCGCCATGTTATATTGTACTCCTCCGTTTAGGCCCAGTGCAAATGCAAGAATTCGACCTTTTTCAGGCATAGAAACAGCTTGACCCGAATTATCTTTAAATACATACTTGGTTTCATCCACCTCTGCTTGATTTTTTCTCTTTACACCCATTGTATAAAGTTGATAAACCGTTCCTCCATAAGCTGAAAACCCAAAGTCATCATAGCCATTTCCAAGATAATAGCGATTTCCACCTTCAAAATTAATATGACCACTACCAAACTTTACCGGTACATCCACAATTTGTGGACTTGTTGTAAAGTCAATTGCTTCGTATCGAACAGTATCAACATAGCTATTTCTCAGCGTTCCCGTTAAACGCAAATAAACGGTAGCCTGATCATTGGTAGGAATTTCAATACCAATATGCAATCCAGGATAATACGAACGCAGTCCAAAAGGCTTTAACATGGTCATTCCACCAGCAACACCCACTTGACCAAAAGAGGTGTTTGCAAGCATTGAAAAACAGATCGCTAATAAAGTAACGAAACGCAACGAATTCAATTTAATTCTTTCCATCGGTAACATGTATTATCGTGTGCACCTGGCAAATAACCGGTACTCATTAAAAACTCATTCACTATTTCACCTCCAACAAATTTGAAATGACGCTTGAATAATTTCACCCACTCGTCCTTTGTTAGTGTGTTATTTTTGTCTAACCAATTCTTAAAGCTACCAAATTCTTTTTGAATTTGTTGCACCGCCTGTGCATTGCTTATCACAGCATTTATTTTTAACCGATTACGAATGATCCCCGGATCACTCAAAAGCCGATCAATGTCCTCCTGAGAATACTTAGCGATCTTCTCAATACTATAAACGTTATAGGCCACCCGAAAGTTGTGCTGCTTCTTTAAAATTGTCTCCCAAGATAATCCAGCCTGATTAATTTCCAAGATCAATCGCCCAAACAATTCGTCATCATCATCAATTGGTGTCCCGTAATGAAGGTCGTGATAAACGCGATGCACATCATCTGATGGACGGTCTTTAACGAATTGGCAGTAACTCATCTTTTACTAAATTTACTCAAAAATAATGCTTCATGGCCATTTATGCATTCAATGGATTCATTCCGGTTGTTAAAAAATCAAGTTTCGTACATCCGCAAGCTACGGTAACCGGAAATGTCATTATTGGAGAGCATGTTTACATTGGACCTGGAGCGGCCATTCGTGGCGATTGGGGACAGATCATCATTGAAGACGGCTGTAACGTTCAGGAAAATTGTACGGTACATATGTTCCCCGGCACTACAACTATTTTGCGAAAAGGAGCGCATATTGGACATGGCGCGATCATTCACGGTGGTGTGATCGGGGAAAATTGTCTGATCGGAATGAACGCAGTAGTCATGGATGATGTGGTGATCGAAGACGAGTGCATCATAGGCGCTCTTTCATTTGTTCCAGCCAAAATGCACATTCCTCGTAGAAGTCTGGTTGTAGGCAATCCGGCAAAGGTCATCAAAGAAGTATCTGATGAAATGATTGCATGGAAAACACAAGGAACCGCTTTGTATCAGGCATTGCCAGCAGAATGTCACGCTACACTTATCCCGTGCGAACCACTTGAAGAACCGGAAGCAAATCGTCCAACACAAGAAAAAATGTACGCGACCTGGAACGCTATAAAAGGGGACAAAAAATAAAAAACCTATTCCCAGCTTGAGCTATAGCTAATCTTGTTGATGAAGAATACGTTTCGTTTTTTATTTACATCCATATTCGCTTTGTTTTTGATGCGCTGCCACCCTACCATGACATACACATTGTCAAACCAATAATAGCTAGATGTTGAGCTGGTCCATACTTTATCCCCTTCAACGCCCGTTTCGGCTTTTCCAAAATCGGTTTGCGTAATTTCGCCATCTGCTGTGATCGAAGCCGCGCGGATACTTCCCATATCCGTGAAAATGAAATGCATATTCCCGTCCGCTTCTTGTTTAACGCGCAATTTTAGAACAACTGACCACGGTTTGTCCATCAAAAACATTTTAAAGCAATAATCCTTGATCTTATTCCCCTCCTCATCAATATCTAAAATTGCCGCATGGGAATATTGATATCCATCAAATACCTGTCGTGTTGAAGTCGTCATAGTTCCATTAGCCCCCATGGAAGTGTACGTTTCAGTTCTGTAAGTTGGATAATACACCTCTCCGATCAAACGAAAAACAGATCCATTGACAATTACCGGATGAATCGCAACTCGGGTTTTGATGAAATCTGTTAGTCCTCGATCACTTTTACGCTGTTTCTTTTTTTCTAAACGCTTTTGAGTTCTCTCAGGCAGATAGCTAAAGAAGTTTTCGAATTCAGTAAATGAATGATAGGTTATGAACTCTTGAACAGCACCGTTCCATTTTGAAAAATAATAACCAGATGCAACAGTTGATTTTGCTCCCAAACCATAGGTGCCGGCTAAAATGAATGAATCGTCATCAATCCAAGTAATTCTACCGTCGATAATAGAAAATTCCGACTCCTTTTCCAGTTGAATATTACTTAAGACCTTTCCATTAAGATCTAAGATCTGCAAGTACATAACTGCCTTTTTCAGGTCTTTTCCATCTCGTAAAAACACGATCAAGCGATCCAAATTTGTATCAAACGCGAATGACTCAATGCTTCGTTTCGTATTGATCCCTTCAATTTCCTGAATGTTTTGAAAACCACTTTTCAATTCCAAGATCATTAAATGTGGCTTCTTTTTTCTTAACCCTTTTAAGAACACTTTACCATCAACGCAGTTTGGAAGATATCCATTCCGAACAAAATATGGGTCTGCTTTTTCAAAACGGCTTTCGGTTAGTCCGCCATTCATTACATCTATCTGTTTGATGATCCACTCTCGCTTGTTTTCAAACAAGCAATAAAGCACCGATGTATCTTCATTCGGAAAGAAACCCACACGTTGAATACGCGATTCTTTTTCAAAACTCTCACTGAATGACTTGTCCAGATCAGTATCATACTTTGTGAAAATGTAATTGTCATTACCACCTTTGATCTCCTCAACACCCAGAGTGAACAGTCCTTTTTTACCAATGACATATGTTAAAACGATGTTTTCATCGTCACGAAGGTCAAATTCCTTGCGTTCTAACAATTCTATTTGAGAAAAACACGACTGTGCAACGAATAAAAAGAAAATTCCGGAGATAAATGTTCTCATGCTATTTATTTGATAGGGTATAAATTTAGTTAAATGAAAGGATCTGAATTCTTCCAATTAAAAAATAAAAAACCCTGCAATGTTCATCGCAGGGTTTTTGAAAAAAATCTTGTTATTGACTATGCTTGTTTAACATTCACTGCCATTAATCCTTTTCTTCCTTCTTCCAAATCAAACGTTACCGCGTCGTTTTCATTGATCTTGTCAACCAATCCGCTCACGTGAACGAAATACTCTTTGTTTGATTCTTCTTCCTTAATAAAGCCAAAACCTTTGGTCTCATTAAAGAACTTTACAGTTCCTTTATTCATATTATTCAATTATGGCCTAAAGGTGCTTGTTTATTTTGGTAATTCCTACTAAATCAGCGTATTTTTCAAAAAAAAAGGCGAACCTAAGTCCGCCTTTTCCAAATATTTTAGAATTTACACCAGCATCATAACCGGGTTTTCCATATACTGTTTGAATGTTTGAAGGAATGCAGCTCCTGAAGCCCCATCCACAACACGATGATCACAAGACAGGGTTACCTTCATGATATTTCCCGGAACTATTTGACCATTTTTCACAACTGGCTCTTGAGAAATACCACCAACAGCCAAAATACAGCTGTCAGGCGGATTTACGATCGCGGTAAATTGCTCGATACCGAACATTCCCAAATTCGAGATTGTGAATGTATTTCCTTCCCAATCGCTTGGTTGTAACTTTTTATCTTTTGCTTTTTGAGCAAATATCTTCACTTCTTCGCCAATTTGTGTCAAACCTTTTGAATCAGCAAAACGCACAACTGGCACGAGCAAACCTTCATCTACAGCTACAGCTACTCCAATATGTACATGTTGATTTCTGCGAATCACATCACCTAACCAAGATGAATTGATAGCCGGATGTTTTTTCAATGCCATTGCCACTGCCTTCACAACCATATCGTTGAAAGAAACTTTCACTCCTTCTTGACTATTCATTGCCTTACGCGCGGCCATTGCGTTATCCATATCGATAGATATCGTCAGATAGAAATGCGGAGCAGTGAACTTAGATTCAGCCAAACGACGAGCGATCGTTTTACGCATTTGACTCACAGGCTCGTCTACGAATGATTCCGCTTGGGTTGCCCCTGCAGATGTTGCACGAGCTGGTGCATTGTAAGGCACATAATGATCAACATCACGCTTCGTAATACGACCACCTTCTCCGGTTCCAGGTACGAAACTTAAGTCAACACCCTTCTCCTCTGCTAATTTCTTTGCCAAAGGAGATGCCAAAATACGACCATTTGCATTGGACACAACAGGTGTTGGTGCCGGAGCAGCTGGTTTAGGAGCTGG
>CAYLJB010000046.1:0-9792 GCA_964383785.1 uncultured Fluviicola sp.
GGCAAACATGTCCTTTTCAATCGTTGAGTCGCAGATGTTATCACCATGGACACTACCGAACAATGCCTCTTCACAAGCTTCGCGTAATGCAGCCTTGGTAGGATAAGGTTTGTAAGTATTTCTCAGTGCCCGATCAATAATTCTGTATCGAATCAAAGCATTCTTAATATGCGGCATGGTCTGTAAAAATATGTTCAAACAAAAAAAACAAGTGTTTCCACTTGTTTTTCTATTGATTAATTCAATGATAAAGCAACATCGTTTCGCTTGCTATATCCAAAAAGTTCAAAGTACTTGATGGCCTTCACAACATTCTCCGGCACGTCTTGCTCCCAAGAAGTTGAACCAGCCTTGATCTTCGAAAGTACGTCATCCGAAAGGATATGCAACAAGGAATGATCAAAATTCTCTATTGGATCCAATTTGTTGTTATCTCGAAGGAATTTAACAAGTCCCAACAAATGACTTGGAATAGAAATCTGGTCCAAGGTATATAATTCTCCTGTATCTACATTCGTTGCAGGATACACAAACATTTTTACGTTGTGACCAAATCCACGTCCAAATGCTTCCAATAAACCACCTGGCAAATTGTCATAATAACGCTCATCAAAAATGGTATGCAGGTTGTAAATCCCCGCAATTACTCCCATTTTGTAGCCACGTGCAATAGTTGAAAGGTACTCCAACATTTTGTAGTGCTTCAAATAATTTGAGATCATTACCGTATAACCTAAAGAACCTAACAATTCGGCACGATCAATAAAGTCCTTGTCGGAAATCTTTCCATCAGCTGTTAGATCCTTCAATGTCAACTCAAACACTACAGAAAGGTTGTCCTCGTTTACACCTTCTTCTTTCAGGAATTGTTTCGTTCCCTTTTCGATCATATCCAAATGCACCTTAGTCACCGGACGGAAACGTCCGCGCATCAACAAAATGTTTCGCTTGTATAAGGCAGCAGCTGGTTGCAATACGGAACCACACAGATCGAACATCGTTGCATCTGTCATTCCGCGCTTCACTAAATTCAAGGCAATGATGCGGTTATCTACACTCCCCAAGTCCGGGCCTGATGCACGCAACATATCTACCTCCACGCGATCACGAGGAATGCGGTGAATCAAATTTGTCAGGAATTCATCCAAATCATCCGTGTGGAAAAAGGACGCGTGGATCAGATTAACCCCTAAAATCCCCAATGCCTCTTGTTGCCCTTTATGCGAATTATCGTGCATTTTCACGTGCAGGATAATATCGTTGATCGGACCTCCCTGACGCAATTGAAAACGGATACCAACCCATCCCTGTCCTTGATTCGTTTTGTGATAATTCAAGGATTCAACTGTATTACAAAACGCAAAGAATCGACTTTCTTGTTGCTTTTTAGGCAAACGTTCGCACAAAGTATTGTACTCGGTTTCAAGCATGGTGATTAAACGCTCTTCACAGACATAACGAGATGCAGGTCCATACATTGCGTCAGACACCTTCATGTCGTAAGCAGATTGCGTGTAGGCAATAGTTCCGGAACTTCCTCCGGCCTTAAAGAAATTCGCTGCTACTTCCTGTCCTGCACCAATTTCTGCAAAACAGCCATAGATATCTGAAGTCAAATTGACCTTCAGGGCTTTTTCTTCGGTTGTTAATCTTCTTTCGTCTACCATATTCAAAATCGGGGCTACAAACTTACTTATAATCCACTAATACACTAGGGGTTTAACGGTTGAAAGTTAGGATTAGTTACAAAAACGGTATCTGTAAGGGTCAACAAGAATGCTTTAAGCAACTGTTTCTGTTGCGCATCCAATTGAACACCCCCTTGATTTGCAAATTCCATCAATGGATCTATCGTTGCCGAAACGTGAACCCCCGTTGAATAATGCTCGATAACATCATCCAGTGTAGTAAACCTTCCGTCGTGCATGTAGGGAGCCGTTAAAGCAATGTTCCGCAAGGTAGGCACTTTAAATTTTCCGATGTCATTGCTGTTTCCGGTGATTGCTCCACGTCCTGGATCTGTAAATACCGCATCCAATCCATTATTTGAAAATTTCTGAACCTGCATCAACGGTCCGTTATGACAATGAAAACAATCAGCCCCATTCAAGCTTTTGAACAGATCATATCCTGCCCATTCATCCGGTGTAACACTATTCTTGATCACCACTTCGTGCGTGGTAAGCGGCATTCCATTTTCGAATTTGTACATTACATCAAACTTCGAATTCGATGAAATCAGTGTGCGTAGGAACTGTGCGATTGCTTTTGCTACATGCGTCGAATCGAAATCGGTAGTACCAAAGGCCTGAAAGAATCGATTTCGATAATTGATATTACCTTTCAACTTTGCAACAGCATCCGTCCAGGATTGATGCATCTCCACCGGATTGGGTACCGGTTCCAAGATCTGTTGCTCCAAGGTCGCTTTTCTGCCATCCCAGAAAAAGAACTGTTGCCAACCCATGTTTATTAGCGCCATGGAATTTCGCGTACCCTGGGTATTGTTTACTCCAAAAGAGAACTGATTTGGATCCGAGAAACTCGCTTCAGGAGCATGACAAGATGCGCAAGAAATACTGTTATCGAGCGACAATTTTTTCTCGTAAAACAAGATCCTTCCCAGGGTTACCCCTTCCATTGTCATGGGATTATCCTCCGGGATGATCATGTCCGGAAAGTGGTCAGGAATCTTCAAATCGTAAGGAGTAGGCTCATGAATTACCTTGTCTTTGTTACAGCGCACGAAAATCAAGAGCCCAAAAAGTGATATTACCATTAACCGCATCATTCGGCACTCAAGGCTTGAACAAAATTTGATCGGAATTTCTCCGTAAGGGCTTCTACTCCACTCCCACTATGAGTCATGTATTCTGAACGAATATCAATCGGTGTCACGGCATTTTCAAAAATGGCATCGACTTGCAAACGCAATTGTGCTCGATGCAATTTGTTTGTGATCATTTGCCAATTAACCGTCGGGAAAGAGACATTGCTTAAATAGTTATCTGTTCCAATATGGTAGACTAAATAATGGTTAAAGACATCATTCCCATCCGGAATGGTATCTGCTTTTGCCTCAAACTTGATGAAAATATATCCCGGATTCCACCCCCAATGCATGTCGCCGGCATTAGCAATGTTCAAAGGACTTGAATTGGAAAAAGCGGATGGATCGTCATGATTTACAGAAGTATCAACACCTAATATTCCGGACAAACTGGAGAAATGCAGATAAGATCCCGGAGTTTTAAAAACTTGCATCCCGCGATCTCGATAATCAAAAAGCGCTGCCTGGATCACTTGTTTACCGTTATTCTGAAGGCCATAGAAGTAACATTTGATATCCGTAACCTGCAACTTGTATCCTGAACTCAAAGTAATGGTTGAGTCCAACTCAAGAGTGTCAGATTGAAACATGGGTAACAAACGTATTTCAAGCTGTGCCGGCTCCTCAACAGGTTCTTCCTCCTTATCCTTTTTACAGGCAAGTAGGATTAACGAAGCTACAGCGGCGTACAGAAATATTGGGCTAAAGCGCATATATCAAATTTACGGAATGATGACTTAAAAAAAAAGTTTTTCTGCGAGTTTCGATTTTCGTTAATTTCGAAATCTAGCTATTTCATTTCGTATGCAACAAACAAAACCACTTTTAGTGCTTAACGCTTCGGCAGGAAGTGGAAAAACCTTTAACCTGGTCCGCAATTATCTGAGATTGCTTTTGACAAACGAAGAAAACCGCGCCGAAATGAGTCAGATCATCGCGATGACCTTTACAAACAAGGCCGCGATCGAGATGAAAAGCAGGATCGTTGCCGATCTGAATAAAATTATCCGAAAGGATCCGGCGCATACCAAATTCAGAACTGAACTAGCTGAATACATTGGGGTTTCTGAGGAAGACTTAGGGAAGAATGCGCGCTTGGCCCTCAAAAAAATGCTCCATCAATATGAGGATTTTCATGTGCTTACGATTGATAAGTTCAATTTACGCCTGATCCGTTCTTTCAGTCGCGACCTGAATTTACCAGAGCAATTCGATATTGCCCTTGATGAGGACGAGATTCTCGAAAAAGCAGTTGACGAACTCTTGAATCGGATCGATGCCAAAGAAAAGAACAACATCTACGAACTCTGTTTGCGTTATGTTCAATCAAATTTTGATGAAGAAAATCGCTGGAACATCAAAAATGCTTTGTTAGAAAGTTCAAAGATCTTGAAGAATGAAAAATACTTTGATGCAATCAAGCGTCTTCAAGCATTCGAATTTGATGAGACGACAAGAGACCATTTAAACATCAGTCTTGATGTCATTCTAGACGAAGGGAAACAACTCCAAAGTCAATTCAAAAGAGATCTGGAAGCAGATGATCCCGAATTCGAAAAGGTATATTATAAACAAGGCACAATTAATCGTTGGTTGAGATTCGCCAATGAACGATTGGATGCTAAACTATTCATTGAACTGTCTAAGTCTATTGGAACATTTGACAATACGTTAATAAGGACAAACAAGAATACGGACATTGGCCGCATGCTCGATTCTGGTTTGAGATTTTCTAACTTTCTTGCAGAAAGAAGTCCTGAGGTATTGGAACTTCATCTTAAGATCAATTATTTCTACCTCCTCGCAATCCTGAAGGAACTAGCTGTTTCCATGGACGAGATCCGCACGAAAGAAGCGACTATTCGCATTTCGGAGTTCAATAAATTGATCTCCGACCTGGTGAAAGACGAGGATGCTCCGTTCATTTACGAACGCTTAGGAAATCGATTCTCCCATTTCTTCCTGGATGAATTTCAAGATACATCCCGCTTACAATGGCTGAATTTAGTTCCGCTTGTTCATGAATCGTTGGGACGCAACAACTTTAATTTCATAGTTGGCGACCCGAAGCAGAGTATTTACCGCTTCAAGAATGGTGTCGCCGAACAATTTGTGAGTCTCCCTGGGATCTACAATCCGGAGAATAATAACAACCTGGAGGAAAAATCGAGTTACTTCCGAAAAATGGGGCAAATGGAAGGATTATCCGATAATTGGCGATCTGCCAAGGAGATAGTTCAGTTCAACAACCGACTCTTTGAAGACATGCGCTCAAACCTGAAAGAAAACACCCGAGAATTTTATGCGCAAGTATCACAAAATCCACGCGGCAAAGATGGTGGATTAATTACGGTAAAATTTGATCTGATTGAGGACAAAACGACCGATCAATACCTGAAAGAAATGGAGCTTTGGGTGGCAGATTGCATCGCAGACGGATACAAACCCACGGATATCTGCATTTTGGGAAGAACAAAGAAAGACTGCAATGCCTATGCGAATCACTTGAAATCCTTAGGTTATTCAGTTGTTTCATCTGACTCCCTGTTGGTTGGTTCAGATCTGCATGTTCAATTGATCTATCGCTTTTTAAAATGGCGTCAACAGTCCCAGCAAGATCAATTAGGTATGCTTTTCGCGGAAAATTATTTCCAACTATTCGAACCGGAAAGGGCCTATGATCTTTACGAACAGTGTTTAGGCAAAAAAAACAACAAGACCGTTTTAGATAAAAAGCAATTCTTGCAACTGAGCGGACTCCCTGAAGAACTGATCTATGGTAACTTCCCAACCATTTTTGCACTGATCAAATACTTTTTGAGAATAACGCAAATCAATGAGTTATCGAATGCCTATGTGCATCAACTACTTGATTTGGCATATGATTTCGATCTCAAGCAGGGTCTAGACCTACAGAATTTCTTGTCGGCACTGGATCGACAAGGGTTAGAGTCGAATGTGGCTCTTCCGGATAATGAGCACGCCATTCAGATCATGACAGCACATAAATCGAAAGGTCTGGAATTTCCGGTAGTGATCATTCCACGCTGCGAGTTTGAATCGAATTCCAATAAAAAAAGCAATGTCTTGTTGGAATTAAATAACGGAATGATCCAGACAAACCTTAAAAAAGACCATGGCATCATTCCAGAGATCGAACAACTTTTAACCGTCGAAAATTCAGCCAAATACACCGATGCTTTGAATTTGATGTATGTTGCATTTACACGGCCAATTGACAGGTTATACGTATACAGTCAATATAAAGTATCAAAAAATGACACAGAATCTGAAAGTCTGAACAAACACTTAATAAAAAGCCTAAGCACGATTTTCCCTGAATGTAAAACAGAAACCGGTATTAATTGCATCTTGGGCTCAAAGCCGAAAATCACATTGGCACATGAGCTGCCTGCACTTTCTTTCAAACCTACAACGCTGGGCGAAACGCTTTGGTTTCCGGATATTTCGTTGCAATCAACAGACGAGGAAGAAAGTTCCCGCATTAGCAAGCAACAACGTTTGGGGAACGAATTCCACTACTTGATGGAACATGCATCCAACCAGGAAGAAGCAGAAAAATGGTGTGCTATCGGAATTCGGAAAGGAGCGATCGAAAGTGTACATGTAAGGGAACTGCTTGAATTGACCGGAAAGGCCTTTCAGGATCAAGCCCTCCTGGAAGTTTTGAATTTCGGGGATCAACTGGATGAACGTACGATCATGATCAGTGAAAATGAACGCTTGCGTCCGGATAAACTGATCGTAAGCAATCAATCGGTTCGCGTCCTAGACTTCAAAACAGGAGAAGCCTCCCCAAAACACGAAAAGCAAGTATTGATGTATTGTAATTACTTACAGGAAATTGGATACACCCGTGTAGAAGGATATTTGTATTATGCCGGTGGTATAGGCTTGAAACAGATCAAATAGGATCAATCTATCTTGTCCAGAAAAAGAACGCCTATATCCGTTCTAAGAACCAACGAGTTTTTATCCTTGTCTTCGATCTTATAGATCTTTGCCGGAGTACTCGCTGCATCGAAGGTGATTTCTACCTCGCTAGCCTTTTTATTGACCTTGTACCATCCATCCGTGGTATCGCTATCATAAAAACGAAGAGGGAGTTCGTTGAAATCATCAACGTCTCCCCCTTGAAACTCAATTATTGAAGAAAAATAAGCATAAGAACCATCATTCTGTAACAGCTTGGTGTACTGCCATTTTCCCTCCATGATATTTACCACCCGTTGTTCGCGTTTACACGAAACGAACACCATCAAAAGGAACAAAACAGCAACACTGTAACGCATCAGATCGTCATGATATCTTTTTCTTTGGCATCCACCAAATCGTCTACTTTCTTTATAAATGCATCGGTGATCTTCTGGATCTCACCTTCAGCATCTTTGGCCATATCTTCAGAAAGGCCATCATTTTTCAATGATTTCACCATGTCCAGTGCATCTTTTCGGTGGTTGCGTACACCCACTTTCGCGTGTTCACCTTCCGCTTTCGCTTTTTTCACCAAATCTTTACGACGCTCTTCCGTCAATGCCGGTATCTGAATGATCAACACCTCACCATTATTCTGTGGGTTAAGACCCAAATTGGCATTCATGATCCCTTTAGCGATCTCATTCAACATGTTTTTCTCCCAAGCCTGAACAGTAAGCGTTCGTGCATCCATCGTAGTAACGTTTGCTACTTGTTGCAATGGCGTTGGAGAACCATAATAATCAACCATTACACCTTGCAACATGGATGGCGTGGCTTTTCCTGCGCGCACTTTCAACAATTCGCTTTCTAAATGCGACAAGGATTTTGCGTTTGACGATTTGAAATCGTCGTAAATCATTTGAATTTCTTCTGTCATAATTTATTGCTAACTGGTTGCATTAATTTCTAACGATCGTACCAACCTGGTCACCTGCAAGCAAGCGCTTCAAGTTCCCTGCTGTGTCCATATCAAATACAATGATCGGCAAGTTATTTTCTTTACACAAGGTAAATGCCGTCATATCCATCACTTTCAAACCACGGCCATAAGCTTCGTCAAAAGAGATCACATCAAACTTAGTAGCTGTTGGATCTTTCTCCGGATCTGCCGTATAGATTCCATCCACACGCGTACCTTTCAGGATCACATCTGCATTGATCTCGATTGCGCGCAAAGAAGCAGCAGAATCGGTTGTAAAGAATGGATTTCCTGTTCCTGCACCAAAGATCACCACGCGACCTTTCTCTAAATGTCTAACAGCTCTTCTACGCACGTATGGCTCAGAAATTTCTTTCATTTCGATAGCGGATTGCAAACGCGTTTGAAGTCCGACAGATTCCAAAGCTGCTTGCAAAGCCATGGAGTTGATCATTGTTGCCAACATCCCCATGTAATCACCGTGCGTACGGTCCATACCGCCTTCTTCAGCCTGAACACCGCGGAAAATATTTCCACCACCGATAACGATAGCGATCTCCACACCCATATCGTGAATTTCTTTGATCTGACGGGCGTAAACGCTCAAACGATCGTTATCAATTCCAAATTGTTTATCACCCATGAGTGATTCACCACTTAATTTTAATAGGATGCGACGGTATTTCATAAGACTAAAGATTGCGCAAATATAGGAGGAATGATTGAATATTATTTCTACTGATGAAAGAATCTGGACGTAATCTTCAAAAACAAAAAGCCCTGAGGTGATCCTCAGGGCTTTCAAATGATATCAATTGTTTGATTAGCTCAAAGACAAACGCTTGAACTCAGTAACAGTCAAACCATTATCTGTAGAGTTCAAGAATTGCTCAACCGTCAATTTGTTATCGCGGATGAACTCTTGGCTCAACAATGTATTTTCTTTGAAGAATTTAGCCAAACGCCCTTGAGCGATCTTCTCAGCCATATCAGCTGGTTTTCCCTCTTGGATAGCCAATTCTTTACCAACTTCGATCTCACGCTCAATTGTACGTGCATCTACTCCGTCTTTGTTCAAAGCGATTGGATTCATTGCAGCAACTTGCATTGCAACCTGACGACCAGCTTCAGCAACAACCTCACCTCCTTTGTTCAAAGCAACCAAAGTAGCCAATTGGTTTCCTGGGTGGTTGTAAGCTACAACAGCTTCACCACGCAATACTGCGTAACCAGAAAGATCCAATTTCTCACCGATAACACCAACTTGCTCAGTAATTTTCTCCTCAACAGTCAATTTATCATCGTACTTCAACGCTTTCAACTCTTCAGCAGTTGCTGGCAAGTTAGCCAAAGCGATATCTACCAATGATTGAACAAAGTTGCGGTAGTTATCATTTTTAGCAACGAAGTCAGTTTCACAGTTCAATGTCAAAACAACACCCACTTTTCCATCAGGAGTTGTTTGAGCAAAGATTACTCCTTCACGTGCATCATTCTCTCCACGTTTAGCAGCGATCTTCTGACCTTTTTTACGCAAGATATCCACAGCAGCTTCGAAATCGCCGTTTGCTTCAACCAATGCGTTTTTACAGTCCATCATACCAGCACCAGTTTGCTGGCGCAATTTGTTTACATCTGCAGCTGTAATTGCCATTTTCTTATAAATTTTTAGATTCTGAGACTTAAGACCAAAGACGAAAGACCAATTAGTCCTCCGTCTTTTGTCTGTTGTCTTATAATCCTGTTAGAATTAATCGTTTGTTTCTTCAGCTTTTGCTACTTCTTCTGTAGCTTCTTCTTTGTCTTTACCAGCACCGCTGTTTTTGCGCTCTTCCAAACCTTCTTTGATCGCTCCACAGATAGCATCCAAGATGATCGCAATTGATTTTGTTGCGTCGTCGTTAGCTGGGATAGGGAAATCAACCAAACGTGGATCAGAATTCGTATCAACCATTGCGAAAGTAGGGATGTTCAAACGTTTTGCTTCGTTCAACGCGATGTGCTCTTTCAAGATATCTACCAAGAAAATAGCAGCTGGTTGACG
>CAYLJB010000046.1:9802-20723 GCA_964383785.1 uncultured Fluviicola sp.
GTCATATCAGCGATTGAACCGAAGTTTTTCTCCAATTTCTCACGTTGACGAGTCTTGAACAAACGCTCACGCTTATTCAATGTTTCCCAAGTACCATCCGTTTTCATTTTGTCGATAGACGCCATTTTACGGATAGACTTACGAGTAGTTTGGAAGTTTGTCAACATACCACCTGACCAACGCTCAGTTACGAATGGCATGTTTACAGTTGCAACTTTCTCAGCGATAATTTCCTTTGCTTGTTTCTTAGTTGCTACGAAAAGAACTTTTTTACCCGACTTAGCAATTTGCTTCATTGCCGCACAAGCTTGATCAAGATGTGCAATTGTCTTATTAAGGTCGATAATGTGGATACCTTTTTTCTCGTCAAAGATATACGGCGCCATTGCCGGATTCCATTTTCTTTTCAAGTGTCCGAAATGAACACCTGCTTCTAACAAACTATCAAAATTTACTTTAGACATTTTTTTCTTTTTTTAATTGTTCACTTTCCTCTAGTAATTCAGTATTAAAGGGTCGAAATTCGATTGGTACTTTAACACTTGGATACTAAACAACCATCTGGGAAAACCCAAATAAATTCCAAATTAACGTTTAGAGAACTGGAATTTCTTACTTGATTTCGGTTGACCTGGTTTTTTACGCTCAACCATACGTGGGTCACGTGTCATCAAACCTTCAGCTTTCAACAATGGTTTGAAATCAGCAGAAACTTCTACCAATGCACGAGAGATTCCCAAACGAACAGCTTCCGCTTGACCGTTAACTCCTCCACCAGCAACATTTACTTTTACATCGTATTGACCCAACGTATCAGTCAAACTGAATGGTTGTTCAACTTTGCCTTGCAAAATTGCTACCGGGAAGAACTCCTTGTAATCACGTTTATTAATCGTCAGTTTACCTGTACCTTTTGTCAAGTATACACGAGCAACTGAAGTTTTTCTTCTTCCTAATGCGTTTACTACTTCCATATCCTTATTTGATTGAGTCAAGATTAATTACTTCAGGTTTTTGCGCGTCATGATTGTGCTCAGTACCAGCATACACTTTGATGTTTGTGTAGATAGCACGACCCAATTTGTTTTTCGGCAACATACCTTTAATCGCTTTCTCAATTACACGAGCAGGGTTACGCTCCAACAACTCTTGAGCTGTCAATGAACGTTGTCCTCCTGGATATCCAGTGTAACGAACGTATTCTTTATCTACTAGTTTAGTTCCTGAGAACGAAACTTTCGCTGCATTGATAACGATTACGTTATCGCCACAGTCTGCGTGAGGAGTAAAGTTAGTCTTGTGTTTTCCACGTGCCAACTTCGCTACCTTACTTGCCAAGCGACCAACAGTTTGGCCCTCAGCGTCTACCAACAACCACTTTTTATTTGCGGTTTCCTTGTTGCCAGACACAGTTTTGTAACTTAAAGTATCCACTACTTTTCAATTTTTAAATAAGACAATATTCCCAATTTGGGGGTGCAAAGATAGAAACTCTATTTTTTATTAACAAGCGATTTTTAAAGAAATCACATGGAACCGGCGCTCCAACGCTCAATCGCCTGAATTAGAATGGTGCAAAATTAAAACTCTAAGGTTAACTGAACCTCCTCTTTTTGTTCTTCATCCCCATCCAATTTGCTCAACGACACTCCAAGTAAGCGAACAGGCTCGTCGATGGGCTCTTGCAACAACAAAGACTCAGCGATTGGAAAGATCTCAGTATACGTCCCCAAAGCGTTCGAAACTGTTCTACTTCTGGTCTGCTGGGTAAAATCAGCAAACTTGATCTTAACTGTAACTGTTTTTCCTTTTGTTTCCGTTTTCTGCAATCGCTTTTCCAGCTCCTCACACTGCTTTTCCAGCGCTTCCAATAGTTGGCGGACAGAAATCAGATCTCGCGAGAAAGTATTCTCTGCAGCCACACTTTTGCGCAAACGATCCGGAATTACCGGACTGGATTGAATTCCGCGGACGATATCATAAAAATGCTGTCCTTGTTTTCCGTAATTATTCGTCAAAAAATGCAAGTGGTCGATTGCGCAGGTCCTTACCGGTAAAAATCCCTTGCTTTCGGAATTTCTCGGCAGTCACCTTACCGACTCCAAAGAACTTTTCAATGGGCAATTTATCCAGAAACTCCTGCACATCCAAAGGCGGAACCGTCAATTGTCCGTTAGGCTTATTCACATCACATGCGATCTTTGCCGTAAACTTATTAATGGAGATTCCAGCCGAAGCCGTAAGTCCCAATTCCTCCCAAATGCGTTTCCGAATCTCAAATGCCAACATACTGGCGGATCGAATACCTTTCTTATTGTGCGTCACATCCAAAAAGGCCTCATCCAATGCGAGTGGCTCCACCAAGTCAGTATAATCATAAAAGATAGCACGAATTTGCTGCGAAATTTCGGAATACCGTTGGAACCTTGGCCGCACAAAGATCAATCCCGGACACTTCCTGGCAGCCAACACTCCGGACATCGCCGAACGGACCCCGAACTGCCTAGCTTCATAACTGGCAGCCGAGACAACACCACGGTCTTCATTTCCACCAACTGCTACGGGCTTGCCTCGCAATTCTGGATTATCTAGCTGTTCTACCGAAGCATAAAAAGCATCCATATCAATATGTATGATCTTCCGCAATTCCATAATTCAAATTTAACCAGAGTATTCCAGTTGCCGGGAAGTTTCCGTAAATTGGTGCTATGAAAAAATTATTGGCATTCCTTACTGCTCTTCAAATTATCAGTGCCGCGCATGGGCAAGAACTTCAGCTCGATCAAGCCCGTCGATTGATCCAACTTCCATTAAAATGTTTGAATCAGGAATATCCGAATAAGATCGCTATCGTTTTCAATCAATCTGAACAAGTAAAGGAACCACACGAACTCCACCCTACATTTTACGGGTGCTTTGACTGGCATTCTTCCGTTCATGGTCACTGGCTGATTGTACATTTAATCAAACAATTTCCCCAGCTTGACAGCAATTCCAACATATCAAAAAGACTGTTGGAGCAATTCAATCCTGAGAAGATCCGGCAAGAACTTTCTATTTTCAGTACAAAACACAACGGATCTTTTGAACGCACATATGGCTGGGCTTGGATGCTTCAATTGCAAATAGAATTAGACTCTTGGGACTCTCCAACCGGCAAGCAATGCGCCAATGCCTTACGACCGCTTACGGAGTACATCGTCAAGTCCTACAAAGATTACCTTCCTAAACTGGTTTACCCGATCCGATCCGGCGAACACACCAACACTGCCTTTGGCTTAACATTCGCGCATGATTATGCAATACATACAAAGGACACCAGCTTTTTGAAATTGATAAAACAAAGATCAACAGACTTTTACTTCAAGGATGCAAACTCCCCCATTCAATTTGAACCTAGTGGCTATGATTTTTTGTCCGGCACACTGGAAGAGATCGACCTCATGCAACGCGTATTGGACCGATCCACTTTTCAGAAATGGCTCAAGCAGTTCCTTCCGATAATAACTTCCAAGAAATTTCAACTAATACCTGGAAAAGTACTCGACAGGACAGATGGAAAACTAGTCCATTTGGACGGATTGAACTTTAGTCGCGCATGGTGCTTGTATCGATTAGCAGCACACCTAAATTCAAAACATTTGTATGAATTGGCGAATGCGCATCTCAATCATTCATTGCCTAACATTGTGGATGGTGACTACATGGGCGAACATTGGTTGGCTAGTTTTGCTGCTTTTGCATTATCTCAAAAAAAACAGGTTGATGCAACGCTTCATTAATTTATTTCGTTAAATTAGTGAACTACATCATGTAACATGAGACTACTACTACTTTCATTCTTCGGAATGACCCTATCTGTATCGTTTGCACAGTTGGTCACTTCGAATGGAGCCATCTTGCAAATTCAATCTGGCGCAATTGTTCAGGTAAATGGTGGCGTTGAATTAAAAAACAACTCAGCTTGTGTCAATAATGGCACTTGGATCATTACCAAGAATTCCACATTTACAATACCCGGCAATTTTCATCTATTATCCAATTCCACAGTTTCAGGAAATGGTCGCTATGAGCTCGAACAAGATTGGTTGAACAATGCCACTTTCACTGCTGGAACATCTACGGTAGAATTCTATGGAAATACTCAACAATTCATTGGCTCTACAACAGGAACGACCACAACATTCAACAATCTGGAATTAACAGGAACCGGAATCGGGACTAATCGCAAAAAAACGCTTCAAGGAGCCAATGCGGGATGCGGCACAACGGGGAATTTAATTATCAATGACCGTGAATTAGAAACTGAAACCTTTACTTTTTTCGTAAACAACACTGCATTAACAGCTGTTACGAATACAACAACTCCGGGGAGTGAAGGATTCGTGAGCAGTACTGCTCCTGGTACATTTACCAGAAACACCAATGCAATTGGTAGTTATTTGTTCCCAACCGGGTCAAGCACCGGAACATTGAGATATAGACCAATAATCTTGGCGCCAACTCAGAACTCGGCAAATACATTCTCAACACGCCTCAATAATTTCGATGCCTCCACAGACGGACATGACAGAAACACCAATGACAATTCATTCTGTAATGCAAATCCTTTGTATTATCATTCCATAGAACGCACAACAGGTGCTTCTCCGGCAGATATAACACTTCATTATATTTCAGCTACTGATGGAGCGTGGACAGGAATTGCTCAATGGCAACTTGGCAATACACAATGGAACGATGTGGCAAATGCTACAGGCGGAACATCAGGGATCTTCAACACACAAGTTAGAAATGCATGGTTGTTTACAAACCCGGGTGATCCGTATATTTTAACCAATGTACGTCCGGATGTGCCGGTTCTGAATTGTCCTGAAGTGTGTGAAAATAGCACAGGGAACATTTTTACGGCAACCGGTACAGGCGCCACTTACAACTGGTCATTTCCTGCAAACGGAACAATAACCGGAGGACAAGGAACTGACCAAACTACTGTTGATTGGACAACAGGGACAGGGACTGTGAGCGTGGTGGCTGTTGATGCTTCTGGTTGTCAAAGTGACCCTGCAGTATGCACTCCAACCGTGAATTCACTTCCAAATGTTCAGTTTACCTATGCAAATGCAGGAACAAGTGCTGAGTTCACAGATCAAACATCAAATGCGATAGACTGGGATTGGTCTTTTGGAGATGGTAATAATGCTCAAATTGAAAATCCAACGCATGAATATCCTGCCCTAGGTGAATATTCGGTAACATTAACTGTAACTGACAACAACGGTTGTGTCAATAGCGCCACACAATTAATCGAATTGCTTGACCAAATCGTCATACCAAATATCATTACTCCAAATGGTGACGGGATCAACGATCTCTTTGAAATCACTACTGGAGGGATCACGGATTTCAATTTGATCATTCAAAACAGATGGGGAGAAGTTGTTTATACTACAACAGACCCATTAAAACATTGGGACGGAAAATCAGATGGAACCATGGTGTCCGAAGGAGTTTATTTCTACCAATTAACACTCACAAATATTAAAGAGACATTGAAATTCCACGGTTTCGTTACCGTGTCACATTAATCAGAAAACTACAGTTATGAATAAATTCTTTAAATCACTCTTGTTCATTGCCTTGGGCACAAATTCAATGTTGTTTGCGCAAAATAACGTTGGTATTGGCACAACAACGCCCAATCCAAATGCCATCTTAGAAATGCAATCAACGAATCAAGGCGTCTTGGTTCCACGTATGACAACTGCTCAGCGGTTAGCAATTGCCGGACCTTCGGAAGGACTCTTAGTTTTTGATATCGATTTTGATTGTTTCTTCTTCTATGAAGCTACTTCTGCCACTTGGTCGAATCTATGCAACGCTGGACCAGCTGGTCCTACAGGAGCTACCGGGCCAGCGGGACCAGTAGGACCGACAGGTGCAACAGGACCGGCAGGAGCAACAGGTCCAGCAGGTGCAGCCGGTATTGACGGAATAGATTGTTGGGATTTGAACGCAAACGGAGTTAATGATCCAGCTGAAGATATCAATAGTGATGGTTTTTATAATGGTTTGGATTGTACCGGACCAGCTGGAGCCGTTGGAGCTACAGGTCCAGCAGGACCAGCTGGAGCTGCAGGCGCAACAGGACCTGCAGGGGCAGCGGGAGCAACCGGCCCTCAAGGACCTTCAGGGGTTATCAACCGCTATCATGTTTATGGAACTGCTGGACGATTGGCAGTTACTTCTACAACTCATACAGTTCAACCAGGACTTACACAGACTTTTACACTAACGGCTCCTGCAACAGTAATTGTTTGGGCAACAATTGGTGCAAGAACAACATCTTCAACAAGTGGACAATATGCCAACGTTGATATGGTAATTTACCTGAACGGTGCATTTCTTCCAACAGGAGGATGGAATCGATTTGCCGTTGTAAACCCTTCATTGGCTAATTCATTTAACACCTGTGCAATCAACACAACCCTAACACTTCCTGCAGGAACGCATACCATTGATCTAAGAACTGCTCGTACTGCAGGTAACTCCTCTGTTGACATCGGAGGTAATGCAAGTACAGACGTGAACCCGGGTGAAATAACTATCTTAATACTTAACTGATTGTCATGAAGTCGACTACACTCATCACTTTATTCTTGCTCCTAGCAAACATTAATTTTGCACAGACAACAAGCATGAAAAAAAACAACTCGGTTGAACCTAAAGAAGTGAAGGAAGTACCCGTTGTTGATACCGTGCAGGTAAATGTCTCAACAAGTAAATTGGAGGAACCCGTTAAAACGCCTCCTGTTCAAGAAGATCCCAACAAAACAAATCCGCAACAAGCTAAAGAAGTCATCCATACTTCTAGAAAGAGACCATAAAAAAAGGGGGAAACAACTCCCCCTTTTGTATTTCTGTTTATAGATTTTATTTCGCCTTGAATGAATTGATCGCGTTGATCGTAAAATCAGACAATACCAATCGTCCGCTGATCCCAGCTCGAGTTGCAAGTAATTCATCCCAATTCTCAGTACCCTGCCAGAATATACCTTTCAATTCTGCCATTGCCTCAGGACTCGATTTTGCCAACACTGTTGAAATACGCTTGATCTCTTCATCCATATCTTCTTCCGAATCGAACAAACCAGCATACAAGCCTCTTTCATAAGCCCATTGCGCTGATCTCCATTGTGTGGCATCAATGGCTAATTGGGACATAGCAGACAATCCAATTTTTCGTTCAACAGCAGGCCCAACCACGAAAGGACCAATACCTACAGCTAATTCAGACAATTTTACGTCGGCATTCTTTGTTGCATAACAATAATCAACCGCAGACGCAATTCCAACCCCTCCACCAACAGCTTTTCCATGTACACGTCCAATGATCAACTTCGGACATTTTCTACAAGCATTGATCACCTGAGCAAATCCTGAAAAGAAAACTTGCCCTGTCTCCAGATCTTTAATCGAGATCAGTTCATCAAAGCTGGCACCTGCACAAAACGCTTTATTCCCCGAAGAACGAATGACGATTACTTTAACCGACTGATCATTTCCTAATTGTGTAATGGTTTCAGCTAATTTGCGTAAGATTTTACCCGGCAAGGAATTGCTTAATGGATGTCCGAACTCAATTGTTCCGATCCCCAATTCGTCAATTGTAAAATGAACATGGCCTTGATCTATTGCCTCTGACATGACACGTGCTATTATTCGTTATTAAATTTTCTACGTGGACGCATCGTACGCTCTCCACCGGATTGATTGCCCTCTTGTGGTTTACGGTAACCTTCGTTTGATCTAAAATCACCAGAACGTCTATCGTTTTGAAAACGATTTTGACCACCAAACCCTCCAGGCTTCTTAAAGCCTTGTGTTTTCGGTTTTTCTTCTTTTTTTGGTCGATTCGCTTTCGGGGAAGCGATCTTAACATCCAGCTTTCTACCGTTCACCTCGAAGCCGTTCAGCGCTTGAATTGCATTAATCGCCTCTTCAGCGCTTTCCATCTCAACGTATCCGAATCCTTTTGACTTCTTTGTTTTCGCGTCAAAC
Source organism: uncultured Fluviicola sp. (assembly GCA_964383785.1). GTDB lineage: Bacteria > Bacteroidota > Bacteroidia > Flavobacteriales_D > Crocinitomicaceae > Fluviicola. The sequence continues at coordinate 17,864 of CAYLJB010000046.1, forward strand.
ACAACGTGAGCTAAATGAACACTTCCAAAAGCGGAAAAGGTTGCCAACAAATCTTGAGAAGTAATTTCCCAATCAAGATTTGCAATAAAAATATTTGTCATTACTTACCTAAATCGTGGATAATCCACATTATTAAACCAACATTCAGACGATATTTCGCCCCTAACTTATTTCAATGTAAAGCTATCTGTACCGATCATTGCACCGTCACAGAAAATCTTCACTTTGTAATTTCCTTTTACAGGTTCCTCACCATTAAAATCAAAATAGATCGCTACGTCAATCGCTTTGTTTGCGTATTGGATCTCACGTTTGGCAGAGTACACTACTGTTCCGTTGTCTGTAGATGTAGTACCGCCAGAACGCCCTTGCAACGCTTTTCCATCCGGATCAATGATCTGTAAGTAAACCGTTCTTGAACCTGCTGCTGCTACCGCATTGTCACCAATTGTAAAGTTGGATACTGCTTGCACACAGTTGCGTGCTTTAGTAGTAGGCTCGGTTTGATCGTTCAACTTCATACGCAAACCTGTAGAACGGAATCCGTATGTTGTCAATTTAGAGGCTTGTTTCACTTTTTCACCTTTCTCCTCAGCATCAGCTTTGTAGTTATCGCGCTCACTTTTCGTATCTGAAAGTTCTGCGCTTGTTCGGTCTAAGTCAGAAGTAAGCTGCAAGTTTTTGGTATTCAACTCGTCGATCTGCTTCACATAACCGATCATAATCTGACGCAAAGTTTCATTTTCTTTACGCAGTTTAGAGATCAACAATGCATCCACTTTTCCGCGCTTTTTAGCCGATTCCAAATCACCCAATAATCCTTTGATCTTATCTTGCTGCTCTTGCATAGCTGCTTGATCTTCCGGACGACCTTCTTTCATCAACTTGTCGTAATCACTGATCATGTTCTTGAAATCAGTCATCAAATCATCCGTATCTCCCTCTCCTAAGAACGGGGTCATCATCTTGTTCATTTCTTCGAGGTTCGCTTCCAATTCCTTGATCTTATTCTGCGCTTCGTTCAAAGCAGAATTCTTAACGTACCACAAATATGACATCGTTCCCAAAAGAACGATCAACAACACCAACACCGCAGTCATTGCAGGCGTATTATTTCTTCGCGTGTCGATATTCACTTCTGACATAACCCTTTAATTTTAGTGCAAATATAACCAATTGAGTAAATAAACAGTTTTCCACTGATCTGATCGCAAATATGCATTGAATCCTACAGATCAACAAGGTTCATGCGTGTAACTTCCGTTAACAAAACGTAAAATTCCGAGCGGATTGGCATCTTTTAACGCCTCAGGCAGCAGCGAATCTGGGCAATTCTGAAATACTACAGGACGCATGAAGCGCCTTACTGCGGCTCCTCCAACGGCACTTGAAGCAGGCATAGAAGAACTTGGATAAGGCCCGCCATGTTGCTGAGCATATGTCACTTCAACACCTGTAGGGACGCCATTCACAATTAAGCGCCCAACCTTTGCTTGTAGCAAATCCCACCATGCTAAATGCTCATTCGGCTGGCAGAAAACAGAACCTGTTAATTGTCCTTCCAAACTTGACAGTACACACGTCATTTCTAGTTCAGAAGCACATCGAACAATTAACAAATAAGAACCGAAAACTTCATGACTGAAACGTACATCTTTTAAAAAATTGGAACCGGTAATTTCATGTAAGGCAGGAGTAATAAAATTGTTTTGACGAACACCACCCACCCGAATGTCTAATTCTTCGGCATGCTGTTCAACTTGATTTTTATAAGGCTCAAAGATTCCGGAGTGCAGCATGCATTGTTCCGGGTATTGGGACATTATCAAAGACAAATATTGAACAAACTCTTCCAATTTTTGATTTTCCTCCACGATCAACAAACCCGGACTTGTGCAAAATTGACCTGCATTCAATGCAACGGATGCTGCCAATTTCTCAGCGATTTCGGGTCCTTTAGCCTCCAAAGCCATTGCAGTAACAACAACTGGATTCACACTCCCCATTTCTGCATATACAGGAATAGGCTCTTTGCGTGAAGCCGCCAAATCCATCAATGTCCGTCCACCACGAATGCTTCCTGTAAATCCAACCGCCTTCACTTCCGGAGCTAAAACCAAACGTTGTCCCAAATCATGAGCATTAGAAAGTAAATGCGAAAAAACTCCCTCCGGACAATCAAGTGACTGAAGGGTTTCAGAGATAACAGCAGCGCACAAAGAACTAGTTTGCGGGTGCATGGGGTGTGCTTTTACGATAACCGGACAACCGGCAGCAAAGGCACTTGCCACATCCCCTCCAATTGTAGAATACGCAAATGGAAAATTACTAGCTCCAAAAACCACAACAGGACCAATTGCCAAGTTGACGCGGCGCAATTCAGGTTTCGGACTGGGAATTCTATTCGAATCGCCACTTTCAATTACGGCATCCAACACCAATCCCGATAAAATCGCCTCACCATACGAGCGCAGTTGGTAGCAGCTACGTGCCAATTCTTGAGTTGCTCTTTCGCGAGGCAAACCACTTTCTTCCACGAATGAACCCATCAAAACCTCACTGTGAGCTTCTAGGTTTTTGGCCAAGGCATCCAATAGTAATTTTCGCCTTTGCGGAGTCCAATGTCGAAATTTAAACGAAGCCTCTTCTGCAAGTTTCAAAGCTTTTTGAATTTCACCCTCAGTAGCACAATGGAACGGTACAGGAAGTTTATCACCTGTGCGCGGATTAACCCCATAAAAAAATTGGTTACCCTCGCCACTGACGGAGTAACCAATTAGATTCTTGCCTGAAACAGACAACATATTTTTTAGATTACGCTTCCTCGATTTGGAAGGTATAGCTTTCCATGATCTGGTTC
>CAYLJB010000047.1:0-20546 GCA_964383785.1 uncultured Fluviicola sp.
GGTCGGATTTATCCGGCCCTTTTTTGTTTACAAATGTGAAATTAAAACAGGTTTCAGATGTAAATCACTTTAATTACATTTGTAACATGGAAATTAGCGAACGTATACGGATGATCATTGAATCGCATCAGATTACTGCTGGCGTGTTTGCTGACAAGATTGGTGTGCAGCGATCTAATGTAAGCCACGTGCTGAGCGGGAGAAACAAACCGAGCTTTGAGTTTCTGGAAAAGGTGTTGCTGGCCTTTCCTCGTGTTTCTGCGCATTGGTTGCTAACCGGAAATCAAGCGGAAGCTGCTGTAACCGAACCTGTACAACCAGCGCAGAAGGAAAACAAATCAAAGTTTACAAATGTAAAAAGTGAAGATTTAAAGGTCTTGTCAACTGATTCCGAAAAAAAGGTGGTGAAAATAGTGGTGTTCTACGACGACTTCAGTTTTGATGCTTACGCGCCTAATCAGCAATAATTCCTGAGGCAACTAATTCTTCGCCAACATAGAATGCCGCAAATTGTCCGGGAGTGATCCCTTTTTGCTTTTTCTCAAATAACACGTAAGCTGCGTCATCTAAAATGGTCAATGTCGCTTTTTGCAATGGCTGACGGTAACGAATACGGACGTCGAAAGTGTGTTGCTCACCTGTTTTTAGTGTAAACTGAGGGTTTACCCAGTGTAATTCATTCAAAGCAATCTTCAAAGCCCATTTGTTCAAGCCTGGATGTGCATCGGTTTGGCCGCTGTAAACGGTATTTGTTTCCACATCAATCCCAATAACAAAGGAAGGTTGTGGTCTGCCGCCAATATGCAAGCCCTTGCGCTGTCCGATTGTGTAAAAATGTGCACCAGCATGCTCGCCAACCTTCATTCCTTCCGTTGGTTCATAGTGATACGCCTGAGAAAGTTCGCGTACATGAGCAAGATCTACAGGTATTTTATTGTAATAATCGAAATCGGGTCTATCTTCTTTAATTTCAATGATATTACCCTTTTTTGCTTCAAGTTTTTGTTGAAGAAATTCTGGAAGTGAGATCTTACCGACGAAACACAAGCCTTGTGAATCTTTCTTATCTGCTGTAACCAGTCCGATCTCACTGGCAATGCGTCTAACTTCCGACTTTTGCAAATGTCCGATCGGGAATAAGGCCTTCGAAAGTTGCTCTTGGGACAATTGACACAAAAAATAACTTTGATCCTTATTTGAGTCCAAGCCACTCAATAAGTGGTGAACTCCATGCTCATCGGTTGTTTTACGGCAATAGTGACCAGTAGCCACATAATCCGCTCCGAGTTCCATGGCGGCTTTTAGAAAAACATCGAACTTGATCTCGCGGTTGCATAACACATCCGGATTGGGAGTTCTACCGGACTCGTATTCGCTGAACATGTAATCAACGATGCGCTCTTTGTATTCTTTACTTAGATCGATAACCTGAAATGGAATGCCAAGGTTTTCAGCAACTAGTAGGGCGTCGTTCGAGTCATCGATCCAGGGGCATTCGTTGGATAAGGTCACCGTTTCATCATGCCAGTTTCGCATGAACAAACCGATCACTTCGTATCCTTCTTGTTGCAACAAATATGCGCAAACACTTGAATCTACTCCTCCTGAAAGTCCAACTACAACGCGTTTCATGCGGCAAATTTACGCACAATATTTGTGCTGATTGTCACGTTTTTGTCAGGTGAGAAACGAATTTTTTAAAGACTCCAAGAATTGAAATTTGTGTTAAATCTTTGATGTTCTATCTCATTTGATCTATTTTCGGAACAATGAAACGATTGCTGTTGGTATTATGTATGGTCTCTTCCTTAGCGCAAGCGCAGGATTGTGAGCGAGTTTGGTTGAAAGGAAAAGTGACCGACACCCTGCGTCCGGCGAAGTTTCTCAATCTGATGGTGGTGAATAAAACTACCGGAAAAGGTGTTTTCGGTCAAGCGGACGGCTCTTTTGGGGTTTATGTAAGTCCGAAGGATTCGATCATTCTTTCGGTTAAAGGTTACGAAAAGATCGGATTTCGAATTCAGCCTGATTCGCTTTGTCAATATGCTGCATTTTTCGATTTGAGTGAGAAGTCGATCGAAATCCAAGAAGTAGTTGTAAAGCCATTAAAAACTATTCAGGAGATCAAAGAAGAGCGCGCAACTCTTGCGATGCGTGATACGAGAACCATTACCGGGGTGGAAGCTTTTCAAAGTCCGATCACAGCGCTTTACGAGCGTTTTTCCGATAAAGCACAGTCCAAGCAGCGCGTCGAAGAGTTGAAGTATCAAGATCGTCAGGTGGAGATCTTGCAGGATCTATTGAAATTGTATGTTTCCTACGATGTTATTGCTCTATCTAGAGAGGAATTCGAAGATTTCATTCGCTTTATGGCGATCGATGAGCACTTCTTGAAAACAGCTACGGACGTTGAATTAGTTGCCTTTATCAAAGCAAAATTCGAGCATTACACCTTGCTGAAGCAGGATCTAAAGTGATTTATTGTTTTCTAATTCCAGCAATTGTCTGTCGTGCATAGACTTGTAATGTCCGCCAAGAGTCAATAATTCGTCGTGCGATCCAGATTCGATCACTTGCCCATTTTCCAATACCAAAATACGATCCGCGTTGCGCAAGCTACTGATGCGGTGACTAACGATCATGGTTGTGGTCTCATGTTCTTGCGTGTATCGCTTCAAATTGCGTAAAATAATCTCTTCGGTTTCTGTATCAACCGCTGATAAACAGTCATCCAGGATCAGGAACTTAGGCTTTCTGATCAGGGCTCGCGCAATGCTCACGCGTTGTTTTTGTCCGCCACTTAAGTTTACACCGCGTTCGCCCAGGATGGTTTCAAATTGCTCTGGGAAATCTGCAATGTTGTGATAAACGTGTGCGTCTTTGGTTACCTGGATCAATTCTTCCTCACTGATATCACTGGATTTTGTTCCAAATAAGATGTTGTTGCGGATCGAATCAGAAAACAAAAATACATCTTGAGGTACCACCGCAATGTGAGATCTGAACTCTTCCAAATTCACATCAGCAAGTGCTTGGTCGTTGTACAAGATCTGTCCCGAAGTTGGGTCCATTTGTCTAACAGCCAATTGCACTAACGTCGATTTACCGGATCCTGTCTTTCCTACAATACCGATCGTTTCGCCTTTATTCAATTCGAAACTGATGTGTTGCAGTACTTCCGGGAGTTCGTTTTTGTAGCGGAAAGAAACATCACGGAAACTCAATTTCTCAAAGGTCGGAAGGGCATTTTTGGTTTTGTTGAAAATGCTAGGTTTTACCAATAAGAACTCGTTGATGCGTTGTTGAGAGGCGCCTGCACGTTGGATGATGCTGGTTACCCAGCCAACACTTGCAAATGGCCACGTTAGGTTGTAAATACAGAGAATGAACGTGATAATATTTCCAGGTGTAATCGCTTGATCAATTGTCAACAAGCCCCCAATGTAAATACTCAACAAAGTCGCAAATCCAATCAACAAGGAGATTGTTGGCATGAACAAGGCATTGGTTTTAACCAGGCGCATAGTTTTTCTGTGGTAAGCATCTGAGCTGTCACCGAATTTATTGATAGTATGTCGCTCTTGTATATACGCTTTGATCACGCGAATACCGGAAAAAGTCTCCTGACCGATCGTACTCAAACGGGATTGTTCTTTTTGAACTTCTTTACTCAAACGCGACATGCGGCTGGATACAAAATAGATCAACACAGCCATCAATGGGAGGGGGATCAAGCAGTAAACCGCCAGTTCGGCATTGATCGTGAACATTTGATAGCTGACAAATGGGAATAGAAAGACCAAGTTTACGGTGTACATGATACCTGGTCCAAGATATTGACGAACTTGTGCGACATCTTCAGAAATTCTGTTCATCAAATCACCTGTAGATTGACTTTTGTAGAAGGTATAATCTAGTTGTTGGTATTTGGTGTAGATTTCGTTTTTGAGATCATATTCGATCAAACGGGACATGATAATGATCGTTTGGCGTGTTAAGAAGAGGAAGAATCCTTTGATGACGTTGAAAAGGACAATTAAACCGGCTAAGGTGAGTGCTGTCCAGAATAAGGTTTCTTTGTTATAGTTTGCACTATTACTAAGTACATCAACGGCATCTCCCATGAATACTGGAATTCGCGCATTGAAATAATTGTTGATGACTATGAATAGGATGCCCAGCAACAAGCGCCAGCGATATTTGTAGAAATATTTGTTGAGATAGCTTAAAGACTTCATCCGATAAATTCCTATTTTTGCCCCGTGCTTTGGGGATAAGTATGTAATAGTACAAAATTAGCCAATCACTTTGAATTGAAGATTAAAACAAGCGTATGTTTGAAGTAAAAGATAGCAAGGACCTCAACCTTGCAGAAAATCCGGTCATCGCTCAGATGGGGATTTACGATCACGAGCAGTTGCTATTCTGCAACGACAATGCTACAGGTCTCAAAGCAATCATCGCAGTACATAATACCGTATTAGGTCCAGCATTGGGTGGTACACGTATGTGGATGTACAACAATGAAATGGAGGCCTTGAATGATGTATTGCGTCTGTCACGCGGTATGACTTACAAAAATTCCATCTCAGGTTTGAACCTTGGTGGAGGAAAAGCGGTTATCATCGGTGATTCTCGCACTATGAAATCTGAAGCTTTGTTCCGTCGTTTCGGGAAATTCGTAGAGTCTTTGGCAGGGAAGTACATCACTGCTGAGGATGTGGGTATTTCACCAGCGGATATGGTGTGGGTTAGTCAGGAAACGAATAATGTGGTTGGTTTGCCAGGGAAATCCGGAGATCCTTCTCCTGTAACCGCTTACGGTGTTTATATGGGCATGAAGGCCGCTGCTAAGGCGCAATTTGGTTCTGATAGTCTTGCTGGTAAAACAGTTGCTGTTCAAGGTGTTGGTCACGTTGGTGAATACTTAGTAAAACACTTGTCTAGCGAAGGTGCGAAAGTAGTTATTACTGATATCCACGAAGAAACGTTGAAACGTGTTTCATCTACTTACGGGGCAACGGTTGTTGGTTTGAATGAGATTTACGATGTCAATATGGATATCTACGCTCCATGTGCTTTGGGTGCAACAGTAAATGATGATACCTTGTCTCGTTTGAAGTGTTCGATCATTGCCGGAGCTGCAAACAACCAGTTGGCAAACGAGAAAGTTCACGGTGTTGCAGTGATGGAAAAAGGAATCATTTATGCTCCTGATTTTGCATTGAATGCCGGCGGTGTGATCAATTGCTATTCGGAAGTGAAAGGTTTGTCTGCTGAATGGGCAATGACAAAAGCGGAAGAGATTTATGGTACAATTGGAAACATCATTGCTCGTTCAAGAGAGGAGGGTGTGCCAACTTATCAAATTGCAAATGTGATGGCTGAAGAGCGTATCGAGGCAATTGGTAAGGTTAAACTTCCAATGTAATTAATTTTATTTAGAATGCTGAACAGGAGACATTTACGTATAAAAGTTTTACAAGCATTGTATGCTTATTTTCAGTCCGAAGAAGATAATTTGAAACGAACTGAAGGTGAGTTGTTCCAGGCGGTGGAACGGATATACGATTTGTACCTATACTTACTACTGAGCTTTGGTGAGGTGAAGGCAATTGCCGAGCATCGCATTGAAGAGAATAAAAAGAAGATCCGTCCAACGGAGGAGGATTTGAATCCAAACCGCAAGTTGGTGGATAATGCCATCATTCAATTGATCGAAGATTCGCGTTCCTTGCGTGAGGCTTCCGAAGATCGTAAAGTGAATTGGATCGGTGATGAGCACCAGGAAATGTTCCGCAAGATCTTCTTGCAGATGCGCGAAAGCGAAACCTATTTCCAGTTCATGAACAATGGTGAAACGGGATTTGAGGAGGACGTGCAGTTTGCAATCGCATTGTTCAAAGCAGATATCGCGAATTCAACGTTCTTGTACAATTACTTCGAGGAGAAAAGCATTCATTGGTTGGATGATATCGACTTGGCTTGCCAAATGGTGATCAAAACGATTAAAGGAGCTGAAGCAGGAAAACAATTGGAGGTAATGCCATTGTATAAGGATGCGGAAGACGAACAAGAATTTATCCGCGTATTGTTGCGCAAGACGGTCTCCATGGATTCTGAGAATGTAGCATTGATTGATGAGTTGACCGATAATTGGGAGGTGGAGCGCATTGCGAAAATGGATGTGTTGTTATTGAAAATGGCCATCACGGAGTTGCAAGTGTTCAAGAATATCCCGAAAAAGGTGACCATGAACGAATACATCGAGATATCGAAATTCTATTCTACTCCAAAAAGTCACTTGTTTATCAACGGAGTATTGGATAAAGCCGTTCTACGTCTTGAAAAAGATGGCAAGATCGGTAAGATGGGCCGCGGATTAATGAATTAATAGTTTTAAAATGAAGCAGGTATTATTAATAGCATGTACAGCCTTGTTGTTTTTTGGATGCGAAACCAAAGACGAAGTGGAAATGGGGTTCCGTACAACGTTGAAAGTAAACGCTGTATACAATGCCGGGAAAGTTGCAAAAGGTGAGTTGATCAATGCGACTTTTGAGGTTGAGAATACAGGAGATTATGCCTTGGTATTGTCAGATGTGAAAGGTTCTTGTTCTTGTACAGTAGCGGATTTTACGAAAGATCCAATTCCTCCGGGGGAAAAAGGATATGTGAAAGCAACGGTGAAAACAGAAAATCAACCTTTAGGTGCCTTGCAGAAAAAAGTGTATTTGTTGGCAAATACAACCCCACCTGAAACAACAGTTTCCATTCAGGCAACAGTAATTAAGTAATCAATTAAAATCAAGATAGCGTTATGCAAATCATTATGCTCGTGTTGATGTTGGTCGTGTTTTATTTTTTCATGATCCGTCCACAACAGAAAAAACAAAAAGAATTACGTGAGTTCCGCAGCAACCTGAAAGCAGGTGACAAAGTGGTAACTATTGGTGGTGTTCACGGTAAGATCCTTGAAATTACAGATACAACTGTTCTATTGAGCTCAGAAGGTACAAAGATCCGTTTCGAAAAATCAGCGATCTCTCAAACTGTTGCTGAAGATCTTGGTGCTCAAGCTTAAGTTCTTGTATTTTTAGAAATAAAAAAGGCCTTCATTGCGAAGGCCTTTTTCTTTTTTCTTTGGAATTAGTTTTTGATGAAGCGCTGTACAACGCGTCCTTTGTTCGTTTCAAAAGTGATCAGATAAACTCCGTTCTGCCAGTCTTCAATTTTCAACTGGTCTTGGAAGGATCCGGAATACATCAATTGTCCGTTCAAACTTGCCACATGCATGTGTGAAACAAGCTCATTCGTTTGAATAGTAATACTGTGCTGTGCCGGATTTGGAAATAAATTCAGGTCTACCAATGCTGCTTCTTGAATACCAACTGGATCGTTGATCGTTACCGAGAAATCATCCAAATACAATTTGAACTTATCGTAGCTTTTATTGACAAATGCCAAATAGATCGTTTGACTTACATATCCGCTGTCACTCAAATTGATCTCTCTTTGCAACCAATTTTCACTTTCTTCACCAATTACACGCAACGTATCGGTAAAACTTGAAAGTTGTGCGTCTGTAGTTGAAACCAACACCAAGTAGCCATCAGCAAAGCTAGGATCGTGTACTTTTCCTTCCCATCGCAAGATGTTCCCGTATGCTCCTAAAGCAAGCGGAGGAGTGATTAACCAGCGACTTGCCTGTGCCGGACTTGTAAAATATGAGGTGGAACCAACGATCGTATCGGTGTTGTTGTCTGGATCAACCAATGCGATCCAACCTGGAGAAAACGCGCTAACGTTCGGGTGTACCGTATTCGTATCCTCGATCACAACGGTCCAGTTAGACGGAATTCCGCTGTTGAAAGTCTCTTGTAAGATGGATGTTTGTGCGTGGAAATTGGCGCAAATACCAAGAACCAAAACAAAGAGTGAAGTGTATTTCATAAAAGCAAAAATACGAAAAGTGAGTTAGTCTGCCAGATTGATTAGAATATCTTTGAATTCTTGATAAAATCTGTCAAAACAGATCAGTCTGTCTGCCAGAAAATCAAACATCTTTTCCCGATCGCTTGTTTCAAAGAAGTTGACATCGTTCAAAGTCCATTCGATCCGACTAAAATGAGGGATGTGGGCAGAATGAGCTTCTGCAATCCAAGTGCCTTCAGAGCCCATTTCAGAGGTCATAACTGCCATCAATTCATGGAGTTGTTCCCAAATGATTGCACGAATACCTTCGTCTTTCGCCTGAATGTCGATCATGAATCGTGCGCACTTGCTATCTGCATCCAAGCGAATATAAATGTATTCAACCTCTGACGGATAATTGATCCAATTCATTTTACGCCCATTGCTGGAACGCACATTTTGCATGCGCGTTTTGAATTGTTGCCAGAATGTTGTTTTGTGTGCTTTTAACTCTTCTTTTGTGAACATACGATCTATTCGTAGCTGTAAAAATACTGCTTTCTGTCGATCGTCATGACATCCGGTAAAAGATCCGGTCGATAGGTCCAAGAAATGGATCTCGTAGCTGTATTGCCCACGTATTCTTCATACTTGACTAAGTTGCCCGTTTTGTCATATTCCCAACTTTTACTTTGGGAGATCTGACTGTAAACTTCGTTGAGTATGAAAGCTGAAACTGGACGATTATTTCGTGTAAATACAATCGTCTTTTCAGCTAAAAGTAAACTTTGATCAGAAAATCCGAGATTTTGAAAAACATGTTGAATGTCCGTTGTTGAACTTCCTTCAGGCAGGTAAATTTCAACGGAATAAAGGCTGTTTCCAATCTTTGAGATCACTTTTTCAGGATGTTGCAGAGCACCATAAATCCATGTTGAATCTATTCGATCGGCTCGCTTTTCGCGCAAAAAGAGGTATGCATCTTTGGTTTTTAGGATGTTCGACTTGTAATCCCTTTTAACGCCAAAATTCTTAGTAAACGCTATTTTTCCGTTTCCTTGTTTCCAATCAAAGTATACAATGCCATCGCTCCAAATGTTAGGTGTTTCATCGAATCGATAGTCGAAATAATGCAAATTCGCAGCATTCTTACTGTATACGAATTGTCGTTTTTCCAAAGTGTCCTCCGGATTTTTACCGCCTTTGGAATGAATCGTAATGGATTGGATCTTCAATTCAGCTATCACCTCGCGGTCAAAGCACTCCAAACTGTGAACTGGAGCATTTTCAATCGAACCAATGAAAGCATATTGAAAAATAGGGGAGGTCGTTGGATCGTAGCTTGCGTAGGTTTTAGCAGAGTCAACATCAGATTGACACCTGATCATAAGCAATGACAGGGTAAGTATCGATAAACAGGTGTATTTTGCCGACCACATGACCACAAATATAGCTGAAAAATCATTTTTATCCGACGAAATGGAATTTTTTGAAGCAAGTATAGGATGTATTTCGTATTTAACATAAGATTTGCTCGGATAATTGAATAAAATTCAAAGAATTGAATGTGAAGAGCTGTAAGAAAGAGGTGAGGAGGCAGAGAACAGAGAGAATTGACTAGATTTACAGAACACTTCCGGTATATGAAGATTATTTTTTCTGTTTTATCGTTGGTTCTTTTGTTCACCGGTTATGCAAAGGCGCAGACAGACAGTTCGCGACAAACATTCGCGATCGTTCTATGTTACGATCGGTACAGTGTGAAAGAACCTTGGGCACAAATGCTCGCGTATTTGAATTCAGAGGAACGCGCACATCCAATCGAACTCCAACAAATCTATCAAGCCACCGGAGACAATCCTTTATGTTATGTTAAACAGCATAAGCAAGCGTTCATGGATTCGATTTTGAGCTTGCCGGAGATCAAAACATTTTTTCCTTCAGATATTCAATTCTATTGGGATAAAAATCAGACAGAGAAGTTTGGGGGAGAATTCTACTATGGATTGTATGGTGCGAAAAATTCTTCGGATTCGGATAAAACTTTGCTATCACGACACATTGATCACGCGGACACTGTTTACAACAAAGAAGCGGAATTAAATGCCGTACAGTTGTATCTAACACCGGAAGGACAAAAACAATTTCAAATATTGACGGCAGGAAACATTGGAAATACATTAGCCATTATTGTAGATGGTCGTGTGATCAGTGCGCCAAGAGTCTACATGGAAGTCAATCATCCATCCAGCGAAATTTCAGGTGTATTCTCAAAGGAAGAGGTAGCAGCTATTGCAGCATCGATCAATAAAGCTATTGGAAAGTAGATTGTGTTAATGGAATAGTTCTGTTTCTATACATTATTTAACATAATATTAATTATAAGACAAATTAATATTGTGGTTTGATTGAATATAGTTTATTGAACAATCTGTAATTTTGCATTCCAGATAATATGCTACCTGTATCATGAAAGTCCTTTTTAGTTTTTTATTCTGTTTAACTCTATTGCCAGCCTACACCCAGTCGTCTTTGTTGAAAGATCTAAATTTTCAAACTGCATATGAAGAACGTATACTATTAGATCCGAATGCTTCAAATTTGGAATTATTCATGGCCTTTGGCAAAGAAGCCTCTGATGCCAGAACTTTAAATGTAAAATCGCGGTTCGATTCCTTCATTGCTGAGATAAAATCTTCGAAAATCATGCGTTATCCTGAAGCAAAACTGATTAAAACGCTTCATAAAAATGTACATGACGAATTTTTGAAGACCTACAAGTTGGTTTCTCCATTCCATGAGATTTTTGAAACGGGACATTACAATTGCGTTTCAGCTACGGCTTTGTTTGCACTGGTTTTGGGTGAATTGAATATCCCGTTTAATATTCAAGAACAGCCGAATCATGTTTACATCATGGCATATCCCAAAACCCTTGCTATTTCCGTTGAAATGACAGCCAAGGAAGACGCCTCGTTTATGCCGAATCGGAAGAATGTATCTCAGGCTGTTCAAGCTCTACTTCGTTTAGGATTGATCGATAGAACAGATTTGAATTTAAAGTCTGAAGTAGATATTTATAACCATTTCTACAACTACAATGGAGAGATCACCGTTAAGGAGTTGGTTGGAATTCAGTATTTCAATGAAGCGATCGTTTTAACCGATAATGAAAATTATAAAGATGCTTATGAAACGATCAAAAAGGCTGAAAAATTCTATCGTTTTAGAAAGACTAAGATCTTTAAAAGTGAATTGCTGTTTGAGCTTTTGGATGAAGCTAAATACGATCGTTTGGTTGATTTTCAGTACTTGATAGACTATGCAAATTTGGAGAAAAAAGAATCTTCTTATGTGCACTATGTATACGGAAAGTTCTTGTACGAGCATCTGAATGAAAAAGGTGAACGTCCGTTTGTAGATTCGAGTTTTAATTTGATCAACAACGCAGTAACCGATAGCACGCTGAAAAAGGAGTTGAAAGGATTCTATTATCTATCATATTCTGATTATTACAATGTTAAGGGAAATCAAAAGAAGCGTCTTGATTTTGCGGAACAAGCGTATCTGAATAACCCCTTAAATATTCAAATTCAAAGCGTTTTGTCGCGTTCAATTCTGGCCTACTTTTCTGATAAATATCAGGACGATGAGCGTTTTGCTGAAATGGATGATGAAGACGAATTCGATGTGGTAAAAGAAGCTGATTTGCTACTCAAAAACTTGGATGAATACGCAAAAAAGTATCCTTTTCTACTTACTGACGATACTTTTCAATCCGGTTACTTTATTCTATGTTCTGAGATGGCAAGCGAGTTGTACATGGACGATGAAGAAAAACCGGCAAAAGCGTACTTTGATCTTGCCGTTAAGATTTACAAAACCCTGGAGGAAAAAGAGTCTGTTTTTGAGGATTCAATTGGTTGGTTGTTTGCAGAAGCTGGCGCATACTTAGCACGCGAACATAGATATGACGAGGCTTTAGAAATACTGAATGAAGGCCTTAAATATTCGCCTGATCATGAGCGAATTTTGGCTCGTATTGAGATCGTTAAATCCCGCATGAAATCTAAATAATAGTTGATTTTAAATTGTTTCGGGATTTTTAGAGAAGTCCTCCCCCCTCTCCCCATCACACATTCTCCCACTCGTCGTTCAGATAAGAAACGATCTTGCGGGCTGTGGTGTTGAAGTAACGCTTCGTGCGGTAACCACCAATCCAAGTAATTCCGCGAACAGCATTGGTCAGGAACAATTCGTCGGCAACCAACAAGTTACTTGGTAAGATCGGACATTCATAGACTTTCAAACCATTCTTCAAAGCCAAATTGATCACTTGCATGCGCATCGTTCCGGCCAAACAGCCATCGGCTAAACTTGGGGTGTACAACACGCCGTTGCTAACCACGAACAAGTTGCTGTGCGAACTTTCCAGGATCTGACCCTTGTCGTTCATGATCAACATATCGTCCAAGCCCTTCTCTTTACCGGAAATGGCAGCTAATACGTACAACAAGCCGTTTTTGGTCTTGTAGTTTGAAAGTGGAGTTTTTACTTTTTTGATATCCTGGTAAAGGTCTACTTCCAAGCCTTTGGCATTCAAACCGAAGATGTTATTCTCGATCGGGTAGATCTCAATGAAATAACTCACATCGTTTACATCCGGCAGGTAGGTCCCCCCTCCCATTCGATCGATCGACAAACGAATACGTGCACCTTCCGTAATTCCACACATTTCGATCAGCTCTTCCATTTGTTTTTGGAAGAATTCCGTTGTGTAAAAAGCAGGCAAGCGCATTTTAAGCACCTTCGCTCCTTCCACCAAACGGTTTAAGTGATTCTCCAGGTTCAACACCTTTCCATTCATCACACGGATGCTCTCGAACAAACCATCTCCATACGTGTAGCCACGGTTTCCGGCATGTATGCTCGGACCCGAATTTGGCAAGATCGTACCGTTGTTATTGACGAAAAGCGTTTGTTGATTCATGACACCAATGCATTGAAGTTTGCAATCACTTGATCAATATTAGTGATTAAAATGAAAACAATACCAAAAACTGCCCCTGCAATGTGCGCATCGTGCGCAATATTTGTTTTTCGGTTGCGATCGGAATAGATCTCGAAGCCCAAATAAACCAAACCAAACAACCAAGCAGGAATTGGTATTGGCAGAAACATCAATGAAAGCGTTGCTGAAGGAGCCAACATGATAAACGCAAATAAAATGGCCGAAACAACACCAGAGAAACCAAGAGAACGGTAGTATTCGTTGTCTTTGTGTCGGAAATACGAGATCGATGTAGAAGCGTACATGCTGACGAAAATGAAGATCCAGAAAAACAAACGACCCGGACCTTCGCCATACATCGCCAAAAAGTACTCTTCGATCATTGGACCGAAATTGTAAAACGTAAAGGCATTGAAGAACAAGTGAGCGGCGTCGCCATGAAGAAATGGATGCGAGAAAAAGCGGTACCATTCCTGGTAGTGTTTCACATTATATGGGATGAACAAATATTTGTTGCGGAAATCCTCATTCGTGAATCCAATGATGGATACGATGACCATTACAACCAATAAAATCATACTTGCGTTCATTCAAACCCTCCTTTCGCTAATTTCTGATACTTTGTTTTACAAAAATGCTCATTTTTGTCTAATGCAACTGATGAAACTGCTTCCGATTTTTACATTTTTTGTGCTACTAACAAGCTGTGGCACCAAGGAAATACCGGTAACCGACCCTGTCTTTGACGATAAACTACCTATTGCTGAGCGCATTGAATTGGCCGTAAACGAAGAGCTTTTGCTCGAAATGGGTTATTCCAAAGAATTTGCGGAAGTGATACATGATTTTTACAAGGCTCGCAAGTTTCAGCCAGTTTGGTCAAACGACTCTACCCCACTCCCATCCTACGTTCGCTTCAAACATTATTTCTCGCAACCGCAAACCATCGGTCTTCCTCGAACGCGAATCGTAGACCAAGCTCCAAAAAAGGTGGTGAACGAATTGGTTGTGAAAGAAATTGGTATGACTGCCAAATTAGCCCAGGTTTATCACGATTTACATATCGGATTCATGGATACCTCTGTGAACAAAATGCGTCCGGTTTTACCAGCTTCTGTTGAGACATTAACCACGTTGATCGACCAAAAAGATTCGATTAAGCGCTGGGATCTTTGGTTTGCCGGAATGGGTCCTGATGTGGGCGATTACCGCTTGTTTGCAAAGGTCTTATTCAACAAATTGTACAACAAGAAACTTTCAGACAAAAGCTTCGAGATCCCGGAGTTGAAAAAAGACACCGTTGGATGTTGGAAATATACTGAAGCG
Organism: uncultured Fluviicola sp.; assembly: GCA_964383785.1. GTDB lineage: Bacteria > Bacteroidota > Bacteroidia > Flavobacteriales_D > Crocinitomicaceae > Fluviicola. The sequence continues at coordinate 14,252 of CAYLJB010000047.1, forward strand.
GCTTTGATCGAGAAAAAATACTTGCATAAAGATTCCGTAAACGAAGACACTCGCGAAGCTGCACTGAAAGCATTTCAATCAGAACACGAGTTGAAACCGGATGGTGTTCCCGGAGCATATACCCGCATGTTATTGGGTGAATCCGAAGTCCACCAAATGGATCGGGCTGTACTCTCTTTGGAAAGATGGCGCTGGCGTTCGAAATTCCCGGATCGCTATATCTGGGTAAACATTCCGGAATACATGTTGCGCATTTATTACAACGATACTCTATATTCAATGCACAATGTCGTAGTTGGGAAACCGGAAACCAAAACTCCGCAATTGCAGTCTAAAATTCGACGCATTATTGCTTGTCCGTTCTGGACGCAGCCGCAATCGATTGCAGAGAAGGAATTTTTACCGGCAATGCAGCGAAATCCGTCGTATGCCATTAAGAATAACTACAAGATCTATCGCGGAAATAAAGAAGTGGATCCATATTCAGTGAATTGGAAAAAGTATAAGGAAAAGAACTTTCCATTCAAGGTGACACAACAGCCTGGTGGTGAAAATGCACTTGGGATGATCAAATTTGAGTTTTCCAATAGTTATAACGTGTATTTGCACGATACTCCGGCAAAAAACTATTTCAAAAAAGATGTTCGCTCCTATTCTCATGGCTGTGTGCGTTGCGATCTTCCGGATTCGTTGGCGCGTTTCATTCTAAGTCGTGACGAAAAGAACGATATCATTCCTGATTCCTTAGATTCGATCATTGCACGAAAAGAACACCGCGAGATATTCTTAAAGAAACCGGTATTCATTCAGATTGATTACATCACCGTAACCGTAAAGGGAACTGGCGAATTGGTGGTGCATCCTGATATTTACGAGCGCGATGAAGCATATTTGAAGTGGATGAAGTAAAGGACGCATCTTTCTGATGGATTGCGTATTTTTGCCAAAAAATTCAATATGTCAGTGATCATTGCCCCTTCTATCCTATCGTGTGATTTCGGAAATCTGGAACGCGACTTTCATTTAGTGAACGATTCTCAAGCTGATTGGTTCCATGTGGATGTGATGGATGGCGTTTTCGTGCCGAATATTTCCTTTGGATTCCCGATCATTCAAGCCTTGAAAAAGGTGGCGAACAAAGTGATCGATTGTCATATCATGATTGTAAATCCGGATCAATATATCACTGATTTTGCCAAAGCAGGAGTTGATATCCTCACCGTTCATTACGAAGCATGTACTCATTTGGACCGCACGATTGCAGCTATTCAAGAAGCTGGAATGAAAGCGGGTGTAGCTTTGAATCCTCATACTCAGGTTAGTGTTTTGGAGCACGTGATCGCCAAACTAGACTTGGTGTTGATCATGTCTGTGAATCCGGGGTTTGGAGGACAGAAATTTATTCCGGAAGCTATCGAGAAGGTGAAACAAACAAAAGCTTTGATCGCTCAAAAAGGATCGAAAGCCTTGGTGGAAGTAGATGGTGGTGTAAACCTGGAAACTGGAAAACTATTGGTAGATGCTGGTGCAGATGCACTTGTTGCCGGAAGTTTTGTCTTCGGAAGTGCTGACCCAAAAGCAACAATTGCTTCCTTGAAACAACTCTAATGCTCGATTTCTTTACCGAGAAACTGTTGCACATGCATCAATTGAATCGTTTGTGGATCCAATTGTACGTGCGGCATGTTGACGATGTGCCGGATGAAATAGCGGTTCGTTTTTCCATGTTGATCAATAATCAGCACGTGTGGCAAGCACGCATTCAGCAACAGGAGTCGGAAATAGAAATAGAAGATCGTTTACCGCAATATAGCTGGGAAGCGTTGGAAAACGATAATTTTAGAAATTGGCAAAGCATCTTGGATTCGTTGAATCTGGAAAGCCTGGAAAAACAACAATTAATCTATGCAATGATCTTTCAGGCGATGCAAGAAAATGCACGTCACTTAGGTGTTTTGAGGTATTTGTGTGAAGATGTGAACTTACCTGTTCCAAACGAACACTTTGTTCCCTTGAATTAAAGTTTCAATTGCTGTATTGCGATTCCTTTAGTAATTATCAGAGCATCTATTAGTTGCATATTCTCGTCTAACAAGCACTGCTTCCCTTCCACCAACTTTCCTTTTTCAAAAAGTCCCAATTGAAACAATTGGTGCTGGTATTCTACCAAAAAGTACCCTGAGAACTGCGTGTTATCCGGAATGAATAAGTTTTTGCTGATCGCCTTACTGGAAATAAGTGCATCCGTAGTTTGAAAATACGGTATGGCGTTCATTTCCTCCAATGACATGGCGCGAATGATCAAGGCTTCATTTCCTAATGAGTCCAGTTCGATGATCTCTTTGATTGAACCATCCTCGCTGAATCGGATAGAATTGGCTTTAACGGGACATTTTCCCGGGTAGTGTTGTAATTCCGGTTGACCGCTTGCAAAATACTTATTGGGGAATATTGAAATACGTGTTGATTTCCCAATCGCTGGATCGTATTCATAGTAAACTAAAGCATTAACGCTTTCTCCGTTTTTATCGTAACGTTTCCAAGCTCCGACCTTTTGATCGTTGAGATAAGTTCCGGATTCAGCTATTCCTCCTGAAACCACACCACTTTCTGGAACATCGATCCCCAATAAGATCCATTCACCTTGTTTGCGGCCTAAGGAATCTTTTTGATTGATGTCCTTTTGGCCAAAGCTGATCCCGATCAAAAAACAGAATTCTGCCAGCAGTAAGATAATCCGTTTCATACTTAACGATTTGTAAATCAGGTAAAGTTTACGTGAAGTTCAAAAAAAAGATTCAATTCGAAACATATTAAGTCCTTCAATATGAGCATTTTTGCGTTGTTTCATAGAATTCACTAATTTTAAGCATGCGCTTATTAACGGTTATCGGATTGTTGCTTGGGCTTCAGTTTCAAGTTTACGGACAGATCAATGTATATTTTCAGCATGAACCAGTTTGGAAGATCAAAACAAACAATGCGCACGAATATCCGTGCTTGAAAAAGTATACTAGTAACTATTTCTTAGGTACTCCCCAAGTATTCGATTCTCTGGAATATTATCCAATGTATGAACGCTACGAAATGGTCTATGATTGGCAGTCGCCTCTGCCGCCCTATCCGTTTTGTAATGGCGTCCAAATGGCTGATTCCTTGTTCCGTGGCTGGTTGCGCTCCGAAGGAAAACAGATCTTTTTTAATGGTGGGCAAGCTGGTGGCGATATACTGCTATATGATTTTGATTTACAAGTAGGTGATACTTTGTGGAATTGGGAATTGATACCAAATGACACCTTGATAGTTGCGTCAATTGATAGTTTACAAACACCGGCCGGTCCTGTTGCCCGTTTTTGGTTAAACGGAAATAATTACACCGAATTCTTGTTAGAAGGTATCGGTAGTTCTGTTGGTTTTTTGCAATCCATGACGCGTCCGTACAATGTGGCCTCTACCTTAACTTGTTACACGAAGGCAGCTGAAAAGTGGTTCCCGGAAGACGCGGTCGAGAATTGTGTGTTTTATTTGGACCTTCATGAAGAAGTTTGGGATGGAAATTGGTTGGTTTGGAATGATCAAGAAATGATTCATTTAGATGTTCATCTTGGGGATAATGTGGCTCGATGGACATTGATCTCTGCCAATGGTCAGCAATTGCAAAGCGAACAGTTCACGGAATCAACAACTTGTGACATCAGGTATTTGCCAGCTGGAATTTACCTGTTTGTAGTAGAAGATCAAAAAGGACATGCTTTGCGACAAAAAATCGTGAAGTTGTAGGAAATCATTCAGAAAATAGTACTTTTGCGGCGGGGTAAGTCTTTTACGACCAGCTCCCTCTTAATCCTCCAGGACGGGAACGTAGCAAAGGTCAGAGGTTGTAGCGGTGCGATAAAAGTAGCTTACCCCTCTTTTTTTTCTTGACTTTTTCCCTTTTCAATTCTTCATTTTCCCTTTTCAATTTTCACTACTTTTGCCCAAACCTTAGTGAATTATGAAGTTTTTTATCGATACAGCGAATTTGAACGATATTCGTGAAGCAAATGATCTTGGAATCTTGGACGGAGTAACAACCAATCCATCTTTGATGGCAAAAGAAGGAATCACCGGACAAAACAATATCTTGAAGCATTATGTGGACATCTGCAACATTGTTGACGGACCAGTAAGTGCAGAAGTAATTGCAACAGATTTTGAAGGTATGATCCGCGAAGGGGAAGCTTTAGCTGAATTGCATAAGAATATCGTTGTTAAAATCCCGATGATTCCGGCTGGAATTAAAGCGATCAAATACTTCTCTTCCAAAGGAATTAAAACGAACTGTACACTCATCTTCAGTGCCGGTCAAGCATTGTTGGCCGCTAAAGCAGGAGCTTCATACGTTTCTCCATTTGTGGGTCGTTTGGATGATGTCTCAACAAATGGATTGGATTTGATCCAGCAAATACGTATCATTTTTGATAACTACGGATTTGAAACAGAAATTTTGGCGGCTTCGATTCGTCACCCAATGCACATCATTCAGTGTGCGGAAATTGGATCTGATGTTATGACTGGACCACTTTCAGCGATCTTGGCTTTGGCGAAACACCCGTTGACTGATAATGGTTTGGCGCAATTCCTTGCAGATCACGCGAAAGGAAATAAATAAAATAACTTTCAATTCTCAAAAATGGTCGTTCAATTTGGACGACCATTTTGTTTGTCCCCTATTTTTTAGTGTTTAACTGAACAAAGGCTATGTTTGTCAAAATGAACAAGTGTTATCTGAGATTTCGGTTATTTTTGTTAACATGAATTGGCTTGTTACCATTTTACTCTCCGGTTTGATGCATACCTTGGCTACTGCGCATGCATTTTACTTTTCGTTTGCAGAGCTGGAATACAATATCGGTTCTTCACAATACGAATTAACGATCTCAGCTACTGCTCACGATGTGGCGCTCATGACACAACAGAAAGGAATGACGGTAAGCGAATTGGACAAAGAAACCAAGAACGGGGCATTTAAAAGCTTTCTAACAACAGAGATCAATGCCCATTTCCAAATAGCTGAATTGGGAGAAAATGCGTTTCAATTGCTGGGCTTTGAAGTTTTTCCTAATGGTACAGCTTACTTTTATTTGTATTCAAAAAAAGTGGAAGTGCAACCTACTTTGAGTATTACCTTCGATTGGTTGATGGACACTTTTCCGGAACAACAGAATAAAATAACTTTTAGAAACGGTGAACAAAAACACACTGCCGTTTTTTTACCACAGAACCCAAAAACGATTATTGCTACGAAACCATGATGAAAACGAGAATCGCATTATTGGCATTTTCCATTGTTTCTGCAGGATTAGCTGTAGCGCAAACCAAGTTTGCACAATTGGATATTGAATTGCCGACACCCAATGAATTCCGCACTGCGGCCGGAGCTCCGGGAAATCACTATTATCAGCAAAAAGCGGATTATAAGATCAATATCACCTTGGATGATGAAAAGCAAATCATTCGTGGTGAGGAAGTGATCACCTACACCAACAATTCTCCGGATGTCCTGGAATATCTGTGGTTGCAATTGGATCAAAATATCTACAAGCCAGATGCAGACAACAAACTGATCGAGGTTGAGAAAATGGAAGATTTCCGTTCGATCCGCGATGTGGAACGTCGATTGATGGTTTTTGACGGTGGTTACACCATCGAAGCTGTAACCACTCCGAATGGTGAAAAAATGCGTTACGCTATCAACAAAACCATGATGCGTATCGATCCGGCAAAGCCATTGGGACCAAAACAAAGTATTTCTTTTAAAATCAAGTGGTGGTATCCGATCAATGACCGTATGAAAGTTGGCGGACGTTCCGGTTACGAGTATTTTGAAAAAGAAGACAATTACTTATACACCATTGCACAGTTCTTTCCGCGCATGTGTGTTTACAACGATGTGGAAGGCTGGCAAAACAAACAGTTTTTAGGTCGTGGAGAATTTACACTACCTTTCGGTGATTACGAGGTTTCGATCACGGTTCCTTCTGATCATATTGTCGCTGGAACTGGTGAATTGCAAAATGCGGCTGCAGTCATGTCCGCAACGCAACGCGAGCGCATGGCCAAAGCAAAAACATCCGATACGCCAGTATTGATCGTCACACAAGCTGAAGCAGAGGAAAACGAGAAAACGAAAGACAAAGGCACTAAAACATGGATCTACAAAGCTGTAAACGTGCGTGATTTCGCCTTTGCAAGCTCACGTAAATTTATGTGGGATGCGCAAAATCAAAAGGTTGGTGCAAAGAATGTATTGTGT
>CAYLJB010000048.1:0-20180 GCA_964383785.1 uncultured Fluviicola sp.
TGAGAAAATACGATTTGAGAAGAATCAACGTTCTCCAATTAGCTTATTTTAGCAAGGCTGTATGAAACGACGTGATTTTTTAAAATATACCTCGCTGTTTTCCATTGGAGGAATCCTGATGCCTTCCGCGGTATTGAACGGTTGCAGGAAGGAAAGTTTGTATGAAGACATCCAATTCGATGGCAAGATCATCATTATCGGAGCCGGAGCCGCCGGACTGTACGCGGGTTATTTGTTGAAATCAAAAGGAATTGACTTTAGCATTCTTGAAGCGTCTGGAACACATGGAGGGCGCATGGGAAAATTGAACAGCTTTGCAGATTATCCCATCGACACGGGTGCACAATGGATGCACGGCAGAAATAGCATCATTGCCGATCTAGTGCGCAGTAAGAACATTCAAACAACTTTGGATGAATCTGAGCTGAGCTACTGGTTCAACAACCAAGTAGTTGCTGCATTACCCAAAGATCCATTCATTTTCGAAGCGGATGAGCTGCCGGATGTTTCTTTTAAGGACCATGCCCACCAACAAGGATTTGACAGCGAATACGACAATATCATTGAAGCAATTGCCGGAGATCAGGGCGCTTCTGCCTCTACGCTTTCTGCATATTGGAACAGCAAGGATGAAGAAAACTGGGTGTCTGGCGATGAAGATTTCAAATTTGCAAAAACCTATTTCGATGTCATCGATACCTACATCGCGCAAGAAGTCCTCTCGCAGGTGCAATTCAACTCCCCGATCACGGCAGTCGATTACAGCGCGGATAAAATCATGCTGACTGACAGTGGAGGAAACACGTATACTGCAAACAAGGTGATCGTTACCGTTCCAATCTCTATTCTCAAACTGAATGAGATTGCTTTCACGCCTGCGCTTCCTGCAGAGAAAACAGCGGCCTTTGCCAAATTCGGTATGGGTCCGGGAATGAAAGTGTTCTTAAAATTCAGTACTAAATTCTATGCGGATGTGCTTTATGGCGGATCCGTTTGCGGTGCTTACGCTGACGACACCGTAGGTAAAACCACCTCGGATCATGTCTTGTTGGCCTTTGTGATGGGAGATCAAGCTGCCAATCTACATGCGCTCGGAAGTGATTCTGCCATAACCAATGCCTTGTTGCAAGAACTGGACACGATCTACAACGGACAAGCAACTGCTAATTTTATCGCATCCAGTGTTCATGATTACACCGCAAAACCATTTATCAAAGGAGCTTACGGTTACAGCACCATCGGGATGGGAGATGCCCGGAAAATTGCCGCACAACCTGTGGCTGACAAGTTGTTTTTTGCCGGCGAAGCCATGAATGTGAACGGACACCATCAAACCGTACATGGCGCGGTTGAATCTGCTTACAAAGCCGTGTTAGATATATTTCAAAGTATTCACCAATGAGAACGATCCTACTTCTATCATGGTTACTTTCGTTGGGCGTTACGGGTTGGGCGCAGCGTATTTCCGGCGGTTTGTCGTATCACTATTTCTATTCCAAACAATTGGATCAGAGCATCCAGCTTTATAACTTCAACAGACCATTTTTGGAGAACAATCAAAGTCTGTTCAAGCATGGCGCCAGTTTAGAGTTCGGCTACTTGTTTACCAACGAAAAAGGCTGGAATCAGGGTATCAACTGCACGTATTCATTTTTCGGAAGTGAAGGAGCCAATACGGATTACCTCAATCGTTTTCACTTACACCAGATCAACCTGAACTACGTGTTGCGTTTTGCACAGGAATCGCCATTCTTTGGTGAAGTTCAGTTGGGAATCGCAAGCAGTGGCTTGTATAGACGTGTGAATGGCGAGCCCTTCTTGATTGACGACAGTCGTTCCAAATCTTTGGGTATTGGCGGAAACATCGGTATCAAGCTCGCTTATTCAGCAGTCAATCGCGACAAGCACCATCTTTTACCATTCGTTTATGCCGGATTTACGCCTTATGTGTACGCCCCAAAAAACGAAGCAGTGATCAACGCTACTCAGGAATTGTATACCAAGAACTACATGAATGCTCTTCACCTGCGTGTAGGACTGGCGTATGAGTTAGATTTGTAGGAAAACAAGATCTGAACTCCCTCTACTCCATCGTTCGTGTCACATCTTCATCTACTACGATGATGTAGTCGGCTTTGTCTAAAAATTCTTCGCTGAGCTTCTTCAAATCGGTTTGGGTCACCACTGAAATAGTTTTTAAACGCGTTCCTTTTCGGTATTGCTCCACATACCAGCAGATACTTTGGTGATAATCGGAATGGTACGATCCGTTATAATGCAAGACCACTTTCCCGGCTTGCAATTGTTTCACAATGTTCCAGGCCATTGTTGCGTCTTTGATCGCTTGCGCTTTCGCGAAATTGATCCCGGAGGCATGCATTTCCATCCCCATTTTGATCAACTCCTGGTATTGCGTCAACGTGGAATCGAACGGAAAAGGCAAGGGACACAACAGCGCTTTTTCACTCGCAGAAAGCGAATCCAAGTATTCAGGTCCTTTTTTGAAGATCAGTGAAGCGTACTTGCGTGGAACATTCGCTGCAAAAAAGTTGAGTTTGTTCGCCCGAGCAAAGTCTACCAAAGGTTTGTAATCTGTACCGTAATTCGACCACAATTTAGTGGAATCTCGGAAGGCTTTGTCCTCTCCATCTGCCAAGTATTTCAGCAAATAAGTCGCCTGATGCGTTTCGAACATTTCTGCTCCTAAAGCCAACTTTTCACCATTTGCCTGAAACATGCGCTTTGTCAATTCCAATTGCAACCAGTGTGCGATTGCGTTGTCATGTAACTCACCGAATAGAACCAATTCCTCATCCGAAAGGTCTTTCGCCATCTTTTCATAACTGGTCGCTTTACCTGAAGCGGTGAAAATGCGGTAAGCAGGAAGATCTTGTGCGTGTAATTTCGTTACTAGTATCGGTAACAAAAAAAACATGCCAATAATTCGGTTCTTCATAGAAGGATTTTTTTTTCAAATGTACACGAATGTTTGAATTGGCACTCAAAAAGGGTTAAAAACGGGCAATAAACTCAGCAAGTTGTGTATTTTTGTTCCATGTGGCAGACCTTGCGCAATAATATTCCGTTGCACGTTCAAAGCCTTTTGCTTCGATTGCTGGCTATGCTCTTGCTGCTAACAGCTGTGCGCATCTTATTCTACGCCTATAATTCTGGTTCTTTCACAGACATTTCCTGGACCGATTGGTTGGTTGGAATGTGGTTTGATCTGGTAACCTTAGCCTTACTGTTCATCCCGTTTATAGTCCTTTCGCTGATCCCCATGAATTGGCAGCAAAATCGCGTGTTCCGTTTCGTGCAAGTTACTTACTTTCACTTGGTTTTCTCTTTGATCCTTGCATTCAACCTACTGGATATTGAGTACTTCAACTACACCATGAAGCGTTCCACGGCCGATTTGTTTGCCATCGTTTCAGCAGGGAATGACATCGGACAATTGCTTACCAGCTTCATCCGCGATTTTTGGGTCTTATTGGTTTGTTTCTTGTTGTTACTCTACTTATCTCATCAATTCTACAAGCGCACCAACTTCCACCGTTGGCAAAAGAAACAAGCGCAAGGGAAACTTTCCGGTCAATTGTTGTGGTTTGTTTTTGGTACAGCTTTTTTCGTGTTGATAGGACGTGGTGGATGGGGTCTCAAACCTATTTCTCCGGTTGATGCGAACCTATACACTGAACCGCAAAACACGGCCTTGGTGCTCAATTCGGCATTCACCGTTTTAAAGACCTACGGACAAAATGATCTGGAGATCAAGTCGTATTTCAAAGAGGATCAGGCGAAACTGATCTTCAATCCGGTTCACCAAACAGATCCACAACATGTACTGCCACCGAAGACCAATGTGGTGATCATCATGCTGGAAAGCTTTGGCTACGAATGGATCGGTACCTTTAACCACAAAGAGTCTTACACGCCATTCCTAGATTCCTTGCTGAAAGAATCCTGGACCTTCACACAAGGTTTATCGAATGGGAAAAAGTCGATTGAAGCTGTGCCTGCAATAGCTGCTTCTATCCCGTCGTGGATGGACAATCCGTATATCTCTTCGGCCTATGGTGGCAACCACATCAATTCATTGCCAAGTATTTTGAATCAGCAAGGCTATTCTACGGCTTTCTACCACGGAGCAACGAACGGTTCGATGCGTTTCAACAGTTTCACGAAAGCCATTGGTTATGATGCATACGTTGGCCGATTCGAATACAACAACGATGCACATTTCGACCGGACCTGGGGAATTTTGGATGAGTACTTCAATCCTTGGACAGCGAAGCAATTGACGAAACAAGAAGCACCATTCTTCGCGACTTTGTTCACGCTTTCTTCGCATCATCCGTACTACGTGCCTCCAAGATGGCGCAACAAATTGAAGGACGGTCCGGAACCGATCTGCAAGAGCTTGCATTACGGCGATATCAGTTTGAAAAAATTCTTTGAGCAGGCGCAAAAAGAACCGTGGTACGAGAACACACTTTTTGTGTTAGTCGGAGACCACACGCCTTCGTCCACGAACAACTTCTACGAGCAGCGTACGCAGATGTACAAGATCCCGATCGCGTTCTATCACGGAGGCAAGAAATTGCCAAAACGCATGGAGAATAAGATCTTCCAACAGATCGACATCATGCCAACGGTATTGGATCTTCTGGACATCGACACGAAGTATTACAGTTTTGGGAACTCCTATTTTTCGAAGGCTCCACGTGAAGGTGTTGCTTATCTAGAAGGAACGTATTTTTACTTCTACGACAACTATGTTTTGTATTTCTCCAACGATAAGTCGAAAAGACTTGTTAAATTCAATACTTGGGAAATCAATCCGCGCAATGAGTTAAACGAGAAAAAGAAATTGGTCAAGTTCATGGAACGCAGATTAAAAGCAATCATTCAGCGTTACAACAACGACCTCTTGTCGAATTCGGCAAAAGCACCATGAAGAAAAAGATCCGGTTCATCATCAATCCTATTTCAGGAGGGGTCAAAAAGGCCAAAGTTCCACAAATGATTGAGGAGCACTTGGATCATACGCTTTTCGAATACGATATTGCTATCACCCAATATAAACGTCACGCCAAGGCTATTGCTGCGGAATCTGCCAAAGAAGGAATCGATATTGTATGTGCCGTTGGAGGAGACGGTTCTGTGCATGAAGTGGGAACTGCTTTGATTGGTACCAATTGCCATTTGGCGATCATACCTACGGGTTCCGGAAACGGCTTGGCACGTCATTTAAAGATCCCCTTAAAAACTCCGGAGGCCATTCGTTCGATCAACCAATTGCACAGCTTGCGTATGGACACCGTTCTGGCAAACGACAAAGCGTTCCTGGGTGTAGGTGGATTTGGTTTCGATGCGTTCATTGCCAAGCGTTTCGATGAGTACCACATCCGCGGATTTTACGGTTATGCGCAATTGATCTACGAAGAGTATTTTTCCTACAACCCACCAAAGGTGAAAGTGATCTTGCCGAATGAAACCATCAAAGGAAAGTTCTTACTAAGCTCGATCGCTAATTCATCTGAATTTGGAAACGGGTTTGTAATCTCACCCAAATCGATGGTGACAGACGGGCAGTTGGAGTTGGTATTATTGAAGCAATTTGCCTGGTGGCGCACCATGGGTATCTTGTCGCGCTTCTTCATGAAACGCATTGAAGGAAGTCGATTTATTCGAATCATTCCATTCACAAAAGCGCGCATCATTTTAGAACAGCCTTTGGCTCATTACGACGGCGAACCATTTGAGGTGCGTAAAGAGATCAATATCGAGATCGTTCCAAAGAGCCTTTCCGTGCTCTGTGGTGCAGAATATTTAAAAAAACTATAAACAGAAAATGCCATGACATTCATTCAAACAGATCTGGAGACCATTTTAAGTTACCTGAATGCACTTACGCCAGATAGCAAAGCTCAGTGGGGAACGATGAACGCTCAGCGCATGGTAGAACATTTGACCGACACCTTGCGCATTGCAACCGGAAAGAATCCGCAGTCCTTGTTGGTGCCGGAGGACAAATTGGATAAAATGTTGGCGTTTTTAGACAGCGATAAACCAATGGCGAAGGAGATTCAAGTTCCGTTTGCTACACCGGAAATGAAATTACGCCACGAAGAGATCGAATTGGCGATAGATGAATTCGTTGAAGAATGGCTGGAATTTGAAGAATTGTACGAAAGCAATCCGGAGCGCCGAGAAGTACATCCTTACTATGGTCCGTTGAATAAAGCCCAATGGGAACGTTTACATGCGAAACACTTGACCCATCACTTCGAGCAATTCGGACTAATTTCATAAAAAAGTCCCGCCAATTTTCCGGTTTTTGAGGATCATTAGCGGGACCGTTATTACTGTTTCAAAGGTTGCTCTTTCGCCTTTTTTGTGGTTTTTGCAACTTTTTTAGTTGGCTTTTTTGCTAGCGTTGATTTCTTAGGCTTAGTAGGTTCTTGACCATAAACTGAACCAATTGTTGTCAATGACATTCCAACAAGGAGGATAGAAAAAAGTGTTTTCATGATTTTCAAGTTTTGATAAATCCTTAACAATACATGTGCCAAAATTCTGAAGCTGTGGATAGTTTTTTATCTTTGGAACACAAACATTGGCTACAGATGATTAAAGCAATTCAGCTTCATTTGGACGGAATTCGAACTACTGCTGAAACACTCGGCAAAGGGAAATTCCTGATCTTCTTTTTACCCGGTTTGATCATAGGGATCATTGCCCTTTATTTTTATTGGCAAGCCAACACCTTGTTGGATGCGGCTCACGCTGTGGATGAGATTCCATTAGTTGGTGGGTTCTTATCTGGAACGGTTGACGGCATATTTGATTTTTTCACCTTCATCGCCAATGAATTCTACAAATTCTTGCTCTTGGTTTGTCTTTCACCGGTAAACTGTATTTTATCCGAGAAATATGACAATTACCTAACCAATAACAAATTCGACGGTGGTTTGGTGCGCATCATCAACGATGTTTTGAGAGCGATCTTCATCGTGATCATCGTCTTGGTGATGGAATATTTCACTTTGTTCTTGTGGTGGTTACTGACCTTCCTGATACCGATGGATGAATACTTAACACCTATTGTGCAATTCCTGATCAGTTCATTCTTCTTAGGATTCGCTTTTTATGACTACAGTTTGGAACGTTACCAAAAAGGCACACTCAGTAGTTTAGGCTTTTCATTTAGCAATATGGGTATTGTGGTGTTGACCGGAGCACTTTTTTCTGCCCTGTATGCTATCCCATATATTGGGATCATTATTGCACCTGTGTTATTGACCATGATCGCCACTGTTGTTTATGTGCGCAAGTTTCCTTCAACGACTACGCAGTCAGACCAACAAGACCAATAATTTTTAACAGTATATGTCCGATTTATTTTCATCATTTCAGGCCGCATCTTTAGCCGATTGGGAAAGTGTCTTGCTCAAAGAATTGAAAGGCGAACCGATCGATAAACTGCACAAAATAAGTAAGATCGAAGAGATCGCTTTTCCTGCCTATGTGCATCAAGAAACGTTTACGGCGCAGGTTTCCGATCCGGGAGCACCATCTTTTCTACGCGGCACGCAACAAGAATCAAATAATTGGCATGTAGCCTCTCCTTTCCGTATTATTAACCCGGAAGAGACTAATAAAACCATCCTTCACGCTTTGATGAATGGAACGGATGCTCTGGTATTAGAAGCGACAGACACAAATACCGTCGATTTCTCAAAATTATTGAATGAAGTGGGATTGGAATACATCCACACGACCTTCGTGGCAAAAACAGTTGATCAGGTGCGTGACTTTTTGAATTATGTAGGAGATGCGCCTGCCGCTGTGGTTTTCACCGACAATTCGGCATTGATCCCTTTGGCTGCGAATGCTGGTAAAAGCCAATTGTTCACGATTCAGGGAAATCTGGTTCAAAATGCCGGTGGAAGTACTTGGCAGGAAAGTTCCATTGCGCTCGCAGAAGGACATGACTTGTTGGTGCAATTGATGGATTCCGGATTAACTGTGGATCAAGCAGCTTCGTTGATCGGTTTTCGTTTAGGGATCGGTAACAAGTTCTATTTTGAAGTAGCGAAATTCCGTGCATTCCGCGCAGCTTGGTCGCGCATCGTTTCAGCTTACGAACCGGAACACACGCATGCAGGAGCAGCAAGTATTCAGGCTGTAACCGGATCATTGCATACAAGCTTGAAAGATCCGTATACCAATTTGCTACGTCAAACCACGGAGGCGCTTTCAGCTGTGATTGGCGGCATTCAATCGCTGGTAATCTACCCATACGACTGGATGTCTACTGAACCAAATGAGTCCTTTACGCGCCGCATGGCAACAAACATTTCACTTTTGTTGAAAGAAGAATCGTATTTGGATAAAGTGATCGACCCGGCAGGAGGTAGTTATGCGATCGAAATGTTGACCAAGGAGATCGCTGAACGCACATGGGCTGAATTCCAGCGCATCGAGCGTCATGGAGGTATCTCGAATGCAGAAATACGCGAAGAATTGACACAAGAAATCGCTGCTAAATCCGACTTGCGCAAACAAGCAGTTGCTGATAAATTGGAAAAGCTTATCGGGATCAATATTTTCCCGAACCCGGAAAGTGTTACTGCTGAATGGACAACATTGCCTGCAGCATGGAACGGATTACCAACCTTAGTTTTAGAAAAAGTACTATGAGTAGCCGCAGATCATTTGAACAGGTATCGCTTGAAACGAGTCCTGTTCACGCTGAAAATACGAAAGCCGTTTTTACAACCGCTGAGAAGATCGATTTACAAAATTATTACACCAAAAAAGACCTCGATTCGGCTACACATACCGGTTTTGTAAGCGGTAAAGCACCATTTTTGCGCGGACCTTATGGTTCCATGTACGCCATTCGCCCGTGGACCATTCGACAGTATGCCGGATTTTCCACAGCCGAAGAATCCAATGCCTTTTACCGTCGCAATCTAGCTGCGGGACAGAAAGGTCTATCAGTTGCTTTTGACTTAGCTACACACCGCGGTTACGATTCGGATCACGAACGTGTGGTGGGCGATGTAGGTAAAGCAGGGGTAGCGATCGATTCCATTTTGGACATGAAGATCCTCTTCGATCAAATCCCTTTGGATGAAATGTCGGTTTCTATGACCATGAATGGCGCTGTAATTCCGATCATGGCATTTTACGTTGTAGCGGCGGAAGAACAAGGCGTAAAACAAGAACAATTGACCGGAACAATTCAAAACGATATTTTGAAGGAGTTCATGGTGCGTAACACATATATCTATCCTCCGGCGCCATCCATGCGCATCATTGCAGATATATTCGCCTACACGTCTCAGCACATGCCGCGATTCAATTCCATTTCGATCTCCGGATACCACATGCAAGAAGCAGGTGCAACTGCGAGTATTGAACTGGCTTATACCTTGGCCGATGGATTGGAATACTTGCGTGCAGGAATTGCCGCAGGAATGGATGTGGACACCTTTGCGCCGCGCTTGAGCTTCTTCTGGGCCATCGGTATGAATCATTTCATGGAGATCGCCAAAATGCGCGCTGGTCGTTTGCTCTGGAGTAAATTGGTGAACCAGTTCAATCCGAAAAATGAGAAATCACTTGCGTTGCGTACCCACTGTCAGACCTCCGGATGGAGTTTGACGGAGCAAGATCCTTTCAATAACGTTGCCCGTACCTGCATCGAAGCAATGGCTGCCGGATTTGGAGGAACACAGTCATTACATACCAACGCACTCGATGAAGCCATTGCGCTCCCAACTGATTTCTCAGCTCGCATTGCCCGCAACACGCAGTTGTATCTGCAACAAGAAACAGGAATGTGCGATATCATTGATCCTTGGGGAGGTAGTTACTATGTAGAAAAGCTAACCGCAGAGTTGGTGGAAGAAGCATGGAAGCTGATCCAGGAAGTAGAAGAACTGGGCGGTATGGCAAAAGCCATCGAAACAGGAATTCCAAAAATGCGCATCGAGGAAGCAGCTGCTCGCAAGCAAGCTCGTATCGATGCCGGAAAAGATATCATTGTAGGAGTAAATCGCTACACGGTTGAGGAAGATACGCAGATCGACATCTTAGAAGTGGACAACACCAAAGTTCGTGAAGCACAGATCGCCCGCTTAGCTGAATTGCGTGCAAATCGCGACGAGGCAAAAGTTCAGTCCGCACTTCAGAAGTTAGAAGAAGCAGCTGGCAGCGGTAATGGGAATTTGCTGGCTCTTGCAATTGACTGTGCACGAGAACGCGCTTCTTTAGGAGAGATCTCCATGGCAATGGAAAAAGTTTACGGACGCCACCAAGCAACGATCCGTTCGATCAGTGGTGTATATTCTTCAGAAAGTATGAACGACGCAGATTTTGAAAAAGCAAAGTCCATGGTTGCCGAGTTTGCTGAATTGGAAGGTCGCAGACCCCGCATAATGATCGCAAAAATGGGTCAGGATGGACACGATCGCGGAGCAAAAGTGATCGCTACTTCCTTCGCTGATATCGGATTTGATGTTGACATTGGTCCACTTTTCCAAACTCCGAAAGAAGCTGCACGACAAGCCGTAGAAAATGACGTACACGTATTGGGTGTTTCATCCTTGGCAGCTGGACACAAAACCTTGGTTCCACAAGTGATTGCGGAGTTAAAAGAACTGGGGCGTGAAGACATCATGGTAGTTGCAGGAGGAGTAATTCCACAGCAAGATTACGATTTTCTGTACCAATCCGGAGTATTTGGCGTTTTTGGTCCGGGAACGAAGATTTCTAAGGCCGCTCAAAACATTTTGGCCTTATTGATTGAAAGTGCTCAGAACAGTTAATAATCGTTGAATACGCTGAATTATTCATTTTCACTGATTCGCTCGGTCGAATTTTAAAAGAATTTGTACATTCGGCATAGAAATTGGTCATGGACCGGTAATTAAACAAATAGATCATGAAAAAACTGATTTTACTACTTGCTCTGATCGTTACGGGAATTGCAAATGCGCAACCGCCGACGTACGACGATTTACGCATCTTGTATGCTGACGGTAATTACGAGAAATTGGCGAAAGTAGCAGACAAATATTGCAACAACGACAAAACGAAGAACGACCCTTTGGTACACATGTGGTTGGGCAAAGCACTTTACAAGATCTCTCTTGTTGGTTCAGAAGACGAAAATTTCAAAAATGCATTCAAGGATGCAATCGGATCGGTTGGTAAGTCGATCAAATTAGACAAAGAAGGTACTTGCCAAAGTGAGAACGAAGAATTCTACAATGAGTTCAAGAATTCCATGGTCGAAATGATCAGCAACGAAATGGCGAATCCGAAAAAGGCTTCTTCATGGGTATTGAAGTATTACAAGATTTCACCGAATTCTATAGGTGCGAAGTACTTGGAAGGTGCTTGTAAATACTTAGATGCAGATAAAGGAGGAGCGAACGCAGCTTGGAAAGATGCAGACGCTAAATTGGCAAAGGTTACAGATTTTGAGAGCTGGCCAAAAGCTGAAAAAGACTTGTTGAAAATGGGAGTTATGGCTACAGCCGACTGCTACGTAAAAGGTCGTCAAGTTGAAAAAGCGAAAGCATTGTTGGGCAAAGTAGCTCAGTGGTTCGAAAACGACGAAGATTTCAAAGCGAAATACGACGAGATCGTAAATTAAGCTCAAAATACCGATAAAAACCGCTCTGTTTAAAGAGCGGTTTTTTTATGTCCTGTTGTTAACCATGGCGCGCTCATATCTTTTTTAGTGCGCTGTTACTAATTGCCAAAAATGCGATTTCTTTACACTATGAAAAAGTATCTGCTTCCCTTTAAGAACAAGTACATACTGGCCATTACCATCTTCATGGTTTACAACCTGTTTTTGGATGATATCGACCTTTTCAGCATCATTAGCCAGAACAGAAAAATGAATCGCTTGCAAGCCAACAAGCAGGAGATAGCAGGAAAGTTGCGTGAAACAAAATACACCTTGCAGCAATTGAAACACATGCATGCATTGGAGAAATATGCACGTGAGGAGAAATTGTTTAAACGTGAAAACGAAGACATCTTTGTGATCACATACGAATAGAATTATTCTATAGATGGTTGCTTCACGCGTTGATCGAAGTATTGCCAATCAAAGTAATTGATCACCTTTATTCCCGGAAAGTAATACAAAGCGATCTGCAAATAACTGTAATTGTATTTAGCCATTTTCATGGCACCTTCTTGACAAAGTCCTACGCCGTGTCCATAACCGCGACCACGCAGCACCACATCAGTTCCTTCCGGATAGCAATTGAAATAGGTTGATTTCAATTTGAAATGGTCGCGAATATCACGCAGCGGTATTCCAAGCCAAGGATATTGAAAGAAAGCATATCGTTCCGGTTGATTGAAAGTGAAGATCATTGGGCCTAAGACCGAATCTCCTATCGGATAATGATACTTGTTCACCAAAAAGTCTTGCCATTCTTGTTGCGGAATGCGTTTCTCCCAAGTTGCCTGTTTGGTATAAATGCAAAAGGTATCCTTGAAAGAACTGAGATATGGGATCTTGTTGTTCCACACATAATCCGGCTCGGAAGTCTGCCCACCACAATTGGCGTGAAAATAAGCATCTACTAACTTGTTGTTGGTATCTACCATCACCATGCCTGCTGTTTGACGCACCGCTGAATCAATAAGTGGTGTGAAGCGCAGCTGATAGTGATAAGCTTGACAATGTGTGCGGTCACAGAGATCAAATCCTTCTTTTTCGTGTCGTCCTCGATACTTGATCGCATACGTGCGGCTCATCAGCGCCTGAACTTTGTAATATTCCATGGTTTTACCACCGCCACCTTCAGATTCTACAACACCACCCAAATAGTTGTTCATGTCCACCAAGTTGATCACGGTCAATCCTGTTTCTCCCGGAATAATCTCCACATCATCGCGGTATTTTCGTTCTTTTACTTGTGGGTCCTTGCATGCATAAACCAGATTGTTATTCAGTTTCGTGGCGACTAATTGAACTTTGGAAAATTTACCCAATTCCAGCACTCCTTTTTTGAGCAGGATCTTCTTATCAGCAGTCAAGGAAAGTTCTACGAATTCACTCGGTAACAAGGCTTCGAAATCGAGGGAATCAGCGATGATGTTGTAACTTCCCTCACTATAGGCAAAAACGATGCGTTTGACCTGATAATCGCGCAAAACACCTATGCGCATTTGTTGCGCATATATCCCACCGGAAAGTAGCAATATCAGAATGAGACTCAGTTTCGTCACTTTACAAATTTAGAGGCTCCGGCACCATGTGCGGTTTGGCCTTTAAATAGTTTTCAACAAGAAATGTGCAACTTTCGCCGAAGCACCTCCTTGACCAAGTATTTCTTGAATTTCTTGGTACCCTTTTTCAACCTCTTTGCGATGTACTTCTCCGGGCAACAGGCGTTTGAATTCTGCTTCTAATTTTTCAGGTGTGCAATCATTTTGGATCAATTCAGTAACTAACTCACGGTCCAGTATCAGGTTCACTAAGGAAATGTATTTCACCTTTACCAAGCGCTTCGCAATGTGATAGGATATGGGATTACCGATGTAACATACCACTTCGGGAACACCAAACAGAGCAGTTTCCAGAGTAGCAGTCCCTGAAGTAACAACAGCAACAGAAGAGGCCTGCAATAACGGATAAGTTTGACCAAAAACAACAGAAACCTTGCGATTACCGATCAATTCCTGGTACAAAGAACGATCCATATTTGGAGCACCAGCAACTACAAAATGGTACTGCGGAAACTTTTCTACCAGCGACAGCATCACCGGTAATTTGGTTTTTAGCTCCTGTACCCGACTTCCTGGTAAAACCGCCACGATTGGACGCTTATCGTCATCAGAGACCGAAAGCTCATCATGAGCTCGCTGTTTGTATTGTTCAATCTCATCCAACAGCGGGTGACCAACATACTCTACGTCGTAATTATGCCTCGCATAAAAAGGTTTTTCAAAAGGAAGAATAACGAAAAGGCGTTCCACATCGCGACGGATCTTTTCCACTCGATTTTCTTTCCATGCCCAAACTGTAGGCGAGATGTAATAAAAGACGCGAATGCCTTCTTTTTTTGCCCATTCTGCAATGCGCATATTGAAGCCCGGATAATCGATCAACAAAATCGCATCCGGTTTAAACGCTTTGATGTCTTGTTTGCAAAACTTCATGTTTCGCAGGATAGTGCGCAAGTTCATGACAACCTCCACAAAACCCATAAAGGCCAATTCTCGGATATGTTTCGCCATGGTACCACCCACAGCAGCCATTTTATCTCCACCCCAAAAACGAATGTCCAGATCCGGATCATTCTTGAGTAGTTCCTTCATCACGTTTGAACCGTGCAAATCGCCGGAAGCTTCACCGGAAACGATATAGAGCTTTCTCCCCATTAACGGAACAAATTGATGTAAATGATGTAAGGCAGGAACAAAGCAGAGCCCAAGATGATTCCTCGTGCAATGTCATAACGCTCACGATTCAAAAAGAAATAGAACCACAACAAATTCGGAATTATTGATAATGAAATGAACTTACTTTGCACTTTAATATCAATCAATAATTTACTCCACAACTGAGAGAAGTAGAAGTCTTGTGACCAAGCCAAAACAGCAATGGTCACAGGAATGAAAATCAACGGAGATAGGAAACCTATACCAGTTCCTACTGCAATTCGTGCGTTCCAGGTAAATCGTCTTTTCATTCCAATGTTTCTTTTAATGATTGTATGGTTTGATGCGCCGTCAGATCGAATTGTGTGGGCACCACCGTGGCGAATCCTTCATCTAAAAAATAAAGGTCCGTATCCGTAGCATCTTCACGCTCATCAAATGTTCCTGTGAGCCAGTAATAAGGTCGGCCAAATTGGTCCAAACGCTTATCGAAACGATCTTCCCAAAATGCGTAGGCTTGTCTGCAAACTTTGATTCCTTTCAACTCATTCACAGAGCCTTTCGGTATGTTTACATTCAGACAAACGCCTGTTGGCAATCCTTTTTCCAAAACCTTAGGAATCAATTGAGAAGCCACCCATTGAGCAGCCGAAAAATCTGCATCCGGATCGTAATCGCAATACGAGAACCCAATGCTCGGAATGTGTTCCATCGCGCCTTCAACTGCCGCCGACATGGTGCCGGAATATAGGACATTGGTTGATGAATTTGCTCCGTGATTGATCCCTGATAATACCAAATCCGGTTTGCGATGCAAGACTTCGTACACACCTAGCTTTACACAATCTACCGGTGTACCGCTGCATGCAAACGCATCAATTCCGTGAAAAATATCCGATTTCTCTAAACGCAAGGGATGATTGATCGTAATCGCATGTCCCATTCCCGATTGCGGTTTATCGGGGGCGATTACCACCACCTCACCAAAAGATCGCGCTGCATCCACAAGAGCTGCAATTCCTTTAGCATGAAGGGAATCATCGTTTGTAATGAAAATTAACGGACGGTTCATCTACGGTTTTTTACAAAGATAATATTTCATCTTCGTTGGAAGCAGAATGCTGTGAACCCGAATAGTAACAATTACTGAATTCGGAAACTGTAGATCTTATTTCCCCGGGCTCCCAATACGATGCGGTCATTCCATGCTACGGGTGAAGATTCCCAAACCACGGGCATTTTGATTTTGTCAATGATCTTTCCAGTCAGTCCATCGATCAAATACACGTTTCCGAAGACGTCTGTAAAGAACACATAACAATTTCCGGCCTCATCATAAAGATCAATTGGTGAAGCCCAGCTGTAATGTTCCATCGGAATGGAGTACTGCACTTTGCCGGTGTATTTATTGATTGCCACGAATTCGCCTTTTAATGAATTTTGTACACGGGAAAAAATTCCAAAAACCAAGTTAGAAGCTTTCTTTTTTCCGGGAAGTACCGAAGCCAATACACCGCCTGAATTGACCTTTCCGTTGATTCCATAGCCGACGCATTCCCGGCCAACCTTCCAGATCTCTTTTCCGGTTCTGGCGTTCAATTTTCGGATGTAAGCCATGCCCTTCTCGCCTTGCTTGTCTACCTCATTGCCGATATACAGAAAAGGTGATCCATTCTTTTCGATATCCACCACCATTGCCGCATCGGTATCATCCAAGTTATCGAAGTGCCAAAGGGGTTTCATGGTCATCAAATTCAAGCAAAAAACATTACCGGAATTGTCGCCAAAAAAGCCCAGATTATTCCAAGCTCCAAAACTGGATTCGATACCAAAGGCAGCACGGTCTTTAACCTTGTAACGAAACTTCAGATCTTCAGAAAATTCCTGGTCCTTGCTCACTTTTGTTTTGTAGATCATCCCATTTTCTGCAGGATGGATCCAATAACCCGATTTCGGGTCGATCAAAGAATTACTGTCGAAGGCTCCCCATTGACGGTAAGCATCCGGGTCCAAACCAGACCGGAATTTGACTTCTTCTGCGGCAAACATGTTGAATACGTAAGCGCCAAAACGACCTCTATTCGGTATTCCTTGTCCAACGTACAACAAACCATTCATCCGCGGATCTACGCTTACCGTTCCTTTGATGGGATTATCGATCGTAAGTTCTTTGCGTGTCGGCTGTCCAGTTTCGAAATCCAGAAAGTAGATATCACCACACAAAGACCCCACGATAACTTCGGTAGCATCTTTTTTCTTGATGAAATTTATGTCCATCCCGTACAACATCTGCTTGGTGCGCTTGGGCCAACGTACGAGTAGCGGTTGTCCTGTCCAACCCGTTCCTCCACGCCAAACACCTAACCGGGAACTTGCGGTATCTTCTTGGGTGGTAAACTCCCAATCTACTTCAATCTTGGTCGGTTTTTTTGGCAACAAACCACGCGTTGGAGCATTTCTTTGGGCATTTCCACGGAAACAAAAAATTCCGTTTTCAGAATTATAATCATTCGTGAAAACTATTCTTTCGTTTTGTTTGTTCTCTCCCAGAATATTGTAGCTCAGATCTTCAAATTTTCCTTCCTCGACATTCAGTGGGGCGCGAGAGTCACTATCAAACAGGCTCTCAACAAAATCCGGTAACATGTGTACATTGGGTTTGTAATAATGAACGAGGATTCCCAGACCCAAGTAGCCCAGGAAAAACAGACCTGTGTAGATCAAGAAAATGTACACCCATTTTTTCACAACTTGCTAGTACGAAAAGTAAGGCAATTGGTTTCAGGATTGCTCGTGTTTTCGGGGATTTTCCGTAAACTTGTCCTTTATCAAAATCCTTAACGATGCTAACTCCTCCAGCGGAAAAGAAATTATTCTTACTTGATGCTTTTGCCTTGATCTACAGAGCCTATTTTGCCTTTGCCAAAAATCCAAGGATCAATTCGAAAGGACAAAATACATCAGCTGCCTTTGGTTTTACGAATGTGCTGATCGATGTGATCAACAAAGAAAAGCCGACGCATATAGCAGTTGTGTTCGACGCACCGGGTGGAGCAACCAATCGCACAGCAGATTACGAGCATTATAAAGCACATCGGGAAGAAATGCCAGAAGACATCCGCAACATGATCGAACCGATCAAAGAGATCATTCGTGCGTTTCACATTCCAATCTTGTTGTTAGAAGGATTCGAAGCAGATGATCTGATCGGAACCTTGGCTAAACGCGCCGAAGAAGAAGGTTTCATTACCTACATGATGACACCCGATAAAGATTTTGCCCAATTGGTAAGTGAGAACATTTTTATCTATAAGCCTGGACGAGGTGGAGATCCAGCTCAGATCCTGGGAATACCCGAAGTTTGCGAGAAATTCGAAGTGAAAGACCCTGCGCAAGTGATCGACATTTTAGGCTTGTGGGGAGATGCTGCAGACAACATTCCGGGAATTCCTGGCATTGGAGAGAAAACCGCCAAAAAACTGATCGCGGATTACGGATCGATGGAAGGCGTGTTCCAAAATGTGGAGCAGTTGAAAGGGAAAATGAAGGAGAACGTAATCAATTACGAGGACCAAGGCCGATTATCTCGCATGCTGGCGACGATCATCACCGATGCACCTGTGCCTTTTGATCCGATCGACTTGAATTTAGATGCTCCAGACAAGGATAAGATCTTGGAGATCTTCACCGAGTTGGAATTCCGCAATTTGGCAAAACGCGTTACCGGTGAAGAGATAGTTGTGACAGCAGCTGCAGCAAATGAAAACGGACAATTGGATTTGTTTGGTACCCAAAGTTTGGTAGAAGTGCAGCAAGCACAACCCACTGCCGGATTGAAAACGATTGTTACCGAGAAACCAAGCTACCACTTGGTAACCTTACCTGAAGAACGTGCAGCTTTACTTGCCAAACTTCAACAGCAAAGTTCCGTTTGTTTTGACACGGAAACTACCGATATCAATGCCCTTCATGCTGAATTGGTAGGGATGTCGTTTTCTTTTGAAGTACGCGAAGCCTATTACGTTGCTGTTCCTCAAGACAAAGTAGTGGCCCAAGCCATCGTAGATGAGTTCAAACCGTTTTTTGGAAACGCACAGATCGAGAAGATCGCGCACAACATGAAGTATGACATGCAAGTGCTTGCCCGTTACGGAGTTCGTTTGGAAGGTCCGCTTTTCGACACGATGATCGCCCATTACCTCATCCAACCGGAAGCCAAACAAGGCATGGATTTTCTGGCGCAATATTACCTGAATTACCAACCAATTTCCATCGAAACGTTGATCGGGAAGAAAGGTAAAAACCAGGGGAATATGGGAGATCTGCCGCCAGAAGCGATTTCCGATTATGCTTGCGAAGATGCCGACATCACATTCCAATTGAAACAATTGTTTGCTCCGCAAATCGAAAAAGACCACTTGAAAGAACTTTTCTGGAATATGGAAATGCCATTAGTGCGCGTGTTGGCCGAAATGGAGATGGAAGGAGTGGCCATTGACGTTCCACATTTGAAAGCCTATTCCGTACAGCTGGAAAATGAAACCAAAGGCCTGGAAGCATCGATCAAAGAACTTGCAGGAATGGATTTCAACGTGGATTCTCCGAAGCAACTTGGTGACGTATTGTTTGAACATTTGAAGATCTCTTCCAAAGCAAAAAAGACCAAAACAGGTCAGTATGCTACCTCTGAAGACATCTTGCAACAACATAAAAACGATCATCCGATCATTGAACAGATCTTGGATTATCGTCAAATGAAGAAATTGAAATCAACTTACGTAGATCCGCTACCAACGATGTTGGATCCGGTTGATGGACGCGTACACACCAGTTTCATGCAAACGGTGACTGCTACTGGACGTTTGAGCTCTAACAATCCGAACTTACAAAACATTCCGATCCGTTCTGAACGTGGGAAGGAAATTCGAAAAGCATTTATTTCACGTGATAAGGACCATCAATTAATGGCTGCCGATTATTCTCAGATCGAATTGCGCATCATTGCAGCATTGGCAAACGACGAGAACATGATCCGTGCCTTCCGTGAAAAAGTGGATATTCATAAAGCAACCGCAGCAAAAGTATTCCATGTAGACTTGGAGGAAGTGACGAAAGATCAACGTAGTGCTGCCAAAGCGGTGAACTTCGGAATCATTTACGGACAAAGTGCATTTGGGCTTTCACAAAATCTGGGAATAAGTCGAACTGAAGCCAAACAGATCATTGATGCCTACTTTGCACAGTATGGAACAATTAAGTCCTACATGGATCAGGCCGTTCAAAAAGCGCGCGAAGAAGGATTTGTGGAGACGATCATGAAACGCCGTCGTTATTTGCCGGATATTAATTCCGCAAACGCCGTAGTGCGCGGATTCGCGGAACGCAACGCCATCAATGCTCCGATTCAAGGCTCTGCTGCAGACATCGTGAAGTTGGCCATGGTAGCCGTACACAAAGCGATGAAGGCAGCCCAGGTGAAATCAAAGATGATCTTACAAGTACATGATGAATTGGTATTTGATGTGCATAAAGACGAGATCGAATTGATGCAGAACTTGGTGAAGGAAAGCATGGAAAAAGCTGTGGATCTGATCGTGCCTATGGAAGTTGAAATCCAAGTAGCAGACAATTGGTTAGACGCGCATTAAAAAAGGCGACACTTTCGCATCGCCTTATTCATTTGTTCATCTCTTTTTACTGCTTCACAATTCTTGTTGTAGCCACGCCCTCTGCTGTTTCCAAAACAAGCATAT
>CAYLJB010000049.1:0-19707 GCA_964383785.1 uncultured Fluviicola sp.
GGCATCGCGCATGTCCTTCGGTTCGTTGTAGGATTCCGTGCCATTGTCACCGGAAACGATGATGTAACTAATCTTTCCGGCTTTGAAAAGTGCCACAGCGGCTTCAATGCGGTGCACGAAATACAAATTGTCTCCGCCACCGCGACCAGTTTTGGAAGTTCCCAACAACAAGCCAATTTTCACTTTCGGACAAGCAGCAACGGAGTTGAATAGTTTGTCGGCTGCGTTGGATTCAATGGCCCAATTGGCGCCGAAGAACCAAATGCCAAGGGCCAGGAGCATTCCCAGTACGAAGCGTTTCCAATAGCGTTTGATCATGCGTTTGCGGTTTTACCCGACAAATGTAAAAAAGGCAAGAAACTGGGTGTTCCTTGCCTTTTATTTTAGCATTTTTTGACTTTACGATGCGACCTCTTCAGCTTCCGTTATCGGTTTGCGAAAGACGATCTTGCCGTCGAAAATGTCCATTACCACCACTTGGTTCACGTCGATCTTGTCGGCTAACAAGGCTTTCGATAATTCGTTCAGCACTTGTTTTTGGATCACGCGTTTCACCGGTCGTGCTCCAAAGTGCGGATCGTAGCCGGCTTCCACTAAATGTGCTTTCGCTTCTTCGGTAAAGTGTACGCGGATTCCTTTTTCAAGCAACAAGTGACTCAGCTGGTTCAACTGCAACTGAACGATCTGGCGCACGTAACGCTTGTTCAACGGTGTGAAGACGATCGTTTCGTCGATACGGTTCAAGAACTCCGGACGGATCGTTTGCTTCAACAACTCCAAGACCTTGAATTTCGCTTTCTGTAGGGCTTCATCTAAGTCGTTTTCTTTCACACCTTCGAAAGATTCCTGGATCAAATGCGATCCCATGTTCGAAGTCATGATAATGATCGTATTCTTGAAGTTCACGGTTCTACCTTTGTTGTCTGTCAAGCGGCCGTCATCCAACACTTGTAGCAAGATGTTGAACACATCCGGATGAGCTTTTTCGATCTCATCGAGCAACACGATGGAGTAGGGCTTGCGTCGCACGGCTTCGGTCAACTGACCACCTTCGTCGTAACCCACGTATCCCGGAGGCGCTCCAACCAAGCGACTCACACTGTGTTTTTCCTGGTATTCCGACATGTCGATACGCGTCATGGCGTTCTCGTCGTTGAATAGGAAATCAGCAAGTGCTTTGGCCAATTCGGTCTTACCAACTCCGGTAGGACCGAGGAATATGAACGATCCGATTGGTCTGCGCATATCTTGTAAACCGGCTCTGCTGCGTCGTACGGCATCGGAAAGTGCTTCGATGGCTTCTTCTTGTCCAACAACACGTTTCCCCAATTCATCTTCCAAGCGCAACAATTTCGATTTCTCGCTTTCGATCATCTTCGAAACCGGAATTCCAGTCCACTTGGATACTACGTCTGCGATCTCTTCGGCATCTACCTCTTCCTTGATCAATTTGGAGTTGGCTTGCATGTCGATCAATCGTTTTTTCGCTTCTTCCAGTTTCGTTTCAGCTTCCTGAATACGTCCGTAGCGGATCTCAGCTACTTTACCGTAATCTCCGGCGCGCTCTGCCTGATCTGCTTCCAATTTCAACTTTTCGATCAACTCTTTGGTTTTCTGAACTCCTTCAACCACGTCGCGTTCTGCTTGCCAACGCGCTTTGAAAGCGTTTCGTTGTTCTTCCAAGGTGGATAATTCTTTTCCGAGTTGTTCCAATTTCTTGGTATCGTTCTCGCGCTTGATCGCTTCACGTTCGATCTCCAATTGCATGATACGGCGATCCAATTCGTCCAGTTCTTCCGGTTTGGAGTTGATCTCCATACGCAATTTCGAGGCAGCCTCGTCGATCAAGTCGATCGCTTTGTCCGGCAAGTGGCGCTCAGTGATGTAGCGTTGAGACAATTCCACCGCTGCAATGATCGCGGCATCCTTGATCAAAACTTTATGGTGGTTCTCATATTTTTCTTTGATCCCGCGCAAGATTGAGATAGCGTCTTCGGTGTCTGGTTCATCCACCAAAACAGGTTGGAAGCGGCGCACCAAGGCTTTGTCCTTCTCGAAATACTTCTGGTATTCGTTCAATGTTGTAGCACCCACTGCACGCAATTCACCACGTGCCAAGGCTGGCTTCAAGATGTTTGCAGCATCCATTGCTCCTTCACCGCCACCTCCGGCTCCAACCAATGTGTGGATCTCGTCGATGAACAGGATGATCTCGCCATCAGCGGAAGTCACTTCTTTTACCACTGATTTCAAGCGCTCTTCAAATTCACCTTTGTATTTTGCTCCGGCAACCAAGGCTCCCATGTCCAGTGAATAAACAATCTTCGATTTCAAGTTTTCAGGAACGTCTCCATCGATGATGCGGTGTGCAATTCCTTCTGCAATTGCTGTTTTACCTACGCCTGGTTCACCGATCAGAATGGGGTTGTTCTTTGTGCGTCGGGTAAGGATTTGCAATACACGTCTGATTTCCTCGTCGCGACCGATCACCGGATCCAATTTTCCGGCTTTGGCCAATTCGTTGAGGTTCTTCGCATATTTTTCCAATGATTTGTAAGTTCCTTCTTGTTGATTCGAAGTTACTTTCTCTCCATTTCTTAAGTCCATAATGTGTTTTAATACGGTTGATTTGTTCAATTTCGCATCACGCAACAATTGTCCGATTTGATCCGAACTTTCGATCAAAGCGAGAAACAGCATCTCTATAGATACATATTCATCTCCCTGTTGTTTCGACAATTGAATGGCTTGATTCAGTGTTTGCTGGGCTTTTTGACCCAACATCAGTTGTCCGCCCGAAACTTTGCTCATGGATGTAAGGATACTTTCCAAAGCACGCTCCAAGGTTGTTTGGTCCACCTGCGATTGACGCAAAATGAATGGAACAACATCTTTGTCTTCTTGAAAAACACCTTTTAACAAGTGTGCGTTTTCAATGCTCGGGTGATTGGAAGCTTCAGCGAGTTGCTGTGCAGCTTGCAAGACCTCTTGCGATTTAATGGTAAACTGATTAAAGTCCATTGTTGTGTTTAATTGTTGGATTCGGTTCGTCAAATGCTGCACCAAAGCAAAAAGCAGGTTCTATTATAGACATTTTGACAGTTTGACTAAAAATGAACTGTCAAATTTTCAGTTATACAAGCGAAATAAAAGCACAAAAAGATCGTATCTTCGTGTTATGTCATTGAAAGAAACGTATAAGAAGTACTTCCCTTATTTTGTGGATGTTTGGCAATACATCGTCATCATTTTGGTATTCATCATTGCCGCTATTTTTATTTTGTGATATGCACACAGGTACCCGGGATTTCCTGAAAACACTCTTAGTAGTTGTGTTTGGTTTGGTTTCAAGTCAAATCGTGTTTGCGCAAGGGCTACATATGGATTCGCTTTCACATGTGAATTACCAGGCTTTGCATCAAGCCAATCTGAATGATTGCTGGGGTTACACGGATGAAACGGGAGTAGAATACGCACTCGTCGGGACCACAAAAGGAACTTCCATTGTGAGTTTAGCTGATCCGAGTAATCCGGTGGAGATCTTCTGGGAACCGGGAACGGAGTCCATTTGGCGTGACCTGCAGGTGTACGGAGATTACGCTTACATTACCACGGAAGCGGAAGATGGCTTGTTGATCATAGATCTTTCGCCTTTGCCGGCCTCGAATGTGTTACCTACAGCATACTACACCGGTCCGATAGGGAACGAATGGCAAAGTGCACACGATATTTTTATTGATCCGGTTCAGGGTTGGGGTTATATCTGTGGCGCGAATCGTGGAAATGGCGGGATCATCATTTTGGATTTACACACGAATCCCATGGCACCGATTGAAGTGGGGGAGTTTGACAACTGGTATTGCCACGATGCTTTCTCTCAAGGGAATTTGTTGTACGGCGCTCACATTTCCGATGGTTTGTTGTCGATCATTGACGTTACAGACCGCGCAAATCCGGTCTTGATCAATACGAAGATCACACCGAACGCCTTTACGCACAATGTGTGGGTGACCTCAAACGATCAGTATGCGGTAACCACAGACGAGGTGATCGATGCCTGCGTGACCATGTACGATGTTTCAGATCCGATGAATATTCAGGAATTGGACCGCGTTCAGAGCAATCCGGCCGGAATTCCGATTCCCCACAATTCGTTCATTGTTCACGATAGTTTGATCGCTACGTCTTATTACACGGAAGGAATCGTCATTCACGACATGCGACGTCCTCACAATTTGGTGGAGATTGCCTATTACGATACGCATCCGAGTGAAGCGGGTGTTTTTGATGGATCTTGGGGTGTGTATCCTTATTTTGAGTCGGGTATTTACCTGGCTTCCGACATGACACAAGGTTTGTTTATCATTCAATCTAGTTTGGTGGGTGCATCTTGGTTTGAGGGGCATGTGCGTGACGCTTCGAATTCATTGCCCTTGTTGAATGTAACTATTAGCATTCAAGGTAATCCGCATACAGATTTGACCGATATCAATGGTGATTTTGGTGTGGGAACAGTTGTTTCCGGTTCGCAACAAGTGACGATATCCAAACCGGCGTATTATCCACAGACAGTAACCGTGAACTTCCAGAACAACGTGTTGACGATCGATACTTTTGATCTGGTGCCGATCATTCCGCAACCGATCACGGTAACGGTACAGGACCAAAATGGCAACCCGATCATTGGCGCAAATGTGCAGTTGAAACATCCGGAGTTGACCGTCGAAGATCAAACAGATGGTTTCGGAGAATCGG
Source organism: uncultured Fluviicola sp. (assembly GCA_964383785.1). Classification (GTDB taxonomy): domain Bacteria; phylum Bacteroidota; class Bacteroidia; order Flavobacteriales_D; family Crocinitomicaceae; genus Fluviicola. Next base: position 4,756 of record CAYLJB010000049.1, read on the forward strand.
TGATCCAGGCCTATTATCAAGGTGCCAATCAATTGGTTATTGGAAAATGGGGATATGTCAGTTATTGCGAAGAATTGACAATTACACCTTCGACAACGGCAATTACGATCCAACTGCAATCGGGATATTACGATGATTTTACTTTTGATTTTGGTTGGACCTCCAGTTCTGTGAATGCAACTGCCGGTTACTGGCAACGCGGTGTTCCATTCTATAATTTAACGCCGTCTACACCACAAAATGATGCAGTTTATGATTGCGGAGATCAGTGTTTCATTACCGGAAATGCAGCGAGTTATGATGCGAATTTAGATGATGTGGACGAAGGAATGGTACGTTTACTTTCACCAACATTTGATCTGACGAGCTACACCGATCCGTACATTAACTACGAACGATTCTTTTTTAATTACCACGGTCCAAACGCCTTTGACGACTCCATGAATGTTTACCTAACAAATGGTACAACAACGGCCTTGATAGATTTCTTCGGTCCTTCCATTTACAATTCCCAATGGGAAGCAGTAAGTAAGCGTGTGACGGATTTCATGCCTGTTTCGGCGAACATGCAGTTGATCATTACTATTGGAGATCAGCCTGCAAATGGCAATATTACGGATGGCGCTTTTGATAGATTCAGTGTCACCAACACGCCTTTAGCAAGTTTGTCTGAGGAGTTGAAACCGTTAGGACAATTATTCCCGAATCCGACGACTGATATCATTGTTGTGCGCGGACATGAACAGACAGCGTACACGATTACAAATGCGCAAGGGAAAGTTTGTTTGGAAGGTAGATTGGAACAGGATGGTTCGCAGATCTCGTTGAATAACATGCCGGAGGGAATTTACTTTTTACAAGTTGATGGAGCAACCTATCGCATTTTGAAACTGTAATCCTAAAAAGACCGTATAGCGGTTTCAGTAGAAGTATTAATTTTGACACAAAGTCGAGAATTTGGAAAAGACACCACACATATCAATTGTGGTTCCGTTGTTCAATGAAGCGGAATCATTACCGGAGTTGCATAACTGGATCGTTCGCGTTGTAAAGGAGCAGCAATGGGAGTATGAAGTGGTTTTCGTTGATGACGGAAGTCGCGATGGTTCTTGGGAGATCATTGAATCGCTACAAGCTGCTGACCCACATGTTCGCGGGATCAAATTCCAACGCAATTACGGTAAATCGGCTGCTCTTCAAAAAGGCTTTGAAGCAGTTCGCGGGAACGTCGTAGTAACCATGGATGCAGATCTACAGGATTCACCGGATGAATTGCCTGAATTGTACCGCATGATCACGGAAGAAGATTACGACGTGGTTTCCGGATGGAAGAAGAAGCGTTACGACCCAATCTCTAAAACGATTCCAACTAAACTATACAATTGGGCTGCACGTCGATTGACAGGAATTCATTTGCATGATTTCAACTGCGGTTTGAAAGCTTATAAGCGCGTGGTAGTAAAAAGCATCGAGTTGTATGGTGACATGCACCGCTACATTCCTGCTTTGGCAAAATATGCCGGTTTTCACAGAATCGGTGAAAAGGTGGTGATCCACCAAGCGCGTAAATATGGTGTTACAAAATTTGGGTTGAATCGCTTTTTGAATGGGCCATTGGATTTGATGACGGTGGTTTTCATGGGGAAATTCGGTAAAAAACCCATGCATTTCTTTGGAGCGATTGGTACCTTGTTGTTCATAATCGGATTTGGCTTGTTCTTCTACTTAGGGATCGTCAAATTGTTTTTCGATACAGGCGCAAAAAAATTGGCGGATAGAACCGAATTCTATGTCTGTTTGGCTGCCATGATCATGGGAGTGCAATTTTTCTTAACAGGATTTATTGCGGAATTGATCGGTAGAAACAGCAGCACACGAAACGTTTATCTGGTAGAAAAAGAGATCTGATGCTTTGGGGAATTGATCACACATGGACACTGTTTCTGGATAGGGATGGTGTTGTGAACGTTCGTTTGATGGGAGATTACGTGAAGTCACCATCCGAATTTGAATTATTGCCCGGAGTAGCATCATCCATAGCAAAAGCGAATCAACTTTTTGGACGGGTAGTGGTAGTGACGAATCAACAAGGAATTGGAAAAGGCATCATGACAGCGCGTAACCTTTCCGAGATTCACACTTATTGCAATGACATGCTCGCAAAATCGAACGCACATATCGACCGCTTTTATCATGCTCCTGCTTTGGCAAGCGAGAACAGTGATCTTCGTAAACCGAACACCGGAATGGCTTTCTTGGCGAAGTCAGATTTCCCCGAGATCGATTTCTCGAAAAGTGTCATGGTGGGTGATTCGCATTCTGACATTGTATTCGGTAAAAAGCTTGGCATGAAAACTGTGTTCATTCAACACGATGAAGCACCATATGATCAAGCGGATATCAATTGTGCTTCCTTAGAAACATTCATTCAACAACTAGCAATATGAAATCGTTCTTAGCTGTTTTAATCGCATTTTTTCTTCTTGGAGGATTGTACGCGCAACCGGTTAACCGCGTAGATGCGAATGGCAAAAAGCAAGGTCCTTGGGAAAAAACTTATCCGAAATCACGTGCTTTTGAGTATAGAGGACAATTCAAAGACGATAAGCCGGTCGGAACATTTACCTATTACTATCCATCCGCCAAAGTGAAAGCAGTTGTTGTTCACGATGAAAAGACAGGTCGTTCTACAGCAAAAATGTATCACGAGAATGGAATTTTGATGGCCAAGGGAATTTACCGCAATCAAGAAAAAGATTCGGTTTGGGATTATTACGGACCAAGTGGACGTCAAAGTTTGAAAGAAACCTATGTAAAAGGGAAACTACACGGTTTGACAACCGTTTATTATGTGCCGGAGGATCCAAATGACAAGAGTCAGAAAGTAGCTAAGACATCGATGTATAAGAATGGTGTTTTGGATGGAGATGTTATTGAGTACTTTGAGACCGGAATCGTGAAGAGCAAGGTGAAATACGTCAATGGGGCGAAAGAAGGTGTTATGGTCACCAATCACCCGAATGGAAAGCCAATGATGACCGAGCGTTACAAAAAAGGTGTTCCTCATGGCTGGCAATTGGCTCACGACCAAAGCGGAAAAGAGATCGGTCGTAAATATTACTGTTACGGCGAATTATTGGAAGGTAAACGCTTGGAAGATCGCTTGAAGCAGTGCAAAGAAAAAGGCATCGATCCGAACGGATGATCTTCAATCATTTCTTGGAATTGCTCAGTCAATACAGTGCTCTGTACATCAATTCGGGCTATTTATTTGAATTGTGTACATTTGATGTGTAATAGCACACCATGAAGTACCGATTGATTTACATCCTGCTATTTGGAGCCTTGATGTTCTCTTGTAAGAAGGACACACAACCATTCAATTTTCATTTCGGATATTTTCCTCTGGATGAAGGACGTTATGTGATTTATAGTGTTCAGGAACGAAATGTGGATGTAGATGTTAATCTGGATCAAAGTTCCTCGTACTACATCAAAGCTATTATCGGAGATACCTTGATAGATAATCAGGGGAGAATAGTACGACGTTATGAGCGCTGGGTAGGTCCGAGCGATTCAGGGCCGTGGACCTTGCAAGATATCTGGACAGGATTGATTGAATCGAACCGTGCAGAATTGGTGGAGGAGAATAATCGCGTGATCAAAATGGTATTTGCACCTACAAAGATGAAAGAGTGGGATATGAACGCATATAACACGCAAGGCAGCTTGAATTGCTATTATCGCAACATCCATAATCCATACAGCGTTGGCGGAATTAATTTTGATTCAACTGTGGTGGTAGAGCAAGAGGATTTTAAAAGTTTGATCGATTACCGACGCAAGTTCGAAGTGTATGCAAAAGGGATTGGGATGGTTTATAAGCACTACAAGGATTTCGAGATATTTGGTAATGACACTCTGAACGTGAAAAAAGGAAAGCAGCTGATAATGAGCGCGGTTGCCTATGGGGTTGAGTGATAATCAGATCATTTTAATAATCAGATTAGAAGCAGTTGGTAGTACCTACTGCTTTTTTTTGTTTTATCAAAAAGAATTGGTAAAACAAGCCATCGTGAAAAAATAATGAAAACCTTTTTCCATTAAGTTGACATTGATAGCGGTAAATTCTATATTTGCGGGCTTAAATAAGAAGAAAAAAAATGCGTAATAAAGGATTTTTCTGGTTTCTGACGATCGTATTGACCGCAGTTTGTGTGTATCAACTATCGTTTACCTGGGTTACATTGAATGTGGAAGAAGAAGCTGAGCAGCAAGCCATCGCGCGTGTTGAGGAAGCTATTCAGAAAGCAAAGTCGACAAACAATATCTATGTGTTGCCGAACAACACAGAGATAGACTTCAGTAAGCCTGAATCATATGAGTTGGCGAAAGCTGCATTCTTGAACGAAGTGTTGAAAGAAAAAGCAGAAAGTCCGGTGTACCCGGTATTGGGCACAAAGTTCAAAGACGTGAAAGCACGTTCATTGGCTTTTGGTTTGGACTTAGTGGGTGGTATGTCGGTAACTTTGGAGATCTCCGTTCCGGATTTGATCAAGAGTTATGCGCGTAACCAACGTGATTTGAACTTCCGCATTCCATTCGATAGAGCGTATGCGAAGCACACAACTACAGGTGGTGACTTCATCGATTTGTTCATTGCTGAATACGAGAAGAAAAATCCAAACCGTTTGTTGGTGAAAGATCTTTCAATTTCTGAAGTAAAGGAATTGTCGATTACGTCAACGAACGCCGATGTTGAGAAATATTTCCGTGAGAAAGTTTCCAGCTCAATGGAAGGGGTGGAGCAAATCATGAGTAAGCGTATCAACCAGTTTGGTGTTGCGCAACCGAATATTCAAAAAGAAGCAAACAGCAATCGTTTGTATATCGAACTTCCTGGTGTACAAGATGAGGCTACTGTAGCAGCAAAATTGCAATCTACTGCAAACCTACAGTTGTATGAAACATATAGCTTGGCAGAGTTCCAACGTGAATTGAACGATGCTAACTTGATTTCAAAAACACAAGAGATCAAAGTTGAAGAAGTAGCAGTTGATACAACAACAGTTGCGCAAGATACTACTGGAAAAGACTCTTTGAAATTGGCTAACAAGGATACTGCGAAAAAAGCGACTCCGAAGCCATTGTCTTTGAAAGGAAATCAAAAAGGATTATTCGATTATTTGAAAGTAACTGCTGATACGCGTTTCGCTGATAGCCGTATCGGTGAGGTATTGCCTGAGAACAAAGATGAAGTGAACGCTATCTTGCGCCGTTCTGATGTGCGTGCAAAATTGCCTGCAGATTTGGAATTGATGTGGTCAGCGGAAGCTGAGAAAGGAATTAGTGGTCCAAACGTATTGGCTTTGTATGCGATCCGCATGCCGGCTGACGGTAAAGCACCAGTAGGAGGATCTGACATTAAGAATGCTGGTCGTTCTTATGATCAAACGAAATTCCAAAACACGGTTTCTGTGTCAATGACGATTGATGGTTCTGAGAAATGGGCACAAATGACTGAGCGTAACGTGAACCGTCAAGTGGCGATCACGATGGATAACGTGGTTTATTCTGCTCCTACAGTGAACGAGCCAATTCGTGGTGGTAACACAGAAATCTCTGGTTCATTCTCTATTGAAGATGCTGATGATCTAGCAGGATTGTTGAACGGTGGTGCGCTTCCTGCACCATGTGTGATCAAGGAGCAAACAAAAGTTGGTCCAACGATCGGACAAGAGAACTCGAAGTCTGGTTTGATCTCATTTGCTTTCGCATTCTTGGCTGTATTCATTTACATGTACTTCTACTATGGTAAAGGAGGTTTGATCGCTAACGTTGCTTTGTTGGTAAACGTTGTATTGATCTTCGGATGTTTGGCGTCGTTTGGAGCTGTATTGACAATGGCAGGTATCGCAGGTATCGTATTAACGATCGGTACTGCGGTGGATGCGAATATCTTGATCTTCGAACGTGTTAAGGAAGAACAAGCACAAGGAAAAGCGACAGGCGACTCAGTTGGGGTTGGTTTCATCAAAGCGATGCCAGCGATCATCGATGCGAACATGACGCATATCCTTTCTGCTGTGATCTTGAAGATCTTCGGTACAGGTGAGATCGAATCGTTTGCTACAACACTTATCGTCGGGGTATTTACTTCTGTTTTCTCTGCGATCGTTATTTCTAAATTGTTGATCACTTCGATGTTGGAGAAAGGAAAAGAAGTTACTTTCTCTACAGGAATGACACATAACTTGTTCAAGAACTTCAACTTCGACTGGGTTGGAAAACGTAAGTATTTCTATATCTTCTCTTTGGTGATCACAGTTGCGGGTGTTGGTTCATTCTTCGCTCGTGGATTGAAACAAAGTGTGGAGTTTACAGGTGGTCGTACTTTCGGTGTGAAAATCGAGAAGACTGCGGATGTTGACTTCGTTGAAGAGGAATTGTCGAAAGTGTTCGTTGAGAAAGGTGCGAAGGATGCATCTTCTGTAGAGGTGAAGACGAAGTCTAACAGCTACAACTTGGAGATCACTACAAACTACTTGTTGGCTAACGATGCAGCAACTGCTGAAGTTACTGAGAAGTTGAAAGAAGGTTTGGATGGAATGAAAGATAAGATCGGTGGTTATGAGATCACAGATTCTCGTGCCATCTCTGCTTCTGTTTCTGAACAAATGTGGACCTCAGCGACGCAAGCGATCACATTGGCCTTGTTAGCGATCTTCGCGTATATCTTGATCCGATTCGGTCAATGGCAGTACTCTTTGGGTGCGATCATTGGATTGGTGCATGACGTGTTAGTGGTATTGTCAGTGTTCTCCTTATTGCATGGTATCTTGCCGTTCAACATGGACGTGAACCAAGCATTCATCGCTGCGATCTTAACGGTAATTGGTTACTCGATGAACGATACCGTAATTGTATTCGACCGTATTCGTGAGAACTTGAATATCAAGAGCGGTGACGAGAATACCAATCAGATCATCAATGATTCCTTGAATAAAACTTTGAGTCGTACGTTCAACACTTCCATGATCTTGTTCGTGGTATTGTTAGTGATGTTCATCTTCGGTGGTCCTTCAATCAAAGGATTCTTGTTTGCCTTGTTGGTAGGGGTTGTAATTGGTACTTACTCTTCCTTGTGTGTGGCAACACCGATCTTGGTTGACTTTACAAAATCATTCAAGCGTAAAGCTGTAAAAGCGAAAGCGAAATAATCTTGGAACTGTTTCCAGAGAAGCGTCGGATTGATTCCGGCGCTTTTTTTTTACAACCAATTTGGAAAACGATCATCGCATAAGAAAAGACCTGAATGATCGTCGTGTTGCCGTTAATGTTGTTGTGGGTATTGGTGTATACGCTATCCCGAAAAGATCGGAAAACGTCTAACCGATGAATTTCTTGTTCAGATCCGGATATTTACGCATGAAATAACGCAAGATCGTTCGCGCATCCTTATCTTCCGGTCTCAAGTCAATAAACCGAAGCCACGCAGATGCTTGTTGCTTCAGCATGTAATAAGGTACAAAGCCAAAGCCCTGGTAAGAACCATTTTTGATCCAGATCACCGATTTTTCACGTTTATCTCTACCGGGTTCTACAATGAAGAATTCCTGATCATCAAATGTCAGTTGTTGGATCAAATTCTCAACGCGTTCATTGTAGCTTTCCGCAGATTCATCACCTACACAGGCACCGTGACATTTTCGGATCTGATAACCAAAACACGAATTCGGTGTTTTTTCCATACCGCAGAGTTTCAAGCAAAGCTGGTGATTTTCCTGTAGGTGATGCATGTAGTCATTCGCCTCTTTTTTCGTTGTGAAGGTTGTCAACGGCAATTGCGTGTTCTTACTCAAGCGATCCACGTACAACTGAATGTAGTTCGACTGATCCACAAACGAGAACAGTCCATACACGTAGTTATTGCGACGCAATTTACGGTTGTAAAGGGGCTTGTGTGCTTTTATGAGTTCTGATTCGTATAGCAAGGCAATCAGCTCAGAACCGGTCAATTCGAATTCGATGCGCGCAATTTCTTGCATCATCGTATTTCCTTTCAGGGTTTTGTTGTTACGTAAATGCTGATCGATACGTTTGCGGATGTGTTTGCTCTTCCCGATATAGATAAGCTGATTGACATCGTTGTAGAACTTGTATACGCCGGCCTTGTTGGGAATATCATCCAAGGCGTCCAAGTCCAAGTTGGGGTGTAACACTTTCGGGTTTACATCTTCCTGAATGAAGGTCTGCAAACCATTCTTATCCGTTTGATAGAGCAAACGAAACAAATGCGCTGTAGCCTCTGCGTCACCTCCAGCTCGGTGTCGACCGTTTACCTTGATCCCAAGATCTTTGGCAAGCTTTCCCAAACTGTAAGATGCATAACCCGGAATCACATAGCGCGCTGAGCGAACAGTACACAGGTGCGGACGACGGAAATCGAACCCCAATTGTTTGAATTCGTGGCGTATGATGCCGTAATCGAACCCGACATTGTGTGCAACAAAAACGCAATCTTCCGTGAATTCCACGATCTGCTTAGCGATCTCGTAGAACTTCGGAGCTTCCTTCACCATTTCATCGTAAATTCCTGTCAGTCGAGAGATGAACTCCGGAATGGGCATTTCGGGATTGACGAGGGTTATGAACGAATCGATGATTGTTTCGCCATCGTGTTTGAAAATCGCAATCTCAGTGATCTTCGACGATTTTGCCGAGCCACCAGTTGTTTCGATATCCACGATTGCGTATTGCATAGAACGAAAATAGTGAAATCCAGAGGTGTACGTTCAACTATTCGACGGATTCCGAAAAAAAACAATTTTGATCCCAATTGTGTTCGATCGAAATGCATTGGTTACCTTTGTGGAAATAAATTAATGTCATGGCAAACAAGCGAGTGATTAAAAAACAGATCAACGGAATGATCGTTGATGTATTGGACGAATGTTTCTCAGTTCAATTGTACGAGCCGGCAAAGACGCCAGCTACTGAAAAATTGATCGAAGAAGCGTTGACTTTTGGAGATGAGATCTTGGGTAAGGTTCACGCTGCGAAGTCGAAAAAAGATTTCCCTGCGATCCGCCAGCAAATGGAAGATAAAGGAATTTACTTCGTGGAGCAATTGAATGATTTGTAATCCATTGTCGTAAAACGTATTTTTAAGCTCCCTCTATTGGGGGCTTTTTTTATGCCTATGAAAAATTGGAAGTCACTTGTGTTGGTTGGTATGTTGATCGCGGCGGTCATTTCGATCGTTTTGGGAAACAGCATGGAACAGGATCAGGCAACTACAAATTACTGGAATGCACTCACCTTGGGGCTTCTGATGGTGGTTTTGTGGCTTACAGAAGCGATTCCAATTTATATCACCGCCTTGATTCCGTGGGTGTTGGGGGTTCCGCTTGGATTGATCGATTCTACGGGTCTATCCCAATCTTACGGTGATAAGATGGTATACTTGTTCTTCGGGGGCTTTGTGTTGGCTACAGCTCTGGAGAAATGGAAGATTCACTTGGTGGTGGCGAATGCAATCATCAATCGGGTAGGGCATTCCAAGCCGCGCATTTTGATCGGTTTCCTCTTTGCCACCGGATTTTTATCCATGTGGGTTTCCAATACAGCAACGGCCTTGATGATGTTGCCCATGGCGGTGGCGATCATTGAATTGATGCCCAAGGCAGAGCGCAAGAGCCGTTTTTCCATCTATTTGTTATTGTCTGTTGCATACGGTGCGAACATCGGCGGAATGGCTACCTTGGTTGGTTCGCCTCCAAACTTGCAAATGGCGTCCTTGCTGGAAAAGCAATTCGAGACGAAGGTCGGTTTTGCTGAATGGTTTTGGATCGGTTTCCCGATTTCCGTGTTAATGCTGATACTTACGGCGTTGTTCTTCTATTTTACTTTAGGAAAAGAAAAGTACGAACAAGTAGAAGGATTTCAGGCCGAGAAGCACAAACTGAACAAGGACCAGTGGCGTATCTTGATCGTCTTTACCTTGGTGGTGTTAGGCTGGATCTTTAAAGATATCATTGCCGGAAAAACCGGATTCTTCCCGAATTTCAAGTTGAGTGATGAAATTACCGCTATCGCCGGAGCCATCGTATTGCTTTTATTACCCAGTCATTCGAAAGAACACGGGAAGACTTTGTTGACCTGGAGCGATGTTCAGAGCATTCCGTGGGGAATTCTGATCATGTTCGGAGGAGGAATGGCCTTGGCGTCGTGCATGGAATACGGGGGAGTCATTCAGTCGATTGCCTTGATCTTTGATGGCGTGGGTGACGCGGGCTACTTCTTATTGCTTTGCCTGATGGTGGTGATCGCTGTTTTCGGAACGGAACTGCTTTCCAATTTGGCTTTGGTGACGCTATTCGTACCGATCATTGCGGTGTTCTCTGCGAAGAATGGGTTTGATCTGGTTTCGTTGTGCATTCCATTGACCCTGGCTTCCAGTTGTGGATTCATGATGCCTGTTGGTACGCCACCCAATGCAATTGCGTATTCGGCGGGTTACATCTCCATGCCGCGCATGTTGAAGAATGGATTGATCATCAACCTCATTGGAATTTTGGTGATCATTGGCTTCAGTACGCTTTACTACGGCGTGTTCAAATAAGCTGTTTGCGCATCCAGATATCACAAGCAAAATGTCCGGAATCGCCGTAAGGTTGATCCAGGTATTCGAATCCTAAGTGTTCGTACAAACCAATCGCGTTGTGCAATTCGGGTAAAGTTTCTAAGTAAACCTCGCTGTATCCTTCTTGTCGTGCAGCTTCAATGCTGAGTAACATCAAATGTTTGCCCAAACCCGTTCCGCGAAACGTTTTACTCACATAGAGTTTCACTAATTCCGTGCATCCTTCCGGCATACCTTTCGTTGGATAAATGCCACAAGCGCCCACGACGGTGCCCTGATGTTTGGCCACGAAGTAATGCGAACGCGGCGTTTGAAACAAGGCAAACAGATTGTCCGTAGTAGGATCCGTAAATACCGTACCCGGTTTGTTCGCTTCGAATTCCGTCAAAACCGCACGGATCATTTGCGCCAAAGGGGCATTGTCGCTTTCAACGATCGGTTGAATGATCGCTTCTCCGAATGTGGATGTTGTGTGCATGAAGACAAAGATGGGAAGTTTTTTGCTGTTCGCCGGTTACATAATGTCGCTTCGGGATGTTTTTATTTGTTTTCAAGTTATCTTTGCACCAATATTTCAGACTATGGCTTACGATGTTGCAATTATTGGTGGTGGAATTGTTGGCGCTGCTACGTTTTACAAATTACAGTCGCGCTACCCGGACCTTGCGGTAGTATTGATCGAAAAAGAGTCAAAACTAGCCGATCATCAAACAGGGAACAATTCCGGAGTGATCCATTCAGGTTTGTATTACAAGCCGGGTTCCTTAAAAGCCAAGAATTGTGTGTCTGGTCGACATGAGTTGGTAGCCTTTGCACGTGAGCACAAGATTGCGCATGATGTATGCGGAAAAGTTGTTGCTGCAACCGATCCAAGCGAATTGCCGCACATGGACAAGATCTTCGAAAACGGATTGGCGAATGGCATTGAAGGGATCGAGAAAATTAATGCGGATCAAGTAAAAGAGATCGAGCCTTATGTAGAGTCCATTGGAGGAATTTGGGTTCCGGTAACGGGAATCATCGATTTCCGCGGAGCGACAGAAAAAATGGCTGAGATCGCCCTGTCCTTGCAACCGAAGAGTGCCATGAAACTGAACCATGAGGTAATTGGCATTGAGCGTTCAGGAGGAAAATCCATCATTGCTACTAACAAAGGAAACATCGAAGCGAAATTTTTGATCTTCTGTGGTGGTTTGCAAGCAGACCGTTTGGCGCGTAAGGATGGCGTGAAATTGAAAGAAAAAGTGGTTGGCTTCCGTGGCGATTACTACGAATTGACCGAACAAGCGAAGCACAAAGTAAAGAACTTGATCTATCCTGTTCCAAATCCAGATTTCCCGTTCTTGGGTGTACACTTTACGCGTATGACCAATGGCGAGATCGAGTGTGGTCCGAATGCCGTGTTTACCTTCAAGCGCGAAGGCTACGGAAAAACAGATTTCTCCTTCCGCGATACGGTAGACGCCTTGACCTATAAGGGTACTTGGAAATTGTTCTTCAACAACATGAAATTCGGGATCGACGAATACCGTCGTGCCTTCTCTAAGAAATTGTTCTTGAAAACCTTGCAACGCATGATCCCGAGTTTGACCATGGATGACATTCATCCGGGTAGAGCAGGGGTACGCGCCTTGTTATTGGCTGAGGATGGAGATACCCGCGACGACTTCCGTTTCGAGTTCCACGAAAATTCCGTTCACGTATTGAATGCGCCATCTCCGGCAGCTACGGCGTCTTTGGCCATCGGTGGACAGATCGTAGACGAGGCAGAGAAGCACTTCGGCTGGAAATAAGTTGGCTTTCTTTTTGGGCGCTCCCCTCACGAAAATCCATGCGTACCGCCTGTTTTTCGTTCGGGTCGGGCTTTCCGCGTTACCTGTTTTGGCTAGGCCGGCAACAGGGTAACTTGCTGCAATCCCTAGCGCGGGGATAGTCGTTGCTGTGCAAATTTTTCGCTCTGCAGGATTTGCAATCCTGCCCTTAACTCGTAACTTTAAAAAGGCGAAATATGCACGCCGCCGTGTAGGATTCACAACCCCAGACCATCCACACCCCGGCGCAGGGCGATAGCTGCCAGCAATGGCTGTGGTAGATGTGAAGTGCTTGTCTGGAAAAAAGCAAGCAGCTGAACACCACGGACATGCGTAGCACTAAAGCCCGGAGACGGAATAGGTGCATCATTTTTAGAGATCGTCGAACAGGAGATTCAATACTCCCCGCGCGATCATTTAGTCAGAAGATCCAGATAAACGGATTGGTTATCCTTGTTGAGTGTGACGAAATATTGTTTGTCGGCATATTCCAAATGAACGAATCCGGCTTGATGCAAGGTGTAGATGTGTCGGTGCACGGTGGATTGAGAAAGTCTCAAGGCATTGGCCATGTCGCAATTTCGAAAGGATTTTTGTTGTTGCAGCAGTCGAAGCATTTTTACGCGTGCAGGGTGTGCGAGTGCTCGGTTGAACGTGGCTAGTAAGATCTCTTCGTTGGTGTAAGGTTGTAAGTTGGTTGCTCCCATAATTTTGTGTTTTCTTATTTAATTTAGTGGAAAAGTTGATTTCTCGCAACAGATATCGATAATTATTTGTTTGTAGAATTACAGAATTACAGAATTACAGAATTACAGAATTACAGAATTACAGAATTATCGAATTCTATAATTGTATTATTATCTAATTTTATAATTCGCAATTTCGCGAAGAATCCAAATCCGCAATTTCAACGAATATTCTCAAAAAAACGACCATGAAAATTCTCATTTCTCCAGCGAAATCTATCAATGAAAACTGCAGCATTCCAGCCTCTACTTTTTCGCAACCGCTCTTCCACAAAGAAGCGAAGTCCCTGGTGACCAAACTGAAAAAGTTTAAGTCGAAAGACCTGATGGATTTGATGCACGTATCCAAGGATATCGCCGAATTGAATGTGAATCGTTTTAAGTCGTGGAAGCTAGCAGAAGAACCTACGGATCATGTGAAACCGGCAGCGTACTTGTTTACCGGTGAAGTGTATCGCGGATTGGATATTTCGACCTTGAGTGAGACGGCTTTGGAGCGAGCGCAGTCTGATTTGCGTATTTTATCCGGTTTATACGGACTGCTAAAGCCGCTTGATCTGATCTTTCCTTATCGTTTGGAAATGGGTACTAAATGGGAGATTTCGGATAAGGCTGCGAACTTGTATCAATTCTGGGGAGAAAAACTCACGAAAAGCCTGCTAAAGGAAACCGACAAAACAGAAACGATCGTCAACCTCGCATCCACGGAATACAGCAAGGCGATCCAGTGGAAGAAGGTGAAGCAAGCGGTTGTGACACCCGTATTCAAGGAATTTAAAAACGGCGAATATAAAGTGGTGATGATGTATGCCAAACATCAACGCGGGAAAATGACCAGATGGATCTTGGAAAACAATCCGCAAGATGCAGAAGCGCTCAAATTGTATCAGGAAGACGGTTACCAATTCAGCGAGCCATTGAGCTCGACAAATGAATGGGTTTTTGTGCGGTAAGTCGTTCAGCGCAATTCACATTCGATGTTTCATAACACGCTCCTTGGAGTGTGATTTGTGCAGCATCCTGTTGTATCTTGCATCTCAATATTTCGATTCATGGAACAGATCAGTGTTTTTGACATCTTTAAGATCGGGGTGGGACCGTCGAGTTCGCACACGATGGGACCATGGCGTGCAGCCCAACAGTTTATTCAGCAATACGTTCAAGATCCGGGATTGCATAACGTGAAGCGCGTGCGCGTGGATCTGTATGGATCGTTGGCCAAAACGGGCAAAGGACACGGAACCGATATCGCTGTTTTGTTGGGATTGATGGGTGAGGACCCTGTGACAATTCCGGTGAATACGATCGACCCGAAAACGACGCACGTCTTTACTTCAAAGACGATTGCATTGAACGGACAGCAAGTGGTGATCTTTGAGCCCGAAACCGATTTGATCTTTCACATGGATAAATCCTTGCCGGGTCACCCGAATGCGATGACGCTGACAGCGATTTTCATGGACGGAAAAGAAGATGCACATACTTATTATTCAGTTGGAGGCGGATTTGTTGTAAAAGAAGGGGGCGATAGGCAATCCAATGAGGAGACATCTTGTCGTTATTTGCCTTATCCGATTGAAACAGCTGCGGATCTGAAGAAACATTGCGAGGAAAACAAAGCATCCATTGCGGATATCGTGATGCAGAATGAGGAACGTCGTTTGGTACGCATGGCTCTTGCTCAAATGCATGAGCAACAGTCACAACTTCTAATCCTGCGCTATTCCGGTTTGTCCTATAAAGAAATTGC
>CAYLJB010000049.1:19717-19934 GCA_964383785.1 uncultured Fluviicola sp.
GTTCCAAAGAAGAAACCATTGCAGGTTGTTTGGCTATTTGGGATGTGATGCGCGAATGCGTCTTCCGCGGGGTGAATACAGAAGGAATTTTGCCGGGAGGATTGAACGTAAAACGTCGTGCGGCTGAAATGAGCCGACACTTATTGAACGGGATCGCTTGTAAGGACTCTCACGATTTCATTCGTCAGATACAATCCGGAAGTAATATTTTCCAGAA
>CAYLJB010000050.1:0-19789 GCA_964383785.1 uncultured Fluviicola sp.
CAGATCGTAGTGAAAGGTCAGGTGAATTTGCAAGATAACGTGAATGTAACTGTTCAAAAATAAGCGTCATGACACTTACGGAACTTTCCATTAAACGACCATCCTTCATTATCGTGATCTTCACGATCTTGATTGGAGGTGGACTATTGAGCTACAATCAGCTCAGTTACGAATTGCTGCCAGATTTCTCTCCACCACTCTTGACGATCCAAACGGTTTATCCGGGAGCTTCGCCAGCTACTGTGGAATCACAAGTATCCAAGCCTTTAGAGGATGAATTGAGTTCATTGGAGGATATTGCTGAAGTGACATCTTTCTCCTTGGACAATGCTTCTTTGGTGATGATCGAGTTCAATCCTTCTGCAGATATCGAACAGGCTCTGGAAAATGCCCAGCGAAAAATCAACCAGATAAAATCAAGACTTCCAGAAGATGCTGATGATCCGATCATTTCGAAGATCGATCCAAATGCAGCTCCTGTTTTACAAGTCAGTGCCGTTGCCACGAAGATCTCTGAAAAAGAGTTCATGAAATTGATGGACGACGAGCTCTTGCCACAAATGAAACAAGTGAAAGGGGTAGGAAGTATTACGGTTCTAGGGGGTGAAAAACGCGAGATCCGTGTAAACATCGACAAAGAAAAACTGCGCTTGTACGGATTGACTTTGTCACAGGTGAATCAAATGATCGCAGCCTCCAATATCGAATTCCCAACTGGAAAAGTTAAAGGTGATGCGGAGCAGTTAACGGTTCGCTTGGCCGGTAAAATGCAATCTGTTGATGCATTGCGTGAGTTGATTCTATCCAATCAGGGAGGATCAGAAGTGAAACTCAAGGATGTTGCTGATGTATTCGATGGTTCTGCAGATCAATTGACGGTGTCCCGTTTCAACGGAAACAACGGTATTGGTTTGCGTGTGATGAAACAATCAGATGCGAACGCGGTTGAGGTTTCTAAATTGAGCCAGGAACGCTTCAAAGCATTGGAAGAAAAGTATAAAGACCAAGGGGTGAAATTCACAGTTGCAACAGATACTTCCAAACCAACAATTCAGGCGGTGGACGCGGTATTGCACGATTTGGAGATCGCTATTTTGATGGTGGCCGCTGTAATGTTGTTGTTCTTACACAGTTTGCGTAACGCTATCATCGTATTGATCGCGATTCCGGCTTCCTTGATCTCTACATTCATAGCGATGTATTTGTTGGGGTACACCTTGAACTTGATGACTTTGTTGGCGATGTCCTTAGTTATCGGGATTTTGGTGGATGACTCAATTGTGGTACTCGAAAACATTTACCGTCACTTGCAAATGGGTAAAGGAAAACGCAAGGCTGCACTCGATGGACGGACTGAAATTGGATTTACCGCATTAGCGATCACCTTGGTGGATGTCGTGGTATTCTCGCCGGTTGTTTTTATCGATGGTATTATCGCGGATATCCTGAAGCAATTCTCGATCGTTGTGGTGATCTCTACTTTAATGTCCTTATTTGTGTGTTTTACACTTACACCTTGGTTGGCATCGCGCTTTGCGAAGGAAACGCATTTGGATCCGAAGAAAAATTGGTTCCACATTCCACTTGCTTGGTTCGAGCGCCGCATCACGAAGTTTACTGAAGCTTACGTAAGTTTGGTGGGATGGAGTTTGCGCAATAAAAAGATTGCAGTTCCGGTCATCATCATCATATTCTTTTCAGGGATGGCGTCTATGGGACTTGGAATTGTTGGACAGGAATTCGTTGCTGAAGGAGACCAGGGTAAATTCATGTTGAAACTGAAATACGAGCGCAGTGCGACTTTTGAGGAGAACAACACGACTACTCTGAAGATCGAACAATTGCTTTTGGCTCAGAAAGATGTAATTGACATGGTGTTCTCCAATGTTGGTGGACCAAGTGCCGGAATGGGAGCAGCAGCTTTTGGTTCTGAGACGAAATCTGAGATCACGGTGCAAATGAAACCGAATGTTCAAAAACGTTTCCCAACGGAGAAATACATGGAGGAGATTCGCGCTAAAATTCAGCAGAAATTCCCAGGGATCGAGGTCAAGGCCATCAACATTGGTATGGTGGAATCTGAAGAGGCACCGATCGAGATGTTCTTGTCGTCAACCGATGCCGAATTGCTCATGAAGGAGGCGCGCCGCTTGAAAAAATACATCCAATCCGTTCCAGGTGCTAAAGATCCGACCATTTCTACGGATGAGGTGAATCCGGAAGTTCGTGTGGATTTGAACCGCGAGAAAATGGGGCAGTTGAATTTGCCAATTGCCTCTGTGGGACAACAATTGCAATTTGCGTTGACAGGGAACGATAACGCCAAGTTCGACGATGGAGGAACTGAATACAAGATCAATGTGATCATGGATAAGTTCGATCGCAAGAATTTGAACGATATCCGATCTATGACCTTTATGTCGAACGACGGACGTCAGGTGGAATTGAAAGAATTTGCTAATGTTTACGTGGAGAATGGTTATGGTTCTCTGGAGCGCAAAAACCGCATCAACAATACGACTTTGCGTTGTTATGTGAATGGAACTGCGCCTGGTAACGTAGCTGATTCGATCAACAAGTACTTGAAAAAAGAACCACTGGACGAAAACGTACGTTTGTATTGGGGAGGTGAGATCAAGCGTCAAAATGAATCGATGGGAGCTTTGGGTACAGCCATGTTGATCGGTGTGATCTTGGTTTATCTGATCATGGTAGCTTTGTACGATAACTTCATCTATCCATTTGTTGTAATTTTCTCGATCCTGGTAGCCTTACCTGGAGCATTTTTAGCGCTCAATCTCGCTTCCATGAACATCGGTATATTCACGATGCTTGGAGTCTTGATGTTGCTAGGTTTGGTTGCCAAGAATGCCATCTTGATTGTCGACTTTACAAATCACTTGAAAGCGGATGGAAAATCGACCTATGGAGCATTGCTCGAAGCAGTAAAAGAACGTATGCGTCCGATCTTGATGACGACTATCGCTATGATCGTAGGTATGATTCCAATTGCAACAGCTACAGGTTCTGGAGCAGAATGGAAAAATGGTCTGGCTTGGGTTTTGATCGGAGGATTGACCAGTTCCATGTTTTTGACCATCTTAGTGGTTCCGATACTATATTACACTGTAGATCGTATCCGCGACAAATTCTTCCCGAAATCTGCAAAGGTGCGTTTGGAGGGAGATGACGAAACATCTATGGAACACGCAGTATAAGAACAAGAAATAATGAAAGAAGAACGGGAGGTCAAGGCTTCCCGTTTTTTTATATATTCACTTATGTTTAAAATGTAAAGGATGCGCTATTTATTGTTTTCAAGTTTCTTGTTTCTGGTCGCAGATGTATTCGGGCAAGATTTTTCGATTCAACGAGCTTTTCAGGATCAGGAGGTGATTACAGGAGAAATGAACAAGTCTCAAATTACGCTTGCTTTGCAATTTGTGGAGTATTCTCCAGAACATCGCGGTATTGTATCGGTTAAGGGGTGGTACAAGTACGATGGGCAAACAAAGTCGATTCCTTTAGTTGGCATTTTAGGCGATTCGTTGGTCTTGTATCATTTTGATTCCCAAGCAGTCGCGGATAGCGTTTTACAGTTTAACGGCAAATCAGAAGCATTTTGGACTTTGATCGAAGAGTTATGCAATAAGTCAAATTATCAGGAACGCTTCATTTTTCAAATTGGACAGTATGGAGTTTCCGGAACTTGGACCAACAAGAAAAAACAAGAATTACCCGTTCGACTGCATGTCATGTATTTCGGAATCGGTCAAGAGTATGAATGGTTAATGTTACCGAATAAAACTTCAACCACTTCTATGATCGATCTGAAGGAATTGGGATTAGGAGCAAGTGACTTTGAGGTATTCAGTTCAGTAAAAACCGAGACTGGTTACCGTGTTTTATTGTGGTATTCGTGCATTTCAAGTGGATTTGTGAATGGCATGTGCGGAGCAGGCCTCGAGCGCGGTTTCGTGCAAATGGAATTGGGCCAGAATTTTGAGATCAATCAGATCGAGCAATTTGAGGTTGAAAGTTGTTTCCGTAGCATCTATTGCGACATGGAGGAAATTGAGCGCAAAGAAGTATTGGAGATTCACGTAGATAACGATAACTCCATAAAGCACAGATTGCGCATAGAAACCAAAAATGCGAAAGCTTATTGGTTAGAATAAGGAGAATCGTCTGCCTCGCGAAGCAAGTGCTTGTATTTACGCACGGTATTTTCCAAACCCAAATACAGCGCGTCTGAGATCAATGCATGTCCGATTGAAACCTCGTCCAGATGAGGGATGTGCAACTTGAAGAAACGCAAGTTTTCCAAGCTTAGGTCATGTCCCGCATTAATACCCAAGCCAAGTTCGTGTGCCAGTTTTGCAGCAGCAACAAATGGACCTATGGCTTTCTCCGGATTCTCAGCAAATTCCTCTGCATACGGTCCCGTGTACAATTCAATGCGATCTACACCTGTTTTAGCCGCATATTCGATCATTTCCAGGTCCGTTCCAATAAAGATGGAACTGCGAACTCCGATTGCACGAAATTGCTGTACCAGATCGGTTAATAACTGTTGATTTTCTTTGGTGTCCCAACCGGCATTACTTGTCAATACATGCGGTGGATCCGGAACCAATGTCGCCTGCGCAGGACGATAAGTCTGGATCATTTCCATGTAACGCGCATCCGGATAGCCTTCAATATTGAATTCATTTGTAACTACTTTAGAAAGGTCAGCGACATCTTTGCCGGTAATGTGACGCTCATCCGGTCTTGGGTGAACGGTAATCCCATCTGCGCCAAAACGTTCACAATCAATAGCCACTTGCACCACGTTGGGTGTGTTTCCTCCGCGAGCGTTTCTAATGGTCGCAATTTTATTGATGTTTACGCTAAGTTTGGTCATGACAAAGTTTTTGGCAAATATAAAAAGTAATCCACCAAAGCTTGTTTTGATAATCATTAGTTTTGCACTGGTGTAGGGTGTATTGGTTGTCCAGCCCGAAAACACTTTGTAGAACTATTTGTTAAAAAGTGAACTAGTCTGGCCCTGAAATTGTGAAGAAATACCTACCTTGGTGCATATCATGATAGCAAAAGAAGTTATTACAGAAGAAATACCTCCGTTAATTCACACGGATTCAGGTGAAAAGGCCTTAAACTGGATGGAGGAGTTTAAAGTATCTCACTTACCTGTTCTAAAGAATGGCAACTTTGTGGGCTTGGTTTCAGAGGCCGACATTTTGGATAAAAAAGATCTGGAATTGTCTCTGGATGTATTGTTCGATCACTTGCCTCGTCCGTATGTATTCGAAGCAGCGCACATTTATGAAGTGTTGGCTAAAATGGCCGAACACCGTATCTCCGTTTTACCCATTTTGGATGCAACTGAGAAATACGTTGGCTGTACGAGTGTGCATCAATTGATGACCATGATCGCGAATACCGCCAGTATCAAGGAAGTAGGTGGGATTATTGTTTTAGAAATGAATCGCGTTGACTATTCATTGGCGAAGATTGCTCAGATAGTGGAAAGTGAAAATGCAAAGATCTTGTCTTCGTACATCATGTCTTCGCAGGATTCTACGAAAATTGAAGTGACTTTGAAGATCTCTGAAGTGGAGTTGTCTCGCATTATTCGTTCTTTTGAGCGTTATGATATCACGGTAAAAGCAAGTTTTCAGCGATCTACTGATCAGGATGATCTGCAATTCCGTTATGATGCATTGATGAATTATTTAAACATGTAAGATGCGCGTTGCAGTTTACAGTAAGAAAATAACAAAATCTACTTTGCCGATCTTCGATCGTTTTTTGGCTGCCATGAAGCGCTTCGGTTGGCAAGTGGTGTTGGAGAAAGAACTGAAAGAGCAGCTGATTAAAAAGTTTGGACTCGGTGCAGATTGTGAAGTCTTCACTGATCATTCTGATTTTCACAAAGGTATTGATCTTGCCTTTAGTATAGGCGGAGACGGGACTTTCTTGAAAACCGTGAGTTATATCCGCAATTCCGGTGTGCCAATTTTGGGTATCAATACAGGAAGATTGGGCTTTTTGGCCAATGTGAGTGATGTCTTTTTTGAAGATGCTCTGGAATTGGTGAAACAACGCAGATATGACTACCAAAAACGCAGTTTACTTCGTGTGGATACCGAGCGTGAGTTGTTTGGGAAGGATAATTTCGCCATGAATGAAGTGGTCCTTACCAAAAAAGATGCTGCATCCATGATCACCGTGCATACAACTATTGGAGACATGTTCCTGAATTCGTATTGGGCAGATGGATTGATCGTGGCAACACCTACTGGTTCAACAGCTTATAATTTAAGTTGTGGCGGACCAATCATCACTCCGGGTTGTCAGGTGCATATCATCACGCCCATTGCGCCGCATAATCTGAAT
Source organism: uncultured Fluviicola sp. (assembly GCA_964383785.1). GTDB lineage: Bacteria > Bacteroidota > Bacteroidia > Flavobacteriales_D > Crocinitomicaceae > Fluviicola. The sequence goes on from CAYLJB010000050.1 coordinate 6,403, forward strand.
GTGCGACCGGTCGTAGTTCCGGATAATCTACCTATTAAGTTGAGTGTAGAGGGACGTGAACGCAATTACCTGATCACCTTAGATGGTATGTCTAAAAGTATCCGTCAAAAGGAAGAGGTCCTGATCCACAAGGCAGATTATATGATTAATGTGATTAAATTAGAGGACACAAACTTCTTAAATACCATTCGCAAAAAAATGCTTTGGGGAATTGACAACAGAAATTGAAAAAACTACTACAATAAACAATCTATGAAGGCAAAACGCACATCCCTCGCAGACATTGCTGAAAGTCTCAATATTTCGAAATCAACGGTGTCCTTCGTACTGAATGGTAAAGGAAAACAATTCAATATCAGCCAGAAAACGCAGAAGCTTATTTTGGAAAAGGCTAAGGAACTAAACTACGTTCCTAATTTCTTTGCAAAAGGGCTTCGAGAGGGGAAAACACAGACCATTGGTTTGGTATTGGCAGATATTTCAAATCCTTTCTATTCAGAATTGAGTAAGGCCATTCAAGAATCTTTGTATGAGAAGGGGTACAGCTTGTTCATCGTTTCCACGAATGATGATCCGGGAATGGAAATTAAATTGATGCGTGACCTGATCTTACGCTCTGTAGATGCTTTGATCATTGCGCCATGTAACGGCATTCCTGAATTGAAACCAGTTCTTGATGAAACTCCTATTCCGGTGGTTTGGGTGGATCGCATTGGAGATGAATTTGCGGATTTCGTTGGAATTGATAATGCTGAGGAAGCGCATAAGTTAGTTGATCTGTTCTCCAAGAAACCAAAGAAATTAGGGGTTATTCATCCGGTTCTGTCAGACGTTATGACGATTCGTTTGCGTATTGAAGGATTGGAGAAAGCTTGTAAGGAAAATGGAATTGAAATGGAAACTGCTTCTATTTCTGATAATCAAGAAGAGGCTCAAAGTGTAATCTCGAAGATGTTGAAATCCGGTGTAGATTCATTTGTTTCATTGAATAATCGTGTGGCTTTGTCAACAGTAGGTGCATTGAATGCAATGCAAATTGTGGTACCAGAGAAAGCGCGTGTGATCTCGTTTGATGACAGTGATGCATTTGCTTATTTCGCACCGCCAATTACGGCTTTGCGTCAACCGATCAAACAAATCGGAATTGAAACAGTTGAGCGTTTAATGGATCGTTTGAAAGAGTCTACTGAACAACGCAAACACTTGATTATGGAATGTACGTTCATCAAACGTGCTTCTCACTGATAGAAAGATAACTCAAAAAAAAGGCTGCGAATTATTTCGCAGCCTTTTTTGATTCCCTCAATTCTTAAAATGATGGTGCACTGATCGTGCGGAATGTTTTCACAGAAACTGAGGCATTCTTTGGATATTTCACCGTGTAGCCAATCTCTAAATTCACCAATTCTCCAGGTTGTAAAGTCACTTTGTACTTCACCTCACCGGTTAAATCATCTTTTACTCCTGTGCCAATAGTTTCAGTTGTGATCGTGATTTCACTGTTTCTTGAAAGCGGTACTTGATCAAATACATCGATCGTGACAGGAGTAGAACGGTTATTGCGCAATTGAATGTCATAGTAATACGTATCGCGCTTCGTACTTCCGCTTACTTTTTTAACACTCATTTCAGATTTCAATTTGCGAATGACTTGAATGCGCGGGTCGCGACCAAATGAAAGAGACATCGTGTCGCTCATGGTTCGAGTGTCAATTTCACTCATTCCTACATAATTTCCGCCAAAATATACGTTTGTTGGTCCGGGAATTAGATCCAAATCTTGCCAGCCTACAATGTTAGCCAATAAGAAAGCACCTTGATCTAGTTTCGGCACACTGATATGTGTGAAAGTTGCCGGAATGTCAATCTCTTTGATCTCTACCAAGTAGGGTTTCGCATCGGATGGACAAGTAAAAGTATGTTTGATCGGGAAATCAGCATTAAGTTCTGAGATCTGAATCTGCTTCATTTGGACAGTTGCCACTTTCTTTACTTCCATTTTTTCAGATTCCAGATAAACACCTCCTAGTACATCCCCGCGATTCTGATCTTTTTCGTCCAACACCCAGTTATCATAAGCGCGTTGATTCGCCATGTTTATTTCATTCATGACCTCGTAACGGTAGTTGTCATCATTTTTCTTTGTTTGGACATATCCCAAGCGTTGTTGTTCAATTTGTTGACCGTATTGCACGTAAAACGGATTCAAAGTTGGTGCAGAGGCAGAAAGTGTTGGGTCTGAAGTAGAGAGTGTCAATTGCACGTCCTTCCATTCATTGCCGGTGTTGTTGTAAACTTGAGCTTTGTATTTCAAATGTACCGGTTGATTAACGTCCACAGCTGAAAGATCATACGTTGCGGCCCAACCACAGTCAGAAACAATGTATTTCAATGTTGCATCCAATTTGGTGGATTCATCACAATCGATTAGGATGATCACTTGATTACTGCGTTGATTCTCGTTGTAGTTTAGTTCGGTTAGCTGACGACGGGTATCGGCTATTTTTTCATCCAGTATGCGTTGCTCACGCTGTAATTTCGAAATATTCTTGTTCAGTTCGAGTGTTTTTGTACGATAGAACTCAGTGGCCAATTTTAGTTGTTCCACCGTTAAGTTTTGATTAGCACCCTTCAGATCTCTGTTGGTATTCAAAACAGCAAGTTCTGCATTGTAGGCGCCCATAAGATCCTGATTTGCTTGGTGCTTGTCCTTGAATTGATCCAGTGAATCTTTCAGTACTTTGATCTTTGGATTGAATTGTTCTGCCGCAAGAAAATCCATTTCGGTGCTTACCGATACCAAGCGAAAGTTTCCGCTAGCAGTGAATTGAATGGAGTTGGGATCTGCGAATGCCGAGATTCCGGTGTAAATGATCTTGTTTCTTCCTTTTTTCAGTTGAAGAGGTGATTCGTGTGTCATTTCACCAGCCGTAAGAAAGAGCTTTACTTTCTTGATTTCTGATCGCAGGATCAATTCATTTGTTTGTTGTCCGTAACCAAATATGGGAAGGAACAATACAATGAGAAGTTGTTTCATGATTCGAGATTTCCACCAAGGTACAAAACTACTCGGATATGGTTCAAAGTAATCCCAATATAAGTAATGTTAGGTAAACGGAACCCAGCGCCAATAAACAAGTGCCAATAGCTATCAGGTGATAGACCATGTTTCGCGTTCTAACTGATTTAAAGCGTGTTTCTTTGCGGTTGTTGATGTTTAGCACAAGTAACATCCCTAAATAGATAGGCAATAAAAAGAAGATGGCTCCGGCGATCATATTGTCTAAAAAAGTCACGACTAAAATTGAGAGGCCTATTGCCAGAATACCTGAAACAGCTAAAGTTAAAATTGTAAGTCCAACGCGTTTGTTTTTCGAGCGAACATACAAGTCGTCTTTCGGATTTTCACTTCCTTCAGTTTTGCTTTTTACGCTTGTCGTATGGCGCTTTTGGAGGAAATGTGATTCGCCAGTTTTATTCAATATTCTTGGGTTCGTTGTGGATTTAAGTTGTGAAGTTCCTGGTGTTGCACTTGAAGTTTTATTCTCACTTTTTACTTCGTGTGTTTGCAGCTCATGACTCGTTTGCTTCTGACTGATCTGAGTGTTTTCAGATCGTAACAGTGTATCAGGCGCCAATTGGAGCGTTGATTCAGGCATTGATTTGTCTGAATATTGATGATGCTTCCATTGGATGAAGTAGCCGGATCTGTAATGACGTTTGGTTATCGTACAGGAACCAAAGAAAATAACAAGTAGAACTAAATACAGAGTTTTCATCGTATTGAATTAATTGAAATGTTGATTTTGCGATTGATTTTATAGTTAGCTGAAAAAAAGTATGTTTTGGATCATGAAACTAACTGAGTTATAACCAGGGTAAAGCAAGCAGAGTTAAGGATCCCGCGATAACGATACATACGGATAACGCAATGATGTGATAAACCAAATTTCGCCTTTGAATGGAACGATAGCGCGTTTCGATTTTGCTGTTCACAATACAGATCCTGTAAACCCCGAAATAGATTGGAATGCATAATCCGACGACTATTGCTGCAAACGCATCAAAAAATAGAAAAAATAAGCCACCCATAATCGCTGATATCAGTCCCGTCAATAGCAAAGTTCGTATTGTTTTAATGGTGCGTTGATTTGCGGAGTCCGCATATAAATACGACTTATCGTTGTCAGTTTGTTTGCGCGCTTCTTTCAGCTCAGGATGCTTTAGTCTTCGCTTTTCAGCAATTCTTATCCCAATTGGTTTTTTCTTTTCCTTCGTTGGATGTTCGAGTTGCTGTTTTTTAGCATTTCGTTTAACAAGCGGTTTTTTCTTTTCCTTCTTTGGATGTTTGAGTTGCCGTTTTTCCGCAATTCGCTTAACAAGCGGTTTTTTCTTTTGTTTTTGATTAGATCCATTGGTTTTTAAGGAATCAGGAGGAATGTTTACGTGTTGTGAATAATTAGCTTGAAAGGTTTTCTTCAAGGAGTCTGATTTGCCGAGACTGGTTTCTGAAAAAGAAGCTTCTTTGTATAGATCATTGTTAACAGTAATTGCATTTTTGGATCTGTTCTCATTTTTCGGTGATGACGAATTCACTTTATTCCATGATATATAGTATCCTGATCGGAAGTGTCGTTTGGTTACTGTGCAAGAGCCGATAGTTAAAACGAGTAGTAAAAAGAATAAATTTTTCATAAAATCTGTTTTTTTATTTATTAAACATCGATCAACAAAATTCGGGCAGATAAACGTAGATTTTAAGTTCATGTTTCGGCGGTTAGTCATGACCAACTATTCTAACCAACTAATTTTTTGTCCATTTTATTTGGTACTATTTACTGGATGATTCTTCAGAAATTGACACTGTAGATGCCTGATACAAGACCAAGTTTGTTTTGTCTATTATTGTAAGGTTGATTTTGCGATTGACATCGTGGATTCTAAATTTAGAACTAACCATTTACAAGAGTAAAAAATTGTGATTACAGTTGCAATGTAAAGCGTGATTTCCAAGGATGTTAATAATAGCTTTTTCATGGTTTTTTGTTTTTGTTTATGAAGCAAACTTACACAGGTCTTTTTCATGTATTGTTCCGGTAAGTCGTACTTGTATGGTAGGGTGTTGCGATAATCCGTACAGTTAAAAAACAAACAAAATGTGTTAAAATAAAATATTTGTGAAATAAATAATTACCATCTAATTTTGCGACCTCAAAAAAAATAGAACAGCAATGAACGCAACACAGTTGTTAGATGTCGCAAACGAGTTTGGAACTCCGGTTTATGTGTATGATGAAACAAAGATCATTCAACAATACAAGCGCTTGAAGAAAGCATTTGGACCTTTGGATGTGAAGTTGCATTATGCCATGAAGGCGCTAACAAATACCAACATTTTACGCATTTTCAATAAAATGGGATCAGGTCTTGATGCGGTGAGCATTGAAGAGGTAATGCTTGGCATACAAGCGGGTTTTACGCCAGAGTCCATCATGTACACGCCCAACGGTGTTTCTTTTCAAGAAATGGAAAACGCCATTGCCTTGGGAGTAATGATCAATATCGATAACCTAAGTATTTTGGAAGCTTTTGGAGCGAAATATGGAAATTCAGTTCCAGTTTGCATTCGCTTAAATCCGCACATTATGGCAGGAGGACATGCGAATATTTCCGTGGGTCATATAGATTCAAAGTTTGGGATTTCCATTCATCAGGTGCGACATATTAAACGCATCGTTGATCATTACGGGATCCTCGTAACCGGTTTGCACATGCACACGGGAAGTGATATCGTTGATGCCGATGTCTTCTTGCAGGGTGCAGAGCTCCTATATGATGCCGCTTCTCATTTTCCGGATCTGACATTTATGGATTTCGGTTCCGGTTTCAAAGTTGCTTATAAAGAGAATGACTATTTAACTCCCATTGAAGAGATAGGATCGAAGATCTCAGAATCATTTACAAGCTTTTGTGAGGCTTATGGCCGCCCTTTAGAACTCTGGTTTGAACCAGGAAAGTTTCTGGTTAGCGAAAGCGGAGTGCTTTTGGTGAGTGTGAATGTGGTGAAACAAACAACATCGAGTGTGTTTTTAGGGGTGAACAGCGGACAGAATCACCTCATTAGACCGATGTTCTACAATGCTTACCATCGCATCGAGAACATTTCCAATCCAAAAGGCATGAAGAAATTGTACACTGTTGTGGGCTACATTTGCGAGACGGACACTTTTGGTTATGACCGCCCGATAGGTGAAGCAAATGAGGGAGATGTACTTGCGATCTACAATGCCGGAGCGTACGGATTCAGCATGAGTAATAATTACAATTCGCGACGCAGACCTGCAGAAGTATTGTTTCGAAAAGGAAAGGGGTATCTCATTCGCAAACGCGAAACAATGGAGGATATCACACGGAATGAAATAATCTTGGATTAAAATAAAAAAAGGAGCGCTAAGCTCCTTTTTCTATTTCCAGGTTACATTCGTTTCCATCGTATTGATATCGAATATCAAATGCACTTTTTTCTGTTTATTAATGGTGAAGTCACCGATGAGAAAGCAATCAACCGAATAGTTATTCGCTATCGTGTGTTCTTCCCAACCTCCTTCATAAAAGGCCTCATTCATGATTTTAAGTGAAATGTTTCCTTTTGGAAGCATTACTACCATATTACCTCCTTCAGATTCCAAAGCAGTATTCGAAACTTGAACTTGTTTGCCGTTCACGTAAACAACCATGCGGCACTTGTGATCGTAACCACTTTCAATGCCTTTAAATTCCCATGATACAGTTACAGGAATAGATTTCCCATCCGATTTCGGTGCTTTTCCGGATCCTCCCCAGGTAAAATCCGTGTTCGTAACATCAATATCCCAAACTATTTTTAACGTATTACTCTTCTTCTTGAAGTTATGTTCTGCTTCGTAATTAGCATCAATAGAATAGTCGTTTTCAATGGAATGTTCCTCCCATTTTCCTTCGTAAAGTGCAAGGTCAACAATTCTGATTTGATGAGATCCAGGAGTAACGGTCATGCTTACTTTGCCTACTTTGGTTTGTTTAAAAACTTCCGACTCAGCTTGGAGTTTTCCGTCAATAAATACTTGGATCTTATTATCATGGTCATAACCATCTATCACATTAATGAAATTCCATTGTACAGTGAAATTATCAGCAGCAGATGCAAATCCTGTAATAATCAGGAACCCTATTAGAGAGATTAACTGTTTCATAAGCGTTTTTTTTCTTTGACGAAAAAGTGTTGTTAAAAGTAGAGAAAAATATATTGCTAAATGTATGAAAAATAATGTGATACGATTATTGGTAGGGAGAACAAATCTAAAAGCAAATTTTCTCGAGATCGGTATTTGATCGTGAATAAAGGTGTCGCTGACAATGGAATATATGAGGTAGATCATCACAGAGGCCAATATCAATCGTATTCCCAGAGGGTTAAAATAGATCAATAAATAAAGCAAAATGATCTCTATTTCCAGTTTGAAAGATATTAATCCGGTAAAGCCTCCATCATGCCATTTTGAGATCATATCGATCATTGTTATTGCTAAAAGGACGAGATATAGAAGTCTTTTCTGCCCACGGGGCAGCTTTGTCAATAGTGGGTGTTTCATGTGTTTAAGCCAATTCAAGAACAATATAGCGAAATGGTGAGTTTCAAGAAATGATTTTTATCAGCTTTTTCATTTAATAATTAATAACTACTGGATTTTAAGACTCAAGTTTTGCTCCATTTTACCTTCACACATGAAATAATAGCTGTTTCCAGACGCTCTTCATGAACTACTTCAAAACCGTTTTTCAAATAAAAATCGATTGGAGATCGGTATTTTTCTCCTGACTGTAATACATCATTCCCATGATCAATTACCCAACCGCTAAATGTGGGCACTTCCGCTTTCATGGCATCTAGCAGCCTTTTTCCAAGACCAAGTCCCTTCGTTCTGCTCGAAACAATGATGGAAAAGCGTTCTTGTCCTTCATTGACAAATAAAGCGCACCAGGCTATGATATCGCCTGCTTCGTTATGGATGTAAAAATGGCGATGGTTTTCAGTTTCGTTCAATAAGATCGAAAAGCGACCATTTAAGTTAGTGGGGTATTCTTCATTCCATAATTGGTGGATCTGAGCTATTTGGCTGTTGTTGAGTGATGTAGACCGATGAATTATCATAGGCCTAATTTAGTTTTTAATGATAAAAATGAAAGGTATTTTGTCAAATCTTCTGTTGATACCCCTTTTTGATAGATGAGTTCCCAACTTTCTTCTCGCTTGGAATCAAAGGTGTAGACCGTTTGCATGATGCGATAGCGCACTTCACCATCAACTTCAATTAAGAAATACGTGTAACGACTATTGGAATTGATTCCCGATCGACTGGATTCTCCTGAGAAAAAATAGTGAGTTCCTTTCGCATCGTCAGGATTAGAAACACCAGGGATCAACAAATACATGGAATCAACAGAAGAACTAACCTCTACAGAATCAGCTTGTGCCAAATAATACAATGGATGCCAGTTCGGTGCTGACTTTGATGTAAGTTTCAATATTCTTCCTCCTTCAATGAATTGAAATGTTCCTGATTCCGAAAGGCTGATTTCTCTTAAAAAATAGATCGGGTCAAGGCAAGATCCTTCATCCCAATTTCCGGAAGTGACAAAATCAGCGTACCAATTACCTTTGCCTTTAGGATAACTGATTTCGGTATTACCGACAAAACGCAGGGTTTGTGTTTTCAACGGACCAATCTGGTATGCATGTCCAAATCCATGGGCCATTCCATGCAGCACTTTTCCTTCCCAATAATAGTTTTGATTCATGAAGAGTGGACTGGTTTTTTGAGAACAGCTCACCCAGAAGAACATCGAAATCAGAATTGGAAAGAATCTCATTCCAAGAGTATTAGTGCGATATGTCCGGAATAAATTCACTCGCTATTTTGGCGGATAGCAAACACAGTGGAATTCCCCCACCGGGATGCACACTTCCACCTACAAAATACAAGCCTTCGATTTTTGAAGCGTTCGGATGACGGAAAAAAGCAGCCATTCGGTCATTGGAACTAGCGCCATATAGCGCGCCCGCAAAACTACTCGTGCGTTGCTCGATCCTTACCGGGTCCAGGTAATCTTCCTCTTCGATCAAGGACTCAATATCCGTTTTTAACATACGAGACAATTTAGTGAGCACATTTTTCCGAATCTCAACCCGCATTCGATCCCAATCCTGACCGGAATTTGCCGGAACATTCACCATGACGAACCAGGCTTCTTTGCCTTCTGGAGCATCTTCCGGGACGACTTTGGATGAACAGTGAATGTACACCGTTGGGTCTGAGTAAACCGACTTCTTATCAAAAATATGTGCAAACTCGGTCTCATAATCCTCCGAAAAGAAGATGTTGTGGAGATCAATATTTTCAAAGCGTTTTCCAATTCCCCAATAAAAGATCATAGCGGAACTACTTGGTTCCTGAGCCATGGTTTTCGCCGGAGCTTTTAGTATAGGCAATAGGTTTTTTTAGGCAGGTTTTCCATCGGAGTTGCAAATGACAAGGTCAGCGGTTACCGTTTGTACTTCGCCAACTTGGTTCTTGATCTGTATTCCTTGTGCTTTTCCTGCCTGGGTTTGAATTTCCGTAACCGCGGTTCCTAAGTGAAATTCAACACCATGTCTTTTTGCTAGATCTACAAGTGATTCTGTTATGGCGTGCATTCCTTTCTTCGGAAAGAAGGTTCCAAAACCGTGTTCCAAATGCGGAATGATGTGCAAAATTCCCGGAGCTTTATAAGGATTAGATCCATTGTAAGTGGCATAGCGGTCAAAGATCTGCACCAGTTTCGGATGGTTCAATTTTTTGTGATTCACTTTGTGCATCGACTCAAAAAGATGCAGCCACGGCATTGCAGCAACACAACGTAATATGTCTGCAGAAAAGTAATTCTTAAATGAATGCAGACTTTGCTCTAAAAAGACCTTGTGCGTTTTTTGATAAATGTAGGCGCTCAATTCCAAATGATCCTCAAGCGGTTTGGTATCGATGTGCAATACTTTTTGAACGGATTTCAAAAGACGCTGTTGGTGGCCATAAAATGGCAGAAAAGTGCCGTCTTCAAAGAAATAGTGACAAGCTGTAGGGTGTTTGATGTATTCAAAATGATCGCTAGGAACTTCACCGAATAAGGCAAACAACTCTTCCACGTATTGGGGCATCGTGAAAAGTGAAGGTCCCGCATCAAAACGGTATGCCCCCAATTTAAAAGCCGTCAATTTGCCACCTGGATAGTCGTTCTTCTCGTAAACATCAACCGCATAACCTTTTGCTCTCAAGCGCAATGCAGCACCTAATCCGGCAATTCCCGATCCAATAACAACCGCTTTTTTACTCACGTTTCAAAGGTATATTATTCGAGAACAATTGAAGAAGTATTAGGTTTAAATAATTGAAAATGCAGAATTATGAATGCAGAATTATGAATTATTAATTGAGAATAATGTTCAAAAGATCAAATGGTTCAAAACGAAAGTTCAATAGATCAAAAGTTCAAATTTATGCTCTGCGTTCTTCCTTCCTCTATGCACTCTGCGTTCAAATAAGTTTAAGTTGCCTAAAAGCGTCATAGAACAGGAAAAAATGGTTTCTTCGTAGAAACGAAGCTATTATGGCAAAGGCAATTGGAATAGGAGGTGTGTTCATCAAATATCAGGACCCTGATAAGATAAAACGTTGGTTCGAGGAGGTGCTCGGTTTGCAACCGAATGATTACGGCGTACTATTCGGATTCAACAACGGTCATTCTGAAAAAGGATACTTTCAATTAGGGACATTTCCTGCTTCTACGGACTATTTCGGTTCGGAAAAACAACAGGTCATGCTCAATTTTCGGGTGGATGATCTGGAATCATTGAAGGAAATTCTCATCCAGAAAGAAGTAAAACTCTGTAACGAGATCGAATCCTATGAATACGGAAAATTCCTGCACATCCTGGATCCAGAAGGCAATCGCGTGGAATTGTGGGAGCCGGTTGACCGTGCATTTGATCATGAAAAAATAGTCGATATGAAATAAATACATAAAAAACTTAGGTATTTGTTTGCATACCTAAAATACTTATGTATATTTGTTCTATGTATTCATCAGAATTAATAAAAGGAACGCTGAAAACGATCGTGCTGAATCTTCTAAAAGAGCAGGGGAGAATGTACGGTTATGAAATTACACAGCGTGTGAAGGAATTGACTGCTGAGAAGATCCAAATAACGGAAGGGGCGCTCTACCCAACCTTGCATGCATTGGAAGCTCAGGGAGATCTGCAAACCGAACAAGAATTCATCGGGAAGCGGGTCCGTAAGTACTACTCGTTAACCCAACAAGGGCAGTCGACGGCTCAGGAAAAAGTGAACGAGTTAACCGATTTTATGAACACCTTACGATTCTTGTTGAACACCGCGCCTGCAACTGGGAATGTATAAAGTAACCGACGAGCAAGTTGATTTCATTGCCGATGAAATTCGCAAACGCGGGATTACCTTGGATGATCTCCTATGGAATCTCGTAGATCACGTTTGTTGTATCATCGAGCAGGAAATGTCGGAAGCGGACGACTTTCACCGGTTCCTGCAAGCGCTTTGGCCTCGTTTTTTCAAAGACAACTTGCGTGAAATTCAGGAGGAGGCTGAATTATTGATCACCTTCAAACATTTTTACGCCATGAAACGAACATTGAGTATCGCCGGTATCACTTCGGCCATTTTTACCCTAACGGGTTCTATATTGAAGATCGCACATTTACCGGGAGCCGGAATTGCGATCGTACTGGGAGTAGCCATTTTTGCCTTACTCTTTTTACCCTTGATGATCATTCTGAAGTTTCGGGATGAAACCACAAAAAGCGACCGATTGGTATTTGCTTTGGGCTTCCTGCTTGGTATTGCTGCCTCACTGGGATTTCTGTTCAAGATCATGCACTGGCCGTTCGCCAATGTGTTGATGCTGACCGGTGTGGTAGGATTCACATTTGCTTATGTGCCTTTGTATTTGATCACACGTATTCGCCGACCAGAAATGCGGTTCAACACAATGGTGAATGCGGTGTTGATGTTCTCTGCCGGAGGATTGCTATTTGCGATGTTCAATTTACACCGCAGTACCAAGATGAACGTGGCTTTGGATCAATCTTCGGTGCTTTTGCTGCGACTTTCGGAAGAAAAGCCGATCGTTTGGGACAAGCCTGCAGATAGCACAAGCTTCCAAGAACTGACAACGGAGATCGACCTGCTGAGAACGAAAGTTCAGGAACTGGAAGATCTGGGTTTTGAATTGGCAGGAGTAGATCCGGGGACCACTGAAGCTTCACGCGAGCAGGCGATGCAAACCTTTCCGCTGGATGCACATATCGGATTGTTCGCCACGCCGAAACTCTACAACGATTGGAAACAATTGGTGGCTTCGGTGAACCGTACCGAACAAAAATTGCAAAAACTGGCTGCAGGCTATACGCCATTGGATCTGAACCAACTGAATGTAGAACACCTGGGGCAACGGCAATTTTTCCAAAACCTGTGGGTGATCAAATCCCATTACCAAATCGTCAAATTGCAATTGAAATAACCAACAAAAAACGGTCATCGAAGTGATGACCGTTTTTGCTTATTTATCAATCGAACCGGTTACCCGCTTCATGAAATCGTTCAGCGCATCACGCTGCGATTTGCCATTTTTCATTTCGCGGTGAACTTCCAACGCTCCCGAGAAATTCGACAAGATCTCACCGATCGCATCCAATTCCTCATCTTTTAAACCTGGCGCATCGATCAGATGTTCCAAAGTTTCAATCGTTTCGTTCACGTAGTCTTCATCGTTTGCTTCGATGAATGACACCATGTGCTTAATTACCGGCAACCGCATCGCGTACTTCTTGAATGGTTTCTATTTTGTTTCCTTGGGCTTGTTTCACCAATTGTCCGTTTACAAAGCCGGCAAAAGTCGGCAAGTTCGAAACATCGGCAAACTTGCGGGAATTCGGCAACAACTCAGCATCTACGTAGTAGAATTCCATGTCGGGATTCTCCTCAGCCATACGCTTGAACTTCGGTTTGGTAATCTTACAGTTCCCGCACCAAGCTGCACCGTACTGAACCATCACTTTGGCATTCGCCTGAAGCAATTGTTCCAATTTATCTTCTGTCAACTCTGTAAACATGGCGCTTAGTGTTTGCTCAAGTAATCAGCTGTACTGTTGCGATCAGCTTTCATCGCGTCTTTTCCTTCTTCCCAGTTTGCAGGACAAACTTCTCCGTGTTGTTGCACGTGTGTGTAAGCGTCTACCAAGCGGATGTATTCTGCTACGTTACGTCCAACCGGCATG
>CAYLJB010000051.1:0-19215 GCA_964383785.1 uncultured Fluviicola sp.
TGCCACTGCAAACCCAGTGTATCCGAATTAAATTCGTCATTTTCGGTGGGCGTAATTATGGGATAATTTGCTCCAACATTTGGTTTTTGATGCCTTAAAACAGGTTCGCCAATTCCAGCAGGGACTCCCGTCACGACACAACGAACACAACCTCCAATAGTATCTCCGTTTTTGCGCACATCACGAATCAGCGCTTCCATTTGTTCAGCGATCTCCAAATCAGGAACTCGAACCGGATTACTTTCGCGCACCGCGACTAAACTTTCATTCCATGTCCCCTCCCATCGAATCGATCCAACCTGATCTACAAAAGCCTCAACTCGAATTCCAATAGAAGACAAAAATTGTTTAGCAATCGCTCCAGCCACTACTCTACAAGCGGTTTCCCGTGCACTTGACCTTCCTCCGCCATTTGGGTCACGAAATCCGTATTTCTGATCATAAGTAAAGTCGGCATGGGAAGGTCTGTAAGCCTGTGTCATTTCCGCATAGTCAGCAGAACGTTGATTGGTATTTTGGATCAGGAACCCAATTGGAGTTCCCGTTGTTTTTCCTTCAAAAATTCCGCTGTAGAATTCCACAACATCACCTTCTTTACGCTGCGTTACAATTGCGGTTTGTCCGGGTTTGCGACGATCTAATTCCTGTTGGATTTGTGCTAGATCCAATTCAAACCCCGCTGGAACGCCATCAATGACCCCACCCAGTGCTTTACCGTGAGATTCACCAAATGTCGTTACTCGAAACAACTTACCGAAGGTATTGCCTGACATGCTTCTGATTTTAGACAAATATACTGGATGTATGCATTACTGAGGACGAATTAATTACAGGTATTGTCCCAAAAACAAGAATTCCATAAATTGCATGCATAAAATGAAAGTCATGAAGTTAATTCTTGTATGTGGATTCTTATCCCTGTTGATCGTTTCCTGCAAAAAACACAGCTGCTATGATCCGGAGTTAGAAAAAGCCTATCAGAGTATGGGGTGCACAACTGACTGTCCCGGAGTCAAAGGCTGCGATGGCAAGACCTATTGCAACGAATGTGAAGCTGCCACGCATGGCATTCGCGTTGTAGAATAAAAAAAGAGAGGTTTCCCTCTCTTTTCTTTTAATGTATGATTTGAATTCGATACTGTCCTTTCACACCCAGATCATCTTCGAAAATCAAGACGTACATCCCTGATGCTAGATCCTGAGTTTGAACTTCGGTCTGACCATTAACGAAAGTTTGAGTTCGCATGTTTTTACCATTCAGATCGCGTAAATGAACTTTTGAAACGCCATGGGCTTGCTGAACAGTGAATGATGAATTCGCTGGATTAGGAAAAACTAATGCAGACCAATTCAATTCAGTCAAAGAGGCTCCAGAACCGGCAACAATTGTAATGCAATAGTCTTCAACCTCGCCATAAGTGAAATCACCGCAAATTGCTGGTAATGACGTTTGACCTTGACCCTGATAAGCCATTTGCACACGCAGTTTTGTTTCACCTAATACAGCATTTGCAGGAATTGCAATCGTTCCACTCGGATCTGTTTGCGAAGCTGCCCCTTGATCATAAAGTTTTTCAGTTGTTTCGAAAGTTCCGTTTTGGTTGACATCCACCCAAATTCGGGAATACTCATTGTATTGAGTAGATGCCCAAGCTACATCGATCGCAATTGGATAAGTAGCTCCTTGTTGTAAACTTGCCCCTAGAACTGCTCCGTGATCCGCAAAACCGCCATCATTTCCCGATGTATGCGTTACACCATTCAATGTGAAAGCGTTGATCCATTCGTCCTGTCCGTCTGTCGCACCACTTGTGCAGTAAGGTAAATCAATACAATTTCCACAGTTCGTAGTCCTAAAAGTAATTACACCCGTATTGCCACTTGTATCGGATCCGCAAACAGAGCGCATCATGATTTCGTATTCGGTACAATCTGCTAATCCATCCAAAACATAGGGCGCAGTTACAGCTCCTGCAAAGGTGAATTGGCTTATACCGACTTCACGGTAATACAACAAACTTGCTGTTGCGCTGCTAAATGCCGTGAACGAAACTGTACCAGATGTATCTGTCAATGATCCCGTTGCCAAAGCAGATGGAGTCAAACAAAGTGGGGCACCTGTACATGCAACACCCATCAATTCGTCTAGTGTGTTTCGCGCATTCAAGCGTCCTCCAGAAATGAATTTTGTCGCCAATTGTGCCTTAGGATCAGTTCCGTTCATCAATGCATCCAATACGAGATCCGCTCCTTGCTGTGGATCGTTTTTAACAATGGTCATGAAATCCGTACAAGGTATTGAGTATGCCAATGCGACCACACCAGCAGTTAATGGACAAGAGAAGGAAGTACCTGTTGTGGTAGTGATTCCAGTCGTTCCACTTGTAGTAACCACGTTGATTCCAGGTGCTCCAAACTCAATAGTTTGATCGCCATAACCTCCTGCAGTATTGTCGTTGTGATCAGTACGTCCAACACCAAGCATGTATGGAGAATTACACGCTGTTGGCATATCTCCCTGCACATCCACATCTAAATTTGAGTTGGTAGTTGCCCCAACATTAATAATTCCATATTTACCAAGTGTATCGTAAAAAGCACACCACAATGGATAATTGTTCGGGTTCGCACCATCTATACCCCATGAAGAACTCGTCGCTACTACGAAAGCTCCTTCTGTTCCGTTGGAATTATTCCAACGTTGACGCATTATCAATGGGTAGGTATAAGCTTCTATCGCATCAGCCTGAGTGGAAATACTGTAATCACCGATTACCATTAATTTAACATTCCAGTTTGCACCTACCACGTTCAAGTTGTTATTTCCTTTAGCCCCCATCATTCCGAGACAATTCGTACCATGAGCACCTGTCCCGTAGTTATCATTATTCTGAATAGGGTTCCATCCATGATAATCATCGATGTAACCATTTCCGTCGTCATCAATGTTGTTGTTTTCAATTTCTGCCGGATTGAACCAACGGTTACCTGTAAGATCTTGGTGATCTAAATTTCCACTCTCGATCAATGCGATAACGATATCATCATTTGTTGCTGTCGTACCTCCTGTCGTGATATCCCAAGCCAGGTCCGAGTCTATATCGGCGTCACTTGTACCTCCTGTTTGCCCGGTATTGTTGTGATGCCATTGCTGATTAATACTTGGGTCAGAAGGCAAGGTAGACCGCAATTGAATGTGGTAGTTGTAATCTGCTTCACTTATCTGTGGCATTAACATCAATTGCCGTTGTAGTTCAGACGCACTTACAGCGTTCGGATCAAAGGTGATCTTCCAAATACGCATTGGTTTTGAAAGTTCTTTTACCAATTGAACACCAAAAGATGGAGGAAGTTTTTGTAGAACTTCTTTTGCTGAAGTTCCTGCATTCAATTGGATCAGGAATTCCCCGTCAACGTAAGGTTTCTGGTCGTAATGCGGTGATTTTTGGCCATAGATCACCGAAAATATCAGGATCATAGCCATGGAGAGAATTAACTGTTTCATTTGCTCGTTTTAAGTTTTAGCGGCATTAAGTTACCACTACAAACAGTTATTTCAAGCGCTTGTTCCAGTTTTTTTTTGAAATCCTACTAGCAACAAAAAAGGCGACCTTTCGATCGCCTTCTATTTAGTTACAAATTGTTTCTTCTGTTATTTTGAGAATCTCTCGTACTTCTTCTAGCGTAGGAGCCTCTGCATAGGTACGCAAAACAGGCTCTGTTCCAGAGGCACGGATCATCAAC
Source organism: uncultured Fluviicola sp. (assembly GCA_964383785.1). Lineage (GTDB taxonomy): Bacteria > Bacteroidota > Bacteroidia > Flavobacteriales_D > Crocinitomicaceae > Fluviicola. The sequence goes on from CAYLJB010000051.1 coordinate 3,745, forward strand.
CAACGGTCGGCATCAAAAAAGAACTTCCAGCCGTCGACAGTACCAACGTGATCTACGGTATACTTTCCAAATTGTTTGTATGCATTGGCCTCACATTTTGCAACGATGGCTTGTTTCATATCTTCTGTAATATGCAAGTCATTGCGTTCGAATTTGAAAGACCCCACGATTTCATAAACTTCTTGGATCAATTCATCCAGTGTTTTCCCTGATTTCGCCATGAATTCCCAAATGATCAAGCCCATCCAGATACCATCGCGTTCCGGAATGTGACCCTTAACAGCAATTCCTCCTGATTCTTCTCCTCCGATCAACACATCTTCTTCTACCATGATGCCAGCGATATATTTGAATCCGATCTTTACCACATCGAAATCAAGTCCGTAGTGTTTTGCCATTACTCCTACACGCGGGGTAGTTGAAAATGCAGTCACCGCTTTACCGGTCATACCTTTATATTTCACCAGGTAATGCATCAACAACAAAATGATGTGGTGCGAATCAATGAACTCTCCGGAACCATTGTACAAACCAATTCGGTCCGCATCACCATCTGTTGCAAGCGCACAGTGGATGTTTCCTTTAGACTTAATATAAGTTTCTAATTCTTGTAAGTTCTTTTGAATTGGTTCAGGTGCTTGACCTTTGAATGATGGATTATAATCGCAATGCAACAATTGTACATCCGGTAAAATTCTTCGGATCACATTTTGTCCCGCTCCATACATGGCATCATACACAAGGTTCAATCCTGATTTACGAATTACTTCCAGATCAAAATTCGCTTCAATGTGCTTCACGTAACGAGTTTCAAAATCCACGATCTCCAATTCACCGCTGATCTCATAATCACTCAAATCTACCTTTGCAAAATCAAATGGAACTGTATCCGGAATGATATCTTCTATCTCTTGAACTTTATCTGGAGTCAATGGTCCACCGTAGTGGGCCTTCAGTTTATAACCATTGTAAGACGGCGGATTATGGGATGCTGTAAGAATAACTCCAAGCCCACAGTCCAATTGATTGGCAGCCAACGAGATCATTGGAGTTGAAACAAATCCGTGACTCATCTTCACATCAATTCCTTCATGCAAAAGCACTTTAGCTACAGTCTCAGCAAATAATTCTCCCGCAAAACGACAATCGTGTCCTAATGCGACACGGGTTTTCCAGCCTGACTGTTTCAACCATTTTGCCGTAGCATATGCAACACGTGCTACATTTTCAACCGTGAATTCGTCCGCGATGATCGCTCTCCAACCATCTGTTCCAAATTTGATCTTTGTTGCCAATATTTTTGTGTTTTTTAATTCGTGCAAATATAGCTAATTCATCCTGCCAAAATCCATCAACTTGATGGTCATTTGTTCAAATTTAGAAGGCTATTCTAACGGATAAATGCCCTTACTTGTACTACTTCGATTTAGCTTGCTGTTTGTTTTTTCAGCTTGCTTTAAACTTTCTGGACAATTTCTAAGTTGAATGAAGACCTACAATTAAACCTCACATTATCCAGTCTTGTAAAAGTACATTTATTCTCAATGGCATCAGAAAGCTGACATTTTATCCAAAAAAAAACGGCGATTCTACCGAGGTTAACGGGTTACTTTTGAAAGTTCAAAATTGTCTTTTCGATAATCGCAACACACTCCATTAATTGCTCCTCAGTCATAACTAGAGGTGGTGCAAAGCGAATGATGTTACCATGAGTTGGTTTAGCTAAAAGACCATTTTCTTTCATGGCTACACACAAATTCCATGCTGTTGAACTATCCGGAGTATCGTTTACCAAAATAGCATTCAGCAATCCTTTACCACGTACTTTCAATACAAGATCCGTTTTTTCGATGATTCGGTTCATTTCAGCGCGAAACAACTCACCCAATCTTCGGGCATTCTGACTCAAATGTTCGTCATCAACAACGTCAAGAGCAGCCATTGCAACTTTTGCCGCCAATGGATTCCCTCCAAACGTTGAACCATGTTGTCCGGGCTTGATAACCATCATAACATCGTCATTAGCCAAGACGGCAGATACCGGGTAAACACCCCCAGAAATAGCTTTTCCGAGGATTAAAATATCGGGCTGAACGAAAGTTGACTGTCGTTCGCATTTCTTTTCACAAGAGCAGTTTCCACAAACGGCTAACAAACTTCCTGTACGTGCAATTCCGGTCTGAACCTCGTCAGCAATCAACAACACGTTCACTGCGGAACACAATTTGCGTGCGCCTTCCAAATATGCCTCATCCGGAACATATACTCCTGCCTCACCTTGAATTGGTTCTACTAAGAAACCAACAACATTAGGCTGCTTTAAGGCACTTTCTAATGCGCTTAAATCGTTATATGGTATTTTTATAAAGCCCGGCGTAAAAGGACCGAAATTTTTATTGGCATCCGGATCTGAAGAGAAAGAAACAATTGTAGTCGTTCTTCCGTGGAAATTCTGCTCACATACAATGATCTGTGCCTGGTTTTCAGGGACTCCCTTTTTCTCGTAACCCCATTTTCTAGCCAATTTGATAGCCGTTTCAACAGCCTCCGCCCCCGTGTTCATTGGCAAGACTTTATCAAAACCAAAATATTCAGTCACATATTTCTCATAAACTCCCAAAACATCGTTGTAAAATGCACGAGAAGTCAAGGTCAATGTTTGCGCCTGTTCCGTTAATGCATGAATGATCTTTGGATGACAGTGACCTTGGTTCACTGCCGAATATGCCGACAAGAAATCGAAATAGCGTTTTCCTTCAACGTCCCAAACATAAACGCCTTCTCCTTTTGAAAGAACCACAGGTAATGGGTGATAATTGTGTGCTCCGTAACGATCCTCCAACTGCATTAATGCTTCTGATGACAATTTTTCCATTGTTTCCATTTTTCAAAAAATTTATCGTGCTTGCTACTTGTTCGTCACGGAGAACAACCATCCTTTCCTCATTTACAGACCGCGGGAGAGAAATCACCCCTGACAATGCAAAGGTAGAAAAGAGAAATAAGAATCGGAAATTCTTACAGCAGATTGAAAAAGAATTGCGTGAACATTGAATTAGAGCCCAGCCTTTTCACGGTATGCAGCAACCATCAACTCGCAGTTCCACATTTTGTTTGTAAATTTGCCCAAAGAAAAATTACGTGGCAATAGTTCAGTTTTCTCAACCAAAAGGAGCATTCTTTAGTAGTTTACGACAAGCTGTCGACGATTATTTTGCGAAAAATCAGCTTGAACCGACAGGAAATTTCCAATTGTATTCCAAAGCCGCAACGCTGATTGCATTGTATATTGTGTTTTATGTCGGAATGTTTGCTCCAATAGCTACCCCGCTAAAACTAGTTTCTGCGGCTTTATTGGGGTTTGTTCAAGCCTTGGTAGGGTTCAATATCATGCACGATGCCTGTCATGATGCCTTTTCGAATAAGAAGTCGGTTAACTATTGGTTTGGACTTTCCATGAATGCACTTGGAAGTGATGCATTCATGTGGAGACAAAAACACAATTTAATCCATCACACTTATACGAATGTGGACGGAATGGATGACGACATTGCTAAAACACCCTTGTTACGCATGTGCGAAACTCAACCACGATATTCTGCTCATCGTTTTCAGCATATCTATATGCCTTTCTTATACGCTATTTCCACGCTATACTGGATTGTGGTGAAAGATTTTCAGATCTATTTTGGTGGATACCACTACAACATGCCACTTGCTAAAATGAAAGCATTGGATCATTTCGTGTTTTGGTTTTCACGCATCTTGTATTTCTTTATGTATTTCTTCCTGCCGGTCTATTTTTCCGGATGGGGCATTGGAATCACACAATTTGTTTTAATGCATGTTTTCCTTGGACTCACCATGTCCCTCGTTTTCCAATTGGCGCACGTTGTTGACAATGTTTCCTTTGAACATTTGGATTCGGATAAATTGACTCTTGAGAATGAGTGGGCTGTGCACCAAATTGCAACTACCAGTGACTTTGCAGTAGACAATAAAGTAGTAAGCTGGTTCTTGGGTGGATTGAACTACCAAGCTGTCCATCACTTGTTCCCTCGTGTTTCACACGTGCATTATCCGGCACTTCAAAAGATCATTGCCAAGACGTGTGAAGAGCATGGAGTATCCTACCACAGTTTTCCAACAACATTCGATGCATTAAAATCGCATTTCCGTCACATGCGTCGTTTGGGAATGCAGTAGATCATTTCAATAGGTCCTTCATTTGTTTCGCGATAAACCGCGTTGCAAAGCCCGGACTGATGCGGTATAAGAAGTCCATGAATTTTGCATCACTACCTACAAGTACACGGAACTTGTTCTTTTCCATTGCCTGAATCATGATTGCAGCTGCTTTTTCAGCGGACAAGGTCTTATGTTCTTTTTGCGCCATCTTTTCATCCATTTGAAAAGTCACACCGGAATTCTTGGTGATATCCGTTTTGATCGCACCTGGAAATACAATCGTTACTCGCACATTCGTTGGCAACAACTCCGCGTACAATGCCTCTGTCATCAATTTGAGCGCAGCTTTTGAAGCGCCATAAATTCCTTGTCCGGGAACCGGTAAAAAACCACCCATGCTAGATGTGTTCACAATGTGTGCTTCCGGTCGTTTCAGCAATATTGGCAGACAGGCTTTGGTAAGATTCAAAACCCCGTAAAAATTCACGTTCATTACACGTTGAATGGCATCTTCATCTAGATCATTGATACGAACAAATGGCTGAATGATTCCTGCATTGTTGAAAACGCCATCTAATTGACCGTGATGTCCAATTACTGTATTTGGCAAAGCAAGAACGGCTTCTTTATCTGCCATATTTACAACATGCGTGGATAATTTACCACCATATTTGGAGCATGCTTCTTTTAGAGCATCCAAATATTCCGCATGAAGATCTAAGGCCGCCACGCGTGCACCCTTTTCCAACAGTTGCAACGTTAACTGTTTCCCCATCCCTGCTCCTGCTCCCGTTACAATAAACGTTTTTCCTGCTGCTTTCATAATAACTGTTTACATCAATAATTGAACAGGGCCTACCTGATCACTATTTGATTGACCTCCTGATATCCTTCTTTTGTTTCGACCTGCACGAAGTAAACTCCGGTCGGAAGATGATCTATAGTCAAATAATCGAAGAACCCTGTTAACTCTTTTGCTGACAATACACTTCCTGAAAGGTCCATCAAAACACACTTCGTTAGTTCTTTCCCTTCCGAAAGAAAAATGAGTTTATTATCAGTTGTTTGGAGCACTTGAACAGTTGCTTCTTTGCTTTCTGATAGCTCAGCCGTACCATTCAATTCATTAAAGCGTTGATTGACCTCCTCCAAATACATACCCGCCACAATAGCATCATGGATAATCAAGGTATTCTCATCATATTCGGTTTCTGCAGAATTTGTCCAGTTATGACTTCCAGTTACTACAACTGGATCCGAAGCCGGGTAATTTGCATCAATCACGCAATACTTGTGATGAAAATCATAACTAACAGTTGCATGTGATTGCACGGAAACTCCTGCATTCACAAGTCCGTTGTATTCGGAACCTATATACCCCACATTTTCAATGATAGCTCGCACATTCACCCCTCTTTGTTCAGCTGCAATCACAGCATCCCCTAAGTCATTATTGATAAACGTGAACATTGCCACCTCCAAGGTATGATCCGCCTGATCGATCGCATTAACAATCTGTTGTGTTGTTTGATCAGAAGGAGAAAAATACAATCCCACCTGACTTCCATTGATTGTAAATTGATGCGTTGTATTATCCAGCTTATCCGGACCAAATCGACTGTTTGTTGTATTGGGATTGCCACTTGACGCTCCCCACATTTCGTTGAATTCGATCAAGTAATTGTTTGCCAAACTAGCATCATCGATAATCACAATATTGTTATAATCATCCACCATGCTACCCATACCAAAATTCATCGATCCCATCAAAACCTTATGATGATCTGAAACGATAAATTTGTTATGCATCACATTACTCGTAAGACCTGAATTTCTTTCCAAATAAGGAATAGCAGCATTCAGACCTGACAAAGCTGAATTAGTTGAATTACTGGAAGAGATATATCGGACGGCGACACCTCTCGCATGTGCCGCATTTAAGGCACTTACAATGGCTGAACTACCATTGTCCCAAACGGCAATTTCTAATGTAGTGTTTGTTTCATCTATTAACTTCACAATGGTATCTTCCAGATGACTACTGTACTGCGCATCTGTGATCGATGACGCATTGTGGTCGACCGAATGATTGAAATACACCTTGATCTGAGCAATACTTGTGGTACTGACAATCAAAGCAAAAAAAGTGATCCATCTCATTGCAATCCGTGTAATTTATTCAAGTTAACACTTTTCGATGGAACAAACAATACCATCAAAATAAGGTCGGTTGTTCCGGATCGTCACCCCCGCTCAAATCCCATTCGAATGAAGTTGAATCTCCGTCTTCCGCATCTTCGTTAGGCGCCTCTCCATCACTCAGATCCAAAGGCTGATCTTCCGGCCATGGCTCACTTCCTTCAATCGGATGCGTCAAAACAACCTCTTTCACCTTCAATTTGGTCAATTGGTTACCCTGAGCCTTCATTCCTTTAACATCGATGAAATCAGCCAAACTTACTTCATTATCCGGAAGGTTCTTAGTCTCTTTCAACAACTTGTTGTAAACGATTCGAACAATAGGTCTATATGCCGTCGAAACACAATCCATATAGGAACCTTCGCCTTCTGAAATGAAACTTACTCGTTTATCTGATGTGATTTCGCAAGTAAAGCGTTTCACATAGTGTAATTCCTTTTCTGAATCGTAATACACCGTACTAATTGGTCTGTCTGGAACCCATTTTTCAATATGGATCATGTCCTCGTCAAAGTGATTTGCCAGATCGAAGGTTGACAATCGGTATTCTCCGTTCTTATATAAGGTCAAAATGCGATCATCACCCTTAAATGAACCCAGGAATTTACCTCTTCCTTCATCGTTTAAACGACCAACTACCTCATCATACCAAACTTTTCGTGCAGCTAACGTAGATCCCCCAACTTCTTTCTGAACGATCTTTTGTACGATTTCTTTGGTCACACGATTTCCGGCACTTTGACGTCCTTTGATCAACAGGTCGCCTAAATCAATATCAAAACGCAAGCGCTTCAAATGCGGACGTGGTCGAAGTAATACGGAAACAACTTCGCGTTCTCCATTTGGATGCACTGAGAAATAGAGCAATTTAGAACCTTTTACGCCGCGAGTAAGATCGTATTCCGTATCGCGTGTTACCGAATTCACGAAGAAACGCTTCATCATAGTCGGACCTCCAGCCCCATCCTGATACATCACATGGTAGATCGTTCTCTTATCACCTTTCTTCCATACATCTGCATGTACAATTCCTTTCCCAACGAATTTCTTTTCTGAAACTTTCGTAACGATGAACTTACCGGTATCAAAGAAGACAATGATATCATCGATCTCGGAACAATCATTAACAGCTTCGGTTTTCTTCAAGCCCCAGCCAATGAACCCTTCTTCAACATCTACATAGAGTTTGCGATTCGCAATGATCACTTTCGATGCTGCGATCGTATCGAACACCTTGATCTCAGTCTTTCTCTCTTTCCCTGCTCCAAAGCGTTTTTTCAGATCTTTGAAGTATTCGATCGCATAATCGATCAAGGTTGCCAAGTGCCCTTTCACCTCTTCCATCTCTGCTTCCAATTTGGCGATATTATCATCTGCCTTATCGGAGTCGAATCGGGTGATACGGATCATTGGAATTTGTGTCAGACGGTGTAGATCATCGTCTACAATCTCACGGATAAATTGTTTTTTGAACGGTTCGAAGCGCTTATATAAGTATCCGTATAAGGTTTCTTTGTCTGAATAATGCTTGAAGTCAATATACATTTCTTCACGAATGAAGATCTTTTCTAAGGTTGCAAAGTGCCAAGCATTCTCTAATTCGCTCAAACGGATCTCTAATTCGCGTTTCAACAACTGAACCGTATTGTCCGTGTTAGCCTTCAAAATCTCCGTAACACCCATGAAACGTGGGTTATTCCCATCGATCACAGAGGCGTTTGGAGAAATGCTTACTTCACAATCTGTAAATGCATAAAGCGCATCGATTGTTTTGTCAGGTGAAACACCAGGAGCCAAATGAATCACGATCTCCGCTTCTGCAGCTGTGTTGTCTTCGATCTTCTTGACCTTGATCTTCCCTTTGTCATTCGCCTTGATAATAGACTCGATCAAAGACGATGTATTGCATCCAAATGGAATTTCGTTGATCATCAAGGTTTTGTTATCCACCTTTTTGATCTTAGCGCGCACACGAACCTTTCCACCGCGTAGACCGTCATTGTAATTTGAAAAGTCAGCCATACCCCCATTCGGGAAATCTGGAAAGATCTCAACGCGCTTTCCACGCAAATGGTTGATGGATTGATCAATCAGTTCAATGAAGTTATGCGGTAAGATCTTACATGCCATCCCCACAGCAATTCCTTCTGCTCCTTGGGCTAAAAGGATCGGGAATTTTACAGGAAGATCTTCCGGCTCTTTGTTACGGCCGTCATAACTCAATAACCAATTTGTTGTTTTTGGATTGAATACCACATGATTGGCAAACTTGGAAAGTCGCGCCTCAATATAACGTGGTGCTGCTGCTCCATCACCGGTTAAGGTATTTCCCCAGTTTCCCTGACAATCGATAAGTAAGTCTTTCTGTCCCAATTGTACCAAGGCATCTCCAATAGACGCATCACCGTGTGGGTGATATTTCATGGTATTTCCGATGATGTTCGCCACCTTATTGTAACGACCATCGTCCATTTCCTTCATGGAATGTAGGATTCGGCGCTGTACCGGTTTGAAACCGTCAAACAAGGAAGGAACTGCACGTTCCAGAATTACATAGGACGCATAATCCAGAAACCAGTTCTCATACAGACCATTCAATGGAATGATGTTCTCGTCGGCAGCAGTTTTTTCGAATGGATTAATTTCACCACCCGTTTCTTCCCCTCCTGTCTCTTCATTTTCTGGATCCACTGGTCCAATTTCGTCTTCGCTCATTATCGTTATCGATTATGTGTTTGAACTTCAACTCAACTAATTACGATGCCTTATCGATGGATTCTTCTTCATCCATCTTGGCCAATTCTTCTGTATCTTTTTCTACACGCAGATTCTCAATGATGAAATCTTGTCGCTCCGGCGTGTTCTTGCCCATGAAATAACTCAAGATCGTTTCGATCGAAGCATCCTTAGTCAACATTACCGGTTCTAGTCGGATGTCGTCACCAATAAAATGCTTGAACTCATCCGGAGAGATCTCACCCAAACCTTTGAATCGCGTGATTTCAGGATTTTTGCCCAATTCAGCGATCGCATTGCGACGTTCTTCTTCGGAATAGCAATAAATCGTTTTTTTCTTATTTCTCACACGGAACAACGGCGTTTGCAAAACATACACATGATTTCTTTTCACCAAATCCGGAAAGAATTGTAAGAAGAATGTCAACAAGAGCATTCGAATGTGCATCCCATCGACATCGGCATCGGTTGCGATCACAATGTTGTTGTATCGCAAGTTATCCATGTCTTCTTCGATATCCAAAGCCGCTTGAATCAAGTTGAACTCTTCATTTTCATAAACTACTTTCTTTGTAAGTCCGTAGCAGTTCAAAGGCTTTCCACGCAAGGAAAATACAGCCTGAGTATTCACATCTCGCGATTTTGTGATAGACCCACTCGCAGAATCTCCCTCTGTAATGAAAAGCGTTGTCATTTCGCGACGTTCGTCTTTCAAGTCAGTCAAATGCACACGACAATCGCGTAGTTTTTTGTTGTGTAAGCTTGCTTTTTTAGCACGATCACGTGCCAATTTCCGAATACCACTTAATTCCTTACGTTCGCGTTCGGATTGCTTAATCTTCTTTTCGAGTGTATCTGCAACCTCAGGATGACGATGCAGGTAATTGTCCAATTTATCCTTCAGAAAATCATTCACAAATGACCGCATGGACTTTCCACCTGGCTCAATTTCAAGTGAACCCAGCTTTGTTTTAGTCTGCGATTCAAATACCGGCTCAATTACTTTCACTGCAATTGCTGCCACAATCGACTGCCTGATATCTGAAGCATCGTAGTCTTTTTTGTAGAAATCACGAATTACTTTAGCTACAGCCTCACGAAAAGCACTTTGATGTGTTCCACCTTGAGTTGTATGCTGTCCGTTTACAAAAGAATAGTAATCTTCTCCATAAGTTTTTCCGTGAGTAAACGCCACTTCAATATCTTCTCCCTCCAGGTGAATGATCGGGTAAAGCGGATCGCCATCCATGTTGTCTTCCAACAAGTCCTTCAAACCGTCTTTTGACTGAAAACGTTCCCCATTGAAGTGAATCGCCAAATTGCGATTCAGGTAACAATAGTTCCACATCATTTTAGTCAAATACGGTGTGCGGAAGCTAAACTTCTTAAAGATCGTGTCATCCGGAATGAATTCAAAATAAGTCCCATTTGCTTCGGTTGTTGTTTCTAAAGGCAAATCTTCAATCAACTCACCTCGGCAAAAAGAGGATTGCTTCTTTTGCCCGTCACGCACCGAGTAAACCATAAAATGTTCAGACAAAGCATTCACCGCTTTGGTACCTACCCCATTCAATCCGACCGACTTTTTAAATGCTTTCGAGTCGTATTTACCCCCTGTATTGATCTGAGACACACAATCATTAACTTTTCCCAAAGGAATTCCTCGACCGTAATCACGCACGGAAACCTTCCCGTCTTTTACCTTGATCTCTATCTTTTTACCATTCCCCATTACGAATTCATCGATTGAATTATCGACGATTTCCTTCACAAGAATGTAGATCCCGTCATCTGCTGCAGAACCATCACCTAACTTCCCGATATACATCCCAGGGCGTAGGCGAATGTGTTCTTTCCAATCTAAGGATCGAATATTGTCTTCGGTATACTGATTTTCTGCCATAAAATGATATATGTGAGCAACTAACAAATTTAAGTAGAAAGGACAGTCGCGATTCAATCACCAAACCGAAGTTATGAACCAAATGACGTGAATTACAGTTGCTAAAACTTTTATTTTTAGCACATCACACAAACAATCAGAAAAGACGTGATGGAGTTATGTTTATTTATCGTTCCGCTTTAACCAACCTCGTTTCCAAAAAATCAGGATCAACCCGATCGAGATCGTAATCATCACACCCCAGATTATGAAATAACCGTTTTTCCATTTCAATTCCGGCATATTTTCAAAATTCATCCCGTAAACACCAACTATAAACGTTAAAGGGATAAAGATCGCACTTGTCACCGTCAAAACCTTCATGATCTCATTCATGCGTTGACCCTGTATCGCATAATACAAATTGGCAATACCTTCCAGCATTTGTTTTTGCGCATCAATCTCTTCAGTTACACTCAAACAAGTATCTCGCAACTCTTTAAAGTAATGCGCATTAGCCTCAACGATCATTTTATTCTCTACACGGTCAAGCTGAGATAAAAGTTCTTTCATCGGTACAATTGTTTTGCGCAGATCGACAAGCTTTCGCTTTTCCCATTCAACCCTTCTTAATACCTCACTTTTTGGCGTGCGCAACACCAACTTATCCAAAGTATCAATATTGTCAGCAATCTCCTCAACAACCTCAATGTAGTTGTCGACTATAGCTTCCAGCATTCGGTACAACAGAAAATCAGGACCTTTGTATCGAATCTTGCCTCGCTTGTTTTCAATACGATCTCGTACAACTGGGAAATGGTCTGAGGATTTCTCTTGAAAAGAGATCAAATAGTTGTCTCCCAACATAAAGCTGATACGTTCCTTGTGCAACTCGTATTTCGCACCAGAAACCGGCAATGCCGAAACAAATGTAAAAAACACATAGTCCGGATACTCCTCCAAACGTGGACGCTTATCTCCCGCAAACAAGTCCTCCTGCAACAATTTATCCAAGCCTAAAAAATCAAGCAAAACAGACAAACTCTCTTTATCATCTAACGAATGAAAATTCAACCAATGTGAAACGGTCGGGTCTGCATGCGGCTTGAAATTTTGAGAAAAAAATGCCGAAGTCCCTTTCTCTAAAGTCAAAACCTCTTCGTTATACCGATATAATTGGGCAACATGCTTCATAAATACAAATGTGCATTTTTTTATTCTCTAAACCACATTATTCAAAGCTTACATGTCCTTTCTTTAAGTCTAAAACCCTTCTTTTTATTAATTTTTAGCTTATATTCGTTTTTTCAGAAACCAGAACCTTAAACTAAATGCGTTCCTACATTTTATTTTTAGTCTTTATCGCTACACGTTTCCTGTCATTTTCTCAAGTAGACCATTGGGAAACCATAGTTTTTGAAAACAGTACTTGGAAATATCTCGTACCAAATGCCTCTACCCCAAATAACTGGATACAAAATGGTTTCAACGATGCCAGTTGGTCTAGTGGACAGGGTGGATTTGGGTTTGCAGACGGCGATGATAATACTTCAATACCAGCAGGCAGCATTAGTCTTTACCAACGAATTCAATTCACCGTTAGCAACCCATCCACGATATCAAAACTCATATTGAATGTGGATTACGACGATGGATTTATCGCCTACTTGAACGGAGTTGAAATCGCACGTTCTTTTATGAATGGAAGCGGCCAGCCAGCATATGACGCCACAGCATCCGGACTCCATGAAGCGGTGATGTATCAAGGCGGATACCCGGATCAATTTGAACTTTCTCAATCACAAACAGCCAGTTTGCTCCTTTCAGGCACGAACGTATTGTGCATCCAAACACATAACGAATCGGCAGGGTCAAGCGATTTCACATCAATGGCATGGCTACACGCAGGTATGTCAACTTCAGGAACCACCTTCAGTCCTACTCCAGGTTGGTTCGATGCTCCAGTTGATTTCATGCAAAGCAACCTCCCCATTGTGATCATCAATACAGGAGGCCAACCTATTCCAGACGAGCCAAAGATCAATGCCACAATGAGCATCATCAATAACGGACCAGGAAACATCAACTACATGACAGATACTCCAAACGAGTACAATGGGAGTATCGCCATCGAACAACGCGGGTCTTCTTCAGCAGGTTTTCCACAGCAATCTTGGGGACTTGAAACAAGGCTGGCAGATAATATAACCAATAATGACGTCCCCTTATTCGGTTGGCCTTCCGAAAACGACTGGATTCTACACGCGCCTTACACGGACAAATCACTCATCCGCAATGTGCTCACTTATCACATCGGTAATCAACTCGGACGCTGGGCACCACGCACTCAACCTTGCGAAGTTGTATTGAACGGAGAATATCAAGGCGTCTACATTTTCATGGAGAAGATCAAACGTGATAGCGGTCGAGTTGATATCAACAAACTGAACTATGACGACACATTGAACAACGGTCTAACTGGTGGCTACATTATCAAAGTAGACAAAACCACAGGAGGCACACCTATCGCCTGGGACTCTCCTTTCCAAGCTCAGAATCCAAGTACAGCCACAATCAGTTATCAACTTCATGAACCAGACATTGCAGACATACATCCCTTGCAGTTGCAATACATCGAAGACTTCGTAACTAATTGGGAAACAGTGCTTGCAGGTCCAAATTTCGCGGATCCTGCTACCGGATATGCGGCTTATATCGACGTGGAATCGTTCATCGATTTTCTACTCATGAATGAAGTGACAAAAAATGTTGATGGATACCGCATCTCTACCTTTCTTTACAAGGAACGATTTACAGAAGGCGGCAAGTTAGTAGCAGGTCCATTGTGGGACTATAATTTGGGTTTTGGTAACGCAGACTATTGTGAAGGAGGTCTTACTACAGGATGGGAAATTAATTTCAATTCTATTTGTGGTGGAGGTTGGGATAATCCGTTTTGGTGGCATCGTTTACTCGAAGATTCTGTCTTCAGTAAGCGTGTTCATTGCCGCTGGCTTGAACTAAGACAAGGCCCTTTGCATTCAGACACTTTAATTGCTTATTTGCAGAGTATGTACACGATGTTAGACACCCCGGCAGACCGTCACTTTACTAAATGGCCAATTTTAGGAACATACGTATGGCCGAATTATTTCATCGGGAACACTTACGAAGAAGAAATGAACTACCTGAGCAGCTGGTTATCTGCACGCATCTCTTGGATGGATGACAACATGTTTAGTTCGTGTCCGGATTTTGGAATTACTGAATATGTACAACAATTCACATTATATCCGAACCCAACATCCGACAACGTAACAGTGCAGGGGAATGATTTACCAGGCTCTTTGGTTACCATTTTGGATTTCTCTGGAAAACAACTCTTATCAGTTCGCGCCAATCAATCTTCTGAAATGCTTGACCTGTCATTTTTCTCATCAGGTGTATATTTCTTGAAAATTACAGCTCAAAATGGTACAACGGAAACAATCAAAGTAATTAAGAAATAAAATGTCTAACACAACTGCAATCATTGTTGCTCTGATAATAATTGCTCATTTTGCGGTGGGTATTTACTTTCTCTGGAAGAAATTAGGAAAACACTAACGCAAACGCTTACACAAGTAAGCCATTTTTTGTGAATTCACTCGTCGTTTCATTGCGTTACGAACAAACACGCGTTCTTTCCTAGTCAGATGCCAAGACAAGCTAATGCGGTCCGATGGCTCACTGCGCAGATTGAAGTCCAGGATCTCAATGGGGTAAGCCACCTTCCCTCTTACCAATTCCCACAATTGTTCTTGGTCGAAATCCTGTGACATCGGAAAATTTGCAATTGGCGCTGATGCCGGTGCAGTGAATCGATCCAAGAAGGACAAACTGCGGGTTCGTTCATTTTCCATCACGCGTTTGGTATCCCTGATCTGTAAAACGATCACACCTGAGGTATTTTTCTCGATCCAATCATTCAGAGCGACCAGCCATTGAATGGAGGATCTGCCTCCAAAATTATCGCGCAGGCCGGCATCCATTACATAAATCTTAGGACTGGTTGGCAAGGTTGTCATTGGTAAAACGTAAGGGAAAGTTGCGTTCATTCGCAAAACACTTGAAAAACGCATATTATTTACGCACTCCTCACCAAATAAATGCTGAAGGTCAACCTATTGATAAGTAGCCTGATTTTCAAAAAAATCACTGCTTGCCTGTTCCATAAAACTTAGAGGCTGTGAACTGATCAGCAAAGACCTCCCATCATTGACAATTGAAGGAGAAAAGATCATGACCGGAATCCCCCCTTCAAATTCACTTTTCTCAAACATAGCAAGTGGTACATCCAAAAGTCCGCCTGTATTTTCAGCCAAATCTTTTTCAAATGCCATCGCTCGGTCATAGGCATATACACCACCATGTAACCTACTTTGATAGCGGAAGAATAGATCATTCGTAGACGCTGCAAATGACA
>CAYLJB010000052.1:0-8203 GCA_964383785.1 uncultured Fluviicola sp.
ATAGTACCCCACAACCAATGTTTGCGAAGTGACAAGCGATCTGCGATCCCATGACGCCTGATCCCAAAACGGCTACTTTTCGAATGTGTCTATTCATAAAATGCGAATTATTCGTTTGTGTCTTCCTCATCCAAGATCTCCTGGATCTGCTGAATGACGGATTCAAAAATGTCTATATGCGCTTTTGGTATGCGCTCGATGAGTTTATTGTTGAAAGCAAAAACTACGTCTCTGGCCATGTAACGAGCGTCCAGTCCTTCTTGAGTTAGAAAAATACGAACCACGCGTTTGTCTGTTTGATCGTATTCGCGACGAATGAGTCCCTTTTCTTCCATCGTTTTAAGCGTACGTGAAAGACTTGTAGGTTCCATTCCCATGCGAGGCCCTAGTTGTGTGCTTGGAGTACCTTCTTTATCGATGTGAAGCAAAATGAATCCCACAGACATGGAGATTCCGTGCGCGGCCGCTTGCTGATTGTACATGCGCGCCATCTTGTGCCAGGTTAGGCGAACATCAAGGTCCAGTAAATAATCTGGTTTTTGTTGCATAACAATGATTTGACACGAATGTAACAAAAAATATTATGCACACATAGTAAATAAAGGATTTTTTACCAGCTCTCTGTTTTTCTGAAAACAGTTCCTGCAAATTTGGCGATCAACTTGTTATTTTGATTGTAAACAAGTGATTCGTAGCGACCAATACTTTTACCGCAGTTCAGTTCTGAGCAAACTACGCGCAATTCATCGTGCAATTGAACAGGTGCAATATGAGCGATAGATGTTTCGATGCTTACGCATTTCTGACCATGACTATTTGAAGCAAAAGCCAAGGCGGAGTCGGAAAGTGCATAGGAAATTCCTCCGTGAGCAATTCGATGGCCGTTCAGCATCTCTTCGCGAACAACAGCTTTTAACTCACATGATCCTGCTTCAACATGAACGATCTCGATACCCAGCCATTGTGAAAAGGTATCTTCCTCCATCATTCGTTGCACGATCTGTTGTGGTGTCATGCGTCCAGAGAACGAGAAAGTAAGGAGATCATTGCCAAAACAACAATGAACAATTGTGTTGCTGTTTCGTCATCCAAAGTAACACCGTCGGCATCTTCCATACCGATTTCCATAGCCATGAACTTCACAAGATCCGGTTGGTCGCAGAAATCTTCCAAAATGGCTTCGTCCTCTTTTTCGAAGTACTCATCCAACACTTGGAAATACGGCTCTTCAAATGCATCGATCATTTCATCGGTGATTGTTTTAGGATGCAAACCAGCTTGAGCAAATGCTTCTAGAATGACTGTGTAATAATAGATCAACAGGTTTTCCAAGTTCGGATTCTCATATTCGTGCGGTGCCGACATGACGTAACCCAAAAGTACCGGCTGAGCCGTGGTTTGTGCTTCCGAAAGTCTGTCTAGGGCGTTTTCATCCAAATTGTCAACTTTCTTGATCGCATTTTCTACGTGTCCGATACTTACGTGTGCCATTTCTCTTGATTTTTTGCAAAGGTAATGGAATAAAATAGCTTTACTCAAAATGGCAACACTTTTGTTGGGATTAGTGCTATATTTGACTCATGACAACGTTTGATTCGGATTTTTTAGCGTTTTTCAAAGAGCTTGCTGCCAATAACAACAAAGATTGGTTCGACTTAAATCGAAAGCGTTACGAGCAGAAAGTGAAGGTTCCATTTCAACAATTCGTTCAGTTCTTGATCGATGAAATTGCCAAGCAACATCCTATTTTTAAAGAACTAACTCCTTCCGAATGTATTTTCCGAATCAACCGAGATATCCGCTTTTCGAAGGATAAATCACCTTATAAAATGATGACTTCAGCTGTCATAGCCCCAAATGGTAAGAAATCACGGGCTATTCACGGCGTTTATTTTGAATTGGGTCCGGAGGCTGTTCGCGTTTATGGGGGAATTTACGAGATCGACAAAGAAGATCTGTTACTCGTTCGTGAAGGAATTGCAGCTCATTTGGATACCTTTCATGCATTGGTCCATGCTCCGGAATTTGTCAAGACATATGGAGCGATTCTCGGAGAAAAGAATCGAATCATGCCGGCGCATTTGAAAGAAGCTGCTCAAGCCGAGCCCTTGATCTGTAATAAACAATGGTATTTTATGACCGAGTTTCCTGCAGAATTGATCTTGTCGCCGAAGCTTTCTGATACCATTTTGGAATGCTTCCGAATCGGAGAACCTTTAGAATTGTTTTTTAACCAGTTTATAGATAGAACATAATATGAAGTACATGCGTATCGCTTTATTTATCTTTTTGTCGTTTGGAGCCTTTGCTCAAAAACGCGAATTGACACTTTCTGAGTCTGTATTGCAACAATACCGTGCATTTAGACCAGAAACCTTGAATGGATTTTCCTGGGTTCCAAACTCGGATAACTATGTCTATGTATCGGATAATTACCAAACGATGTATACGACATCTGCCAAAAAGAACACGCCTGAAGTATGGTTTACCATTCAAGATGTGAACAAGGCTTTGGGAGCTGAGTTGTACAATTTCTTTGGTTATTCCTGGAAAAACAATGCGGAAATGTACCTGACAGATGGTCAGAAATTCTATGTGTTCAATACCCAGACCAAGAAAGGAAGTGTGATTGCTGAACTTGGTGAAAAAGCTGAGAATGGAACCTTGGAGCCGACGACAGGTCATGTGGCATTTACGGTAGCGAATAATTTGCACGTGCGCACTGCCGCAGGAGAGAAATTGATCGTGACATCGAATGAGGATCCGAATATTGTTAGTGGACAGTCAATTGCTCGAAATGAATTCGGTATCAGCGGTGGGATCTTTTGGTCGCCTAAAGGAAACATGCTGGCATTCTATCAAAAAGATGAATCTGACGTGAAAACGTATCCGTTGGTGGATATCACGCAAACCCCAGCAGCTTTGATGGATATCAAGTATCCAATGGCAGGACAGGGCTCTGAAAAACCACGTGTGGGAATTTACAATGTGTCTAAAAAAGCGACGGTTTACATTTCTCCAAAAGGAGCAAAGGATGACTACTTTACCAATTTAAGCTGGACGCCAGATGAAAAGTACATTTTGGTTGCTGAAGTAAATCGCGATCAGAACCACATGTGGTTGAACGTATACGATGCCACGACAGGGGCTTTCGTGAAAACTTTACTTGAAGAAACGAGTGAAAAGTGGGTTGAACCGGAACATCCAGCTTTTTTTCCGAGTGCAACAAGTAACAATTTCGTTTGGATCTCTGAAAGAGATGGATTCAACAACTTGTATTATTACAACATGGATGGTAAGTTGATCCGCAAATTGACTTCCAACAAGTTTGTGGCAAAAGATATCGTGAAGGCAATCAATGGAGGTAAAGAGATCGTTTTTACGGCTACTGGAACAAGTCCTTTGAATACACTTTACTATGCGGTTGATCTGAACGGAAAACAACGCTGTTTGACACTTGAAGAAGGTACCCATAACGTTGCGATCAATGATGCTGGGACTATGATGGTGGATCAATATTCTTCACACAGCGTAGTTGGTCGTTCCGAGTTAAAAACGATCAGCGGAAAGATCATGAAGACCTTATTGGTTTCAAAGAACAAGTTAGCTGATGTGAAAATTGGAACGGCTGAGATCGGTCAGATCAAAGGGAAAGACGGGTCTACATTGTATACACGTACGATTTATCCAAGTGATTTCGATCCGAGAAAGAAATACCCTGTAATGGTTTATGTTTACGGAGGTCCCCATGCCCAGATGATCACCAATTCTTGGTTGGATGGTGCTAATTTGTGGATGTACTGGATGGCTGAACAAGGTTACATTGTATTTACTTTGGATAATCGGGGTTCTGCAGAGCGCGGAGTGGCTTTTGAGTCTCAAATTCACCGTCAATTGGGAACTGTCGAAATGGAAGATCAGCTTTCGGGAGTGGAATTCTTGAAGTCGCTTTCGTATGTAGATTCGAATCGTTTGGCAGTACATGGCTGGTCCTTTGGAGGTTTCATGACAACTTCTTTGATGTTGCGAAATGCCGGAGTTTTCCAGGTAGGTGTTGCTGGTGGTCCGGTAACGGATTGGAAGTATTACGAGATCATGTACGGTGAACGCTATATGGACCGACCAGAGCAAAACGCGAAAGGATATGAAACAGCGTCCTTATTCACGCATGCTGGAAATGCGACTTGTTGTTGATCCATGGTACAGTAGATGATGTGGTAGTTCCACAACACAACTACAATTTGGTCAAGAAATTTGTGGAGCTTGGTATTCAAATGGATTTCTTCCCATATCCGATGCACAAACACAATGTTTCCGGAAAAGACCGTGTGCATTTGATCGAGAAAGTACTGACGTATATCATTGAGAATAATCAATAAACCAAATCCCGCGAAAGCGGGATTTTTTTTTGTTTCGTCACTCGAACAGAGTTTTTAAGGAAGCTTTTTTGCTCATTGAATAATCTCTGAATCGAGTTGGAGACGCTGTATTTATCACTGTTTTTGTATATTTGGGCGTACATTTATAATGGAGAATAGCACGATGAAATCGAGTGAGACCGCAGTAACGACCTCAAAAGAAACGCTTTTGAAAGCCTTTCGCTTGATGGCGATCGCAAAAACGATGGCCGAGAAATACGAAGCGAACAAAGAAGTAACTGCAAAGTATGTTCACGCGACTTCTCGTGGGCACGAAGCCATTCAATTGGCCATAGGTTTGCAATTGAAAGAACAAGACTGGGTTTCTCCGTATTACCGTGATGACAGTATTTTGTTGGGAATCGGCATGGAGCCTCGCGAGTTGATGCTCCAGGTTTTTGCAAAAAAAGACGATCCGTTTTCAGGCGGTAGAACATATTATTCACATCCTTCACTGAACAGGCCGGGATTCCCTAAGATTCCTCATCAGTCATCCGCTACTGGTATGCAAGCAATCCCAACTACCGGAATTGCAATGGGGATTCAGTACAAAGAAAAACAAGGTTTAGCTGAGGATTTCAAAGGCGAAAATCCGGTTGTGGTTTGTTCTTTGGGTGATGCATCCTGTACGGAAGGAGAGGTTTCAGAAGCGCTACAAATGGCAGCATTGAAGCAATTCCCTATTGTATTCTTAGTGCAAGATAATGGCTGGGATATTTCTGCAAATGCTGAAGAAACACGTGCTCAGGATATGACTTATTACGCACAAGGTTTCAATGGCATCGAAGTAAGAACAATTGACGGAAGTGATTTTGATCTTTCTTACCAAACCGTTCAAGAAGTATTTGAAACTGTTCGTAAAGAACGTCGTCCTTTTATCATTCATGCAAAAGTGCCATTATTGGGTCACCACACATCTGGTGTTCGCAAAGAATGGTACCGCGATGATTTGGAGGAAGCAGCGAGCCGCGACCCTTATCCAAAATTGCGCGATTTAGTGCAGGAATTGGCAGGAACGGCTGATGTAATTAATATTGAGGCAGAGGCTCGAAAAATAGTGGATGAACACTATGAACTTGCATTGAATGCCGAAGATCCAAACCCGGAATCGGTTACCGATCATATTTTTGCGCCAACTCCGGTTACAGAAGAAGTAGGAGAGCGTGAGCCCAAAGGAAAGAAGAAAACCGTGATGGTGGATAGTGCACTTTTTGCTGTTCGCGAGATCATGGAAAAACATCCGGAAGCGTTATTGTATGGTCAAGATGTGGGTGGTCGATTAGGAGGTGTTTTCCGCGAGGCTGCGACGTTAGCACAGACTTTTGGTGATAATCGCGTGTTCAACACCCCTATTCAAGAGGCTTTCATTATCGGTTCCACAGTGGGTATGTCGGCTGTTGGATTAAAGCCTTTCGTGGAGGTGCAATTCGCGGATTACATTTGGCCAGGATTGAATCAGCTATTTACGGAGGTGAGTCGCTCAAATTATTTGTCTAACGGTAAATGGCCGGTAAGCTGTGTTATCCGTGTTCCGATTGGAGCATACGGTTCAGGAGGACCTTACCATTCTTCGAGTGTGGAGTCTATTTTGGCAAATATTCGAGGAATCAAAGTGGTATATCCATCAACAGGAGCCGATCTTAAAGGATTGATGAAGGCAGCCTTTTATGATCCGAATCCGGTAGTGATTCTTGAGCATAAAGGTTTGTATTGGTCGAAGATTCCTGGAACAGAAGGTGCGATGTCGATCGAACCGGATGAACATTACATGATTCCTATTGGTAAGGGGCGAGTTGTCCAAGAGGCAGATGCAAACATGATCGACAAAGGAGAAACTTGTACGGTTATCACTTACGGACGAGGAGTTTACTGGACTTTAGAAGCTGCGAAAAATTTTCCTGGAAAAGTGGAGATAGTAGACTTGCGCAGTATCAACCCGATTGACATGGAATTGATCGCTGCAAGTACCCGTAAACACGGAAAAGTGATGTTGGTAACTGAGGAATCTGTAGAGGCAAGTTTTACACTAGGTTTGGCAGGTCGCATTCAACGCGATCATTTCCAATTCTTAGATGCACCAATCGCGATTGTAGGTTCTGTTGATACACCAGCAATTCCGTTAAATTCAATTTTAGAGGCGGCTTTGTTGCCAAATGCCGAAAAAGTGGGAGCTGCTCTTGAACAGTTGCTTAGCTATTGATGGAAGCAAAGCAATTATATCTCTTTTGTTTGATCGGGATTACCCTTTTTGGAGGAGTCTTTCATTTGTTGCTGTACAAGAATTTCCGCGATTCAAAAGCAGATGGTAAGAATGCGCTTTTTGTTGCAATGGCCTTGCTATCTTGGACTGTTGTAGGTATTTATAAATTTGCAGATCCGCCGTTTCCAAGTTTGATAAATGCTATCAACGACCGTATTTTATCAGCTTTCAGTAATCTCTTTCTTGTGATTTCTTTGCCATATTTTGCAGGGATTTCGGAAGCAAGAGAGTGGAAATTGTATCAGTATATTCGTCGAGAGAATTGGATAACCTCTGTGATGATCTTTTTCACAGTGATAACAGTTCTTTTTACGATGATCGATCGCAGTTTCACGGATGATTTTTCGAAAAAAGTGATCATTGCCATCGATGCTGTAATTTCTATTGTTTCTACCATCTTGTTTACCATCGTCCTATTTAAATCACTAACCATTTATTGGCGGGAGACGAATCTGAAAGTTTTGTTGATCTCAATGCTCGGATTGTTGGCATTAACACAAGTAGCGCTTCCTGCAATTGCTATCTTTCCCGATCAATTGCGTTTTGCCTATTACTTTTGTTTGGGGTTAATGTTATTTAGTTTGACAGCCTTCATCGTGTTCAATGCGATCTATTTCAATTTATACTTGAATGAGTTAAGACAAGCTGAGCGAATTGTTCCAAATACCGCAAAAAGGACTTACAATATTCGCCGTTTGAAAGTTGGTCACAGCGATAGGTTACATTATTACGTGGAGATTACGTTCTCCGCGAAAGAGGATGAGCAAGATATCAAGACGGAACATGTGTCTGCAAACAAAATGCTTCAACCATATTTGAATTGGTTGATGTTTGCCATTGCGGGAAAACTGAAAATGCCGTTGTCTCATTCGGATATGGCCTTGATCAAATTCCGCATGGTGGAGTATTGGAATAAAGATGCTGATATACAGATCAATCAGATGGAATTGTTTTCCGCTGATCTTGGAAATATCAGTTTGGAATTAGATGATTCGAGCATTGAACTTGATGGTTTGGAGAAATTGTTGTCAAAATATGCTTTTTCTGAAGTGCTTTTGAAGTATGAAGAGTCTTTTATTGCTTCAGGTAAGTTAAATTTCGAAGTTGGTGCGCGTGTTGCTAGACAAGAAAAGATAGATCGCATCATGTCAGCTATTGGTCAGTTAACAGATAGATAGTCAGTTATTTGCTATATTTTTGAAATGTACTGATATCCATTGAAACCTTTCATTTTATTCTAATAGATGGTTTAAGCATATTTGGTGAATAACCTTGCCGTACTAAACAACGGCTGCTATGTATATGCCAATCCGACTTACTGTTTTCTTTTTCCTTATTGGCATTTTGCCATTAACAGGACAAATTGTAATTAACGAGATCGCTGTAAAACCTAATCCAAGTGCTTCAGATAATTGTGTTCAATCCTTGAAAGATTGTGGAGCATCAACATGTGGTTCAGAATACGCTGAGTTGTATAATAATTCTGACTGCCCTGTCGATATTGGATGTTATATTTTTATTTCTG
>CAYLJB010000052.1:8213-19143 GCA_964383785.1 uncultured Fluviicola sp.
GTTTCGATGGAGCGCGAGATGGTGCATTTCGATTTCCCTCTGGGACAGTTGTCCCGGCCAGAGGGTTCATAAGTGTCGGAGGCCCTAATTCGGGCGCCTCAATCAATTTGTTTACGTATTGTTCAAACAACCACATGTTAACGAACAATGCGCGGTGGTATTTGGATAACGGAGATGCATGGGTAGCATTATATGATGCTTCCGGAACCTTGGTAGATGCTGTTTTTTGGACGGCCAACGCCGGTGAGTCGGCGAAATGGCCATCGGATAGTGATTTGGATGATACTCCACCATGGATACCCTCAGCAACAGCATCTTCTTGTCCGACTGTTGCTTCTTTATCGCGTCCTGCTGCTACAATTGGATCAGGAGCAAATCAAATTGAATATGCGGGTGTGAATCCAACTCTGGGAAACGTTCTAGAAAGGACAGTTGACGGTGGGGGAACTTGGGCAATAGGTGTAGGAACGATTAATAACTGTAATGGTGCATGTGTTGTTGTTGGTTCATGTGCACCACTTCCAATAGAGTTATATACATATGATGTTACTGCAGCAGAAAAATCGGTGAGATTAGAATGGATTACTCAATCGGAAGTGAATACAGACTTTTTTAAAATCGAGCGTTCTGCTGATGGTGAACAGTGGATGAGTATTGGCAGAGTTGAAGCGCAGGGATCATCACAATACATGGTTCACTACACCTTTGATGATATCGATGCCATTGAAGGCTTGAGTTATTACCGCCTAACATCTATTGATTTGGATGGCGCTGTCTCTTTCAAAGGAGTGCGATCTGTAGAGGCACATAATGAACTCGTGGTTTATCCTAATCCGACAAAAGATGAACTGTTTATTAGAAATAATGGTGAATTGTCTTTGGGGAATATTTTTGTGATGGATGTTTATGGGCGTGTTATCTGGCAGTTTTATTCCGAACAAGAGGAACTGAAGATAGAAACCAACGGTTGGAAATCCGGTGTCTATTATTTGATCACCGGTTCAGGAAAAAGTTATTGCGTTTTGAAGGAAGAGTAGTCTTCATTTCATGTTTAGCAAAGTAGTTTTAGGTTAAATTAGCAGTTCAATAAGTTAGGTAGAAGCTATTAACATTTCAAAGCGCATAAGTTCAAAAAAGTGGTTCCATGAACCACTTTTTTGCTTTGTACCTTTATGGTATAATTCGAATTATGCAAATTGGCTCGATCCACACTGTTGGAGATATTGCTCGATTTTTGGGTAGAGAAGTTGTTGGTGATCCCGAACTGATCGTTACCGGGATCAATGAGATTCATCGCGTTGTAAAGGGGGACCTTGTTTTCGTGGATCATCCGAAGTATTACGACAAGGCAGTGCAGTCTGCCGCCTCGTTCATCTTGATCGATAAAGTGGTGCCAATTCCGGCGGGAAAGGCATTGATCATTTCACCGACACCATTTGATGATTATAATAAGCTTACACGCAAGTTTAATCCAAATCGTCCTCAAATGACGATGACAGGTGAGAATTGTCAAATTTCTGACAGTGCTCATTTATCTCCGAATTGTTTCATCGGTCATGACGTGGTTATCGGTGAAAATGTGACTATACATCCAGGTGCCTACATCGGTGATGGAACAGTGATCGAAGAAAACTGTATCATTGGACCAAATGCGGTGATCGGACACTATGCGTTTTATTATAAAAAGAAACCGGAAGGCTTCGATCGCATGCATAGTTGTGGCTTCGTCTATTTAGAAAAAAATGTCGAGATTGGAGCAAATACAACGATAGACGCCGGAGTTAGTGCCATCACACGCATTGGAGAAGGAACGAAGATTGATAACTTGGTGCAAATCGGCCACGACACAGTACTGGGAAAAAATTGTTTGATAGCGGCACAGACGGGTGTAGCAGGTTGTGTAACAATCGGTGATCGCGTTACGCTTTGGGGACAAGTGGGTGTGGCGTCCGGATTGACGATTGGGGATGATGTGGTGATCATGGCACAATCTGGCGTATCCAAGGATTTAGAAGCAGGTAAATCTTACTTCGGTAGTCCGTGTGGCGAATTTAAAAGTAAGTTCAAAGAAATGGCGGCTTTACGTATGTTGCCAGATTTGATCCAGAAAATGAAATAATGTTGAAAGAACGCGCCATAGCAAATCTGGAGTATAAATTGGAGCTCAACGAGTTCCGATTGCAGTCGCTATTGGAAATTACGCGGGCTATTACAACCAATCAATCGGTAGAGCAATTGACTCGTTTGTTCGAATTTATTATGCGAGAACAACTGGGCTTCGACCGGTTTGTATTGTTCAACAAAGAAAAGGAATGGACTTGTTTGCTAAAAGTGGGTTTGAAAAGCAAGATCCGAGACATTGATGTGCAACAGGAACTTACGCGGTTTCGAGAAATCACGGTGATAGAGTCTTCTCATTCACCGGTGATCAATGAGTTTGATCTGGTTATTCCCATTTACCACAAGCAACAACCGTTAGCTTTTCTTCTTATCGCCGGACTGGAAAAAGAACGTATGCGACTTTCTGAGACCATGCAAAATATGCAGTTCATCCAGACGCTGACAAATATCGTCTCCATGGCTATCGAGAACAAACGAATGGCACGTGAAGAGATCAAAAGAGAACGTTTGAAGAAAGAACTGGAGGTGGCTTCTGAAATGCAAAAGTTGCTTTTCCCGAGCGATCTGCCTTCTAACAAACGTATGGATATTTCTGCGAAATACATTCCACGTCACGAGGTAGGAGGGGACTATTACGATTTCATACCGATCGGAGAGGATCGTTATGTTATTTGTATAGCAGACGTAAGTGGAAAAGGAATTAGCGCAGCGATGCTGATGGCGAATTTCCAGGCAACGATCCGTACATTTTATTCTTCAGTGTTTCAACTTCAATCCTTTTCATTGGAATTCTTGATCGAAGAACTGAATAAGAAAGTAATGACGAGCGCCAAAGGAGAGAAGTTTATTACCTTCTTTATCGCAGTGTATAATGCTTCGACGCGTGTTCTTGAATATGTAAATGCGGGGCATAATCAGCCAATTCTAACGAACGGCAAAGAATACCGCCTGTTGGATATTGGAACTGTTGGCTTGGGCATGTTTGATGAACTTCCTTTCATTCAAGTTGGTAGAGAAGAGTTAGGTCCCAATACAACCTTGGTGCTTTATACCGATGGCGTTGTTGAGCTGGAGAATCCCAAACAGCAACATTTTGAATTGGATCAATTAGTCCGAAACATCCATTCTTTTTATCGCTTAAGTATGGAGGATATGAATAATATCATTTTCTCGAAGCTGGATGATTGGCGCGGTAACTTGAAATTGGTGGATGACACGGCGATCTTCTCCTGTCGATTTTTCTAAATGATATCACAAAAAATAAGGCTCCGAAAGGAGCCTTATTTTATCGCATTAAGTACATTTTTCCAAATTCTTCTTTGAAGTAGGTGTCTGCACCAGATTCGCGGTGTTTGATCTCCTCCCCATTAATTTTGGCTTTCACTCTGTACAGGTAAACGCCATTCGCCAGCGGATCTCCAAATTCATCTCGTCCATCCCATGCATAAGAGGTGATGTTTCTTCCAATAGTTATAGGCCCTAATTCAGCCTCTGTGATCTCGCGGACTACTTTTCCGGTAACTGTCATGATTTGGATAATGATATCATCCGGCTCCTCGGTACCAGTCAATGTAAATACGAAACGCGTACTGGTCGAGAATGGATTCGGGTAGTTCATCATATGTGTGATCGATGATTCGCGGATCACCTCAAAAGAAACGCGGTATTCGTAATCTCCGGATAAGTTTCCAGAGCGGTCTGTACCTTGAACAAATAACTGGTACTTTCCATCTTGAAGGAATTCTTTCGGATAAACGATCTTGAATTTCTTATTGGTAGATTCAGCCGGAATCCACTGCATGATCGTATTGCCCATTCCGTCAATGAATGGAATTCGTTGCTGTGTTCCATTCGGATTGGTAAGATAAATTCCAAATCGGGTAGTATCCGAAATGTCATCCATGATCAAATACGGGTTCTCGTCTTTCAAGGTGATGAGGATCTCACTGTTTGGGTCAATAATGTCTCCATTCAGGATGTGTTTTCCGTTAAAGGTTACATCTAAAATTGGGTGAATATCATCTCCGTTAACATTGAATTGTACCTGTGCTAAATTATTAAAATGGTATTGTTCTGGTTGATCTGTGATCACTAATGAACCGTTAATATATGGGTTAACCTCTACCCATAACAAGTTGTAACCGGCAAAATCTAACGTTGAGAAAGAAATGGTGTCCCTGAATACGCCGCCACTTAAAAGCGGTCCTTGACGTTGATAAGGAATATCAATGCGCTGGTTGGCATCATTTTCTACCCAATAATGAACGAGTAATGAATCCATGTCATAATCACTTACATTCCGAATGTCCACAGCAAAGCTTACTAGTTGACCTTCTTCTAGTGTGTCGGTCATAGGATTGAAATAATACGCAATGGATGTACTGATCGTACCATCTATTGCAGCTTCTGGAACCGGGCTATATAATACATGTAAACGGTCAATTTGTGCCGGTGTATTGTATATTCCATCCTGATTGTAAACGTTCAAACGAATGTATGGGTAATTCTGTGCATCTACTAAACCGGCTAAATTTAAAATACTGTCGTTTGGAGTGAACAAGGTGTCAATTGTAAACTGAAGTGCTTGATTGATGTCGTATGCCTTAATTCGTAATCGGACACTATCAGCCGCTGCCGGATCCAATGAATCGCGTTTCCAGTAAACTGTTTGCCAGTCAAAGGCAGGTCCGATATATGGAGTTGTTTCTTCTCCAACAAAATCCATTTCATTGAAGAAGGTTTCAACAAACACATGTCCTCCACCGAGAGCAGGATCAGTGATTGTATCTGGATAATGTTTCTCGACCAATGTGGATGGATCCCCCATTTTGAAGATCATTCCAAAAGGTTTACGCATTTGGGAGTTATTGACAACGGTTGATCCTAAATTTGTGAACATGTTGTATAAGGTGGGCTGGTACAAGTCCCAATTATCGTATTGGGTTTCTTGAGCGGTGTAAATGACTACCCAATGTCCATCCGGGATCTCGTTTTCAATCATATTTTCAAAGGCGGCTAATTGTGCGGGGTCAGATTGATTGAATCCAAAGAAATTTTCTACGCGTGGTCTGGAACACCCTCCACCTAGTGTGTTTCCATTACCAAATGCATGGTCTGGATTTGCTGTACCATAGTGAGTTCCCCATGGTTGAAGCGTTATTGGATCCAATACACCAACATAAATAGCAGGAGCACCACAGAACAATGTCGCATAATCAAACAAATTTTGGTCAATACCCCATTGATTGAAATAGGACGTGTTGTCGTATGCACGTAGGTAGATCTGATGCTGTTGTCCGGTATTAAATTCTCGAAGTCGTGCTGTTCGGTTATAATTCAAAGAGGCAAAATCATTGTTCTTGAACTGGAAGAAATGATCTTGTCCCCAGCCGCGCTTTCCATTGATGTATTGAAAAGAAAATTCACTCCAATTCAACACACTTGAATCTACCGCAACACGCCAGAAATAGACCGTGCTATCTTCGCAAATCAATGGGAAGGATGCGCCACTTGCATTCAACCATTGATCGAAACGCACTTGTTTGACACCACCCAATTCGCTCAATGTGAAACGGCGAAGTTGTGGGCTGTCGTAGGTGTCTGTAGTGTCCAACTCAAATAGATAGGTGCGAAGACCAGAAAGTGGGTTGATGGTGGATGCTTTAACAGTGACGGTGTCGTATGGAACAACGGCATAATTGTAAGGCCAAATAGGGGAAATCCCATCGATGTTCAAGAAGAAATTCGTGTTTGTAGTGTTGTTAGTTGTTTCTTCAAATTCTTCTTGATACATACTTGGTATATCTACAGAAACAGTGAATTGATTGATGCCGGCACTGATTTCTGGTTGCAAAGGGAATTTTTTAGAAATCGTAGTATCGTAATGTAAATAGGGCAATTGGATGATGTATAAGCTATCTGTTGTGCTTCCTGGGAAATTGCGTTTGATCTCAATGTTGATATTGTCCAGGATAGATTGACCGACATTGCGAATATGCATAACCAACTCAATGCTGTCTACATCTAAAGTAACATTGCTTGGAAGTAAGGAAAGATCCGATGCCTCAATAATGATCTCTGGTTTACGCGGAACATTCACACGGATCATTGGATCGCCGTGCAAAGCCATTTGCGAATAAGTGGATTGCCAGATAATATCTTGTCCAGGGAACTGAAGCGCTTGGATCGTTTTTTTGATCTGAAGACCTATTGGTTCTCCGTAAGATTTATGCGCAAACTGGCGATAAAGTTCGGTAGTGTAATTGCGCAGGTAGGTGTCATAGCCAACATAAACACTGGAAAGGAAGCCAATAGCGCCTTCATTCGGAAGGATCACGAAATTTTCTGAGGTTGAAGAACCAGAGCCATAAATGTCGCCATTGTAACAAGAGTTTCCGATCACCAATGGATATTTCCCTTGGTTGTTCCAATTCGATGGGTCGTCTATGTTGATTTCAAAACCGTTGTTTGAAGCGGCGGAGTGACCAAAGAAGTTCATTAATGCCACACCATTGGAGATCTGTTGAGTAACACCTGCAACAACTGTAGGATCTAAAGGATCTGAACTTGTTTTGGCATAAGTTGTCACGTTTCCTGCAAAAATGGAGTCCTCAATTACATCTTTCATGACATTCATGAAAAATTGAAAACTGGTTTGCTGTTGCGCATTTGATCCTCCTACAAAATGCAAGATTTGTTTTTGCCAATCCATTGTAGTTTCGAAATTGGCAGGAGTCAGTTGCTGGTTGGCTTCATATTCGATCACCTTATCCAGATACTCGCCCAATTCTTGATCGGTTTCTGTAGAAATCCTTCCAGTTGGGATCAAGGGATCATAGATTGCCCCCATATACATGGATGTGATAGCATTATCCGCAGAAGGATAACCAAATGTTGGAACTTGATTCAAATAAGCTAAGCTAGGGTCTTCTTTTATAGTTAATGGACTTACGCCTTTTCCAATTAAAAACAATCCGGAAGGTTTGGTTGCAGTGTTTGCATAGAAATAGCCCGCAAATCTTCTGATCGAAGCAGGATGTTGTGGAATCCCTCCACCGAATTGGTGGTAAAGTTCTGAAATATCAGCTGTTACAACATTGTAGCCGCCACCAGCAATTGATGACCGATAAGTTTTATAATCGTTCGCGCTATTCAGTTGAGAGGCGTGATAAACCATTAAAAGTGCTGAGTCCACTAGTTGTGCTGAATAGTCTGTGAATAGTCCGGTACCATTAATTGCTTGTATCCCGGATACGCTAATTGCGCTATTGAGATCTACTACACGGACAAAAGTTTCTGTTCCTGATGCCGTATTTGGCAAAATGAATTGCCAATTACCAGCATTCGCTGTTGGGAAAGTGATCAAATCACTTGATCCATAAGACAGAACAATCGGGTTGCCACCAGAAAACGCCGCTAGATCAACTCTGTTTTTCGTTTCACTTGTGTTGTTAAGAACATAGAAGTGATCGTTGTTTAAACCGTTCGCATGAGGCAATCTACCATAGCGTAATGAATAGTAGGTGAGGACTTGGCGATCAATCGCAATGTTCAAATCACCAACGATGTCGTAATTGATATAGCTCAAACCATTAACAACATTGCTATGAGGCAAATTCCAATTCATTTTTATCTGCCGGTATCCGTACCACGCACTATCCACCAATAAGTTATTATTTAAACTTAAACGCATGTGGTGATTGGCTACATTGGGTGCGGGAGGAGTTGCATTCGAATTGGTTGTAACCCGAACTTCAAAACTTGGAGCAGGGCAATCTGTTCCAACATATTTGTTGTAACTTGGTACAGGAACGGCCCAGGAACCACCACTGGCTGCGGCAAATTCGACATATCCAAATCCTTCTCCTTCAGCGTATATCGAACCGGAGGCTAACAATAATTTTTCTCCCTCAACATAGGTTTGGGTGAATCGGGAACGCTCATGTCTCATGACGAAAGAAACAGGAGTGTACGATGGGAAATCAGTGTCATTGTTCAAACTAAAGCGTTTTCCAGTTCCGCCGGATTTCCAGGTAAAATAGTAATGGATAGTATCGTTGATAAGGTTGTAGGCGGGATTGGCAAGTTTCGATGGATCAGGAACGATCGCAGAATCGATCCATCCGTCGTTTGCCTGGGCATAAAAAATGATGTAGTCACCTGCGTCAAAACTATTGTCACCGCCATCAGAGATATGAATCGGTAATTCTTTTTCACGACCAAAAAGTTGGATTTCAGAAGAAGAAAAACTTCCAGTAGGTACTCCGGCAGCTACTAAAGCGGCCTGATCGATGCGGTAAAGCCCTTCTTGTACGATCTTGAATGTATAGTATTGCTGACTATGATCGATCCATTCGTTACCGAATGGCTGAGACAGCCCAATAAAAGGTAAGAAAAGTAGCAATACACAAAGATTCTTCATAACTTACTCTTTGGTGACGGCATTTGCCGGTTTGTTCAGTAATAATCGCAAGGAAATAACGTGAGAATACAATGCCGTTGACTGATCACCAATGTCGGTAAATGCATAGTCCAGATATACGTTTCTGATGTGTAATCCGATTCCGATATTTGGTTGGATGGTCATTTTTCTCGAGTCATCAAAGTTTTTGATATACTGCATGTTGGAGATTCCACCACGTAAAGTAACTAGTTCTTTGTAACCAAAAGCCAGTCCTAAGTGTGGATCTCCACTCATAAAGCCAGTTTGAAGCAATGTGTTTCTTCGGCCATCGGTTGTAAGGTCAAGGTCTAATTCTCCAGCGCCGTAAAAGCCTTTTTTTCCAAAGGGAACTTTATGGTATGCTCCCAAAATTACGCGAGGCAAGGTAAGTTCCAATCCATTTTCAGGGATCTCGTTACCGGTTAAGGTGAAGACCTCCTTGGTTGTTTGGTCTAATGTAAAGATCCATGCGTTGAAAGTTGAGGTCACATCGCGAACGACTGCCCCAAATTTCCAACGGTCACCTTTCTCGTAAGTAGCGCCCGCATCAATTCCAAATCCCCAAGATTTTGCAAAATCACCTACTTTTCGGTGAATGATTTTTACATTTCCCCCAACGCTCAGTCCTTCGACGTTTAATTTTCGGGCATAAGAAAACAAAAAGGCGTAATCAGCTGCTGTAAAGGTTGTGATTCGGTCGTAGTCGATATTCCCTTCGTTATCGATAAGTTGAGTAGTGTTGGGAATGTCATCCACGGCAAAACGGATCATAGAGAATCCTACCGTGCTTTTCTCATCTACAGCGTGAGCCAGACCTAAATAATCATATTTTGCGATCCCTGCAAAGTATTCCGAGTGCATCAAACCAACATCTAACCATTTATTGGTGCCGGTCAATCCTGCTGGATTCCAGTAGCCGCTGTTTACACCGCGTGTACTAGCTACCACGGCATTCGACGTGCCCAAGGCATCTGCTCCAACTCCAATGGCTAAGAACTCATTGGAATATTTGGGTGCCAGACTGCCTCCATCTTGTCCAAATACAAGGGGGCTCAACGCAAAACAGGTAATAACGGCTAGTGTAAATCTCATAACTTAAACGTGTTTAACGAAGTAGTTAAACTGTATTTTTTTTAAAAAATTGTATCCAACTTCTTATGTGCTGAAAATACAAACGTAAATTTACACCATTCGAATGTATTACATTCAATAAAATTTTCATTAATCGCATGCAAATGTTCAATATCCCCAATTTGTTTACCGCAGCGAATATGCTTTGTGGAACCATGGCCATTTTTTTTGCCTTGAACGGCAGGTTGGAATGGGCGCCATTTTGCGTGTTTATTGCTGCAGTGCTTGATTTTTTTGATGGATTTTTAGCGCGACTATTGAATCAACAAGGGGAGTTGGGTAAGCAGCTGGATTCTCTAGCGGACATGATTTCTTTCGGGTTGGCTCCAGGTGTGGTTATGTTGGTTATGTTGGTACCAAGTGTTCCCTTGGAAAGTGTTTTTCCTCCAAATGGAGATTTTTTGCTGGTTCATTGGCGTTTTTCAGACAAGCCTGATATGATGTCGTTGCAGTTTGCATATTTCGAGATATGGAGGAATCATCTTTTATCGGGGCAAAGTTTAAATCTCCTTCCATTCGTCGGACTGTTAATTCCATTTTTCTCCTTGTTCCGCTTAGCAAAATTCAATATCGACACCCGCCAATCCGAGTCGTTCATTGGTTTACCCACTCCTGCGAACACGATCTTTTTCATGGCCTTTCCTTTGCTTTTGAATCAATACGGAGATGCAACGGGATGGGAACACGACCTGATCATGTGGATGATTCAGCCAGTTGTATTAATTCCGGTAATTTCGATCATGTCGTTGTTATTGGTTTCTGAATTGCCGCTTTTCGCATTGAAATTCAAGGACTTCAAATGGAGGGGGAATGAAACTCGCTACATCTTTTTAATAAGTTGTGGATTACTTATTGCGTTTACCTGGACGTGGTCCATTGCAATTATTGTACTTTTGTACCTGTTAATGTCATTTATTCATCACATTCTTCGAAAAAAATCGAACGTATGAAATTCAAAGCTGAAATCGATGTAATGCCTTTAGAGGCCTTGTTGGATCCTCAAGGAAAGGCGGTTAGTAATAGTATGCCTACAATCGGATTACCGGAAATTACGGGAGTTCGCGTAGGTCGTCACGTTCGTTTGTTCGTGGATGCTGCTTCAATGGATGAAGCAAAGTCAAAAGTAGACGAGGCTTGTAAAAAATTATTGGCGAACCAGATCATGGAAAGCTATACCTTCCAAATCGAGGAAGCGTAATCTAAAAATATGTTGTCTGTTTCAGGCAAGAATCTAAT
>CAYLJB010000053.1:0-18944 GCA_964383785.1 uncultured Fluviicola sp.
ATCTTTTTTCAAAAGATTGCCATTTTCTTAACCGAAATGGAAAACGCAACGGTCATCTCGTAGCAGGTTTGAACTTGTTCAACGATCAATCCGGAGATGCTGCAGTGACCAATTTCCAAGGAACAGTTACGCTGGGTTATCACTTGATCTTGGATCCGACTTCCACATTGGGTGTTGCCATGTATGGCGGATTTGGTCAGCGAACCATGGACCCCAACAAAGGAAGATGGGGAAGTCAGTATGTGAATAATGCCTTTAATGATCAACTATTGAGCGGGGAGAGTTTCCAGAGCAATTCAATTACATACGCTGACTTTGGGGCTGGACTGGTTTATCGCTACAAAGACGACGAACGCTATATGACTAGCAATGATGGAAAAGAATTTAACTACGGATTTGCAATGTATCATGTCAATACACCGGTTTATTCATTCATGACCTCGAAGGATTTAGCTACTGATGCAGACATGCTGTGTGTTCGGTATTCCATTTTTGCAAATGGAACGATCGGTTTGGGAAATTCACGAGTATCTGTGATGCCAGGGATCTATTACCAAAGACAAAACAGAGCACAAGAGTTTTTAATTGGGACATATTTCAAATACCGTATAACAGATGCTTCTAAAGTGACTGGATTCAACAAAGGAGCGTCGCTGGCTCTGGGTGCATTTTACCGAAACAAAGATGCTTTTGTAGTTAAAGGATTGCTAGAATGGCACGATTACGCCATTGGTGTAGCTTACGACGTCAATGTATCTAGCTTGTCTGAAATGTCAAAGACGAGAGGAGGAGTTGAGTTTGTGCTACGTTACAAATTGGTAGAGCCTCGAAATCTGATCCGTTGATCTTTTTTCAATCTTTGCATCACATCTAAACGAAAAAATGTACATTCACTGAAAATCAGTGTTATGAGAATTTTTCTATTTTTATCGTTTATGCTTTCCTTCTCAGGGATAGCCCAAGTTCCATTTTCTCAAGCGGTTTGTGATGTAATGTTGCAGGTGAAATCGGAAGAAGGAACCAACGGTTTGGCTGTAGCTTACAACCCAACTGCTCGTTTATATTATTCAGTCTTTGCAGGTAACGGTGCTTATCCACTTGAAGTGCATAATTTAAATGGGGAATCCATTTATCAACTAGAGATCGGATACGATGTGCGCGGAATGTGGTATGATCCCAAGACAAAATCTTTGGAAGGAATTACTTATAACAATGAGGGTGGTTTTGTTTTTAATTTGAATCAAGCCGGTGAACCAGAAGGAAGTAGATTAACAGATTTCTCGTATGGAATGGATGCTCAATCCGTTGGAGTTTATGCCGAGAAATTAAAAATGGTCATGTTCGCTCAGAACGGCACGGTTTCTTTCTTTAAAAAAGGAAAAGCGGGCGTTAAAAAGCAAGTTGTATTATCATTGCCTGGAGACGTGGGTATCATTGAAAATGCTCCAATGTATACAGGCATCAAAGGATTTGAATTGGCATTCTTGGACCAAAATAGTGCTTTGGTACATTACTTCAATGGAAAGACAGGCTCTTACAGTGGAAGTACGATTTTGAACATCGGGAAATGTGCAGAAGTCAATGAGTGGCCGTGGGGATTCCGAGTATCGTATTGCAATAATCGGGTGTTCATTTTTGATGTCCTAACCCGAACTTGGACAGGGTATAAATTAATCTAACAATAAAAAAAAGCCTCCAAATTTTGGAGGCTTTTTTTTATTACTTCTTACGATCTACTTCAACTGCTGCAAGCTCTTCTGACTTATAAGCTCCGCTGTCTAGTTTATCTTTTAATTTCTTGAATGTTTCAATTGTGTAATTCACATCCTCTAAGGTATGAGCCGCTGTAGGGATTATACGCAACATGATCACATCTTTCGGTACTACCGGATAAATTACGATAGAACAGAAGATGTTATAATTCTCGCGAAGATCGAAAGTCAAGTTCGTTGCTTCAGCAAGATTACCTTTCATGAATACTGGAGTAACCGGAGAGTTTGTAGCACCGATATCGAAACCAGCGTTGCGGAATCCGTTTTGAAGTGCGTTAGTGATCTCCCACAATTTGTCTTTCAATTCAGGACGTGTACGCAACAATTCCAAACGCTTGCGAGCACCAATTGTAATAGTGATCGGCAACGCTTTTGCAAACATTTGAGAACGCATGTTGTAACGTAAGTACTCGATGATCGATTCTTTACCGCAAATGAAACCACCAATAGAAGACATAGATTTCGCGAAAGTACCGAACAATACATCAATTTCGTCTTGAACTCCTAGAGCTTCACCAGCACCCTGTCCAGTTTTACCAAGTGTACCAAATCCGTGGGCATCATCTACAAACAATCGGAAGTTGTATTTTCCGGATTTACGGAAGTCAACGATCTCTTTCAATTTACCTTGATCTCCAGCCATTCCAAATACACCTTCGGTGATCACCAAGATTCCTCCTCCAGTTTGCTCAGCCAAACGCGTTGCGTTTTTCATTTGCTTATCGAAGCTTTCCATGTCATTGTGTTGGAAAACAAAACGCTTA
Organism: uncultured Fluviicola sp.; assembly: GCA_964383785.1. Taxonomy (GTDB): domain Bacteria; phylum Bacteroidota; class Bacteroidia; order Flavobacteriales_D; family Crocinitomicaceae; genus Fluviicola. The sequence goes on from CAYLJB010000053.1 coordinate 2,537, forward strand.
CCTGTATGCAAGCGCATTCCGTCCAAAATACATGCGTGAGCTTCACTATCGTATACAATGATATCGTTACGGTCAACCAATGAATCGATCGCCGAAACCATACCTTGATATCCAAAGTTTAAAAGGATACAATCCTCTTTCCCCATGAATTCTGCTAATTCATTTTCTAATTTTTCGTGCTCAGATGTTTGACCAGTCATCATTCGAGCCCCCATTGGATACGCCAATCCGTATTGCTCAGCCGCTTTGCGGTCAGCCTCACGAACCTCAGGGTGATTAGCTAGTCCCAAATAGTTGTTCAAAGACCAAACTAAACACTCTTTTCCACGGAAAATCATTTTGTTTCCTAACTCACCTTCCAATTTCGGGAATGTGAAATAACCGTGAACTCCTTTTGAGTACTGTCCGATCGGACCTCGGTTACGTTCAATTTTATCGAATATATCTGCCATACTTGTTCATTTCCGCTGGATTAAAAAGTGATTTCCAGCGACTATTCTGCTGCAAAGTTAGCAGTATTCGTGTTGATAGCAATGAAAGCCACCAAAAATAATTAACCGAGTAATGAACAGTTCTTAGTCTTCTAATTCAACCAGATAGCGCTCCTTGATGATATCGCAATGGTGCATGGTGTGACCGATGATGAACCAAGCAATGTTGCGTGGCGTGATGGGATGGTTGTTCGCTATCCCTTCAAAATCCAGCATATGCGCATTCATGTATTTGAAAAGACTGATGGATGCATTGCGTACAGTTTCAAATTCTGCAGAAAGATCTTCAATGCTTCGTCGTTCATGTAAATTGAATTGCACATATCTGTCCTCGTCAAATCCTTCAATCGGTGTTTTGTCTTTTCTGGAAATACGCAAGGCGCGGTACTGTAAAATACGTTCGGTTTCAATGGTATGTAGTAACACCCCCTTAACCGACCATTTGTCGTCTGCGTATTGAAAATCTGCCTTGTCTGCAGGAAATGTTGACAGGAATTCAAGTACTTGGTTTTTATTCAACTCCAAAGCATGGAGCAAATTTGTTTGTCCAAGGGTTCTGTCGAAATAATATTGTGCGTATGCCGGGGCCAAATCTGGATTTGGTCTTCCTTCAAATTCTGTCATAATCTGTTTAATCCAGGGATTTGTCCAATAAATATACAAAAGCTGCTACACTGGCGCAACCCAATTCCAATTCTCGCTTGTTCACGGATTCGAAAACGTCACTTTCAGCATGGTGAAAATCAAAGTAGCGCTGCGAGTCGGGCACAAATCCAAACAAAGGAATTCCTTCAAAAGATTTTTTCAAAGGGCCGATATCAACTCCTCCATATCCTTTTTCAAAATGATGAATTCCGTATGGTTTTAGTAATACTGCGTATTGTTGGATCATTTTCAGATAAAATTCTGAACCATCACAGTCAAAACCTCTCGGGCTAAATCCGCCGCGATCCGATTCCATAGCTGCTACATGTTTTTCTCCTTTCTCCTTAACCCATTGCGCATATCCCTGACCTCCGCGATTGCCATTTTCCTCGTTCATGAAGAAAACTACGCGAATGGTATGTCTCGGTCTGATCTTTAATTGCTTCAAAATGCGTAAGGCTTCCATGCAATGAATGACTCCGGCACCATCATCGTGCGCACCTTCGCCTGCATCCCATGAATCCAAATGCCCTCCAATTGTAATGATCTTGTCCGGAAACTCACTACCCGTGATCTCAGCCATCACATTGAAAGAAGGTACATCCGGATAATCTTTGCAATCCATTTCCAGGATCAGTTCCAATTTTCCTGTTGTCAATGCTTCTGAAAGTAAATTGCATGCATTGGTTGAAAGTGCAGCAGCCGGGATTTTCGGCACAGAATCGTCGTAATGCATACTGCCTGTATGTGGGAAATCATCTTGTGGCAAGGCCAATGAACGAATTACCACAGCTACAGCGCCCAATCTTGCTCCTTCCACAGCTCCTTCGCCACGAATGGCATAGCAACCTCCGTATGCCTTGAAAGTTACAATGTCATTCGGATTCATGGGTTGATTCAAGAAAACAATCTTTCCTTTTACGGTTTTTTCATCGCTCTTCCGAAGATCATCCAGACTTTTGAATTCAACCACTTCTGCACGCAATAGACCGTTCGTTCCAATCGATCCACCCAAAGCAAGGATTCGCAAAGGAACCATATCTCCGTTTTTGGTCTTGTACCAAGCTACTTCTTTTGTTCCGCGTTCCCAATGAGGGACCATGATTGGTTGCAATTGAACATTGTCGAAGCCGTATTGCTTGAATTTTTGCTCACTCCATTCAACGGCCATTTGTGCTTGAGCGGAACCACTTAATCGTGCTCCAACATCTTTACACAATGAGCGCAAATCAGCATAGGCTTTTCCTTTGGATAGCGCTTCGTCGAATATGCTGCGAATGATGGTCGAATCCTTTTGTAATTCTTGTGCTGAAACTTTTAAATAAGCACAGCAAATGAATAAACACGCTGTTATGATTGTGCGCATACTATTTCTAATTGAATTAATCCGTTCTGGAAATCAGTAGTGATCATTTTCTTCATGAGGGGACCAAAAGCACGACTGAGCGGATTGGCTCCCAAATCATTTTCAAAGACCCAGTCAACTTGGGTTTTATCACCTAGTGGTATAAGTTCAAAACTTACTTCAGCTCCACCGCGGGGTCCGAAGTTCAAAGCGATTTTCGTGAAACGAGGTTCTTGTTGAGCTAAAATGGTCATTGAACCCTTGCCCACTTTTTTGTTTCCGGACCAGAAATAGGCTGAACCTACTTCTCCGGCTGTGCCCTCAAATCGTTGCGTCATTTCTGGATCTTTTTTGCTCCACGGACTCCACTTCACAAAGTTCTCCAAATTACTAATGTATGGATATAGTGTCTCTTGAGATGCAGAAATGTTGCGGCTAACCACTAGTTTAACCTGACGTGGCTGTGTTAGTCCGAAGAGGGCTACCAACAAGGCTACGGTCGCAAAAACGCCAAAAACGATAAAAAGAATAGTCATGATTTCTGTTTGAGCATCCGAATATACGAACAAGTGACGTTTTGGAAAGGTTCAGATTTAAAGAATCTCGTATCTTTGCACAAATTTTTTTCTCATGGCATTGAAATGTGGTATTGTCGGTCTTCCGAATGTTGGAAAATCAACCTTGTTCAATTGTTTGTCGAATGCTAAAGCGCAATCAGCAAACTTTCCTTTCTGTACGATTGAACCAAATGTAGGAACGATCAGTGTTCCGGATCGTCGTTTAGAAAAATTGGAAGCCATGGTGAATCCAGAGCGCGTGGTACCGACAACGATGGAGATCGTGGATATCGCAGGTTTGGTGAAAGGGGCCTCTAAAGGTGAAGGTTTGGGAAATCAGTTCTTGGCCAATATCCGTGAAACAGATGCGATTTTGCACGTACTTCGTTGCTTCGATGATGGAAACATTGTACACGTGGATGGTAGTGTAAATCCGGTTCGCGACAAAGAAGTGATCGACATCGAATTGCAGTTGAAGGACTTGGAAACCATTGAGAAAAAAATCCAGTCACTCGCACGTGTGATCAAATCTGGAGACAAGGAAGCATTGAAAGAGAACGACCTTGCATTACGTATCAAGACAACATTGGAGCAAGGGAAATCTGTTCGCTCCATGGAAATGGATGAGAAAGAGATCGAGATCGTTAAGCGTTTTCATCTGATTACATCAAAACCTGTAATGTACGTATGTAACGTGGATGAAGGGTCAGTGTTGACGGGAAATAAATACGTAGATCAAGTTCGCGAAGCCGTGAAAGATGAGCATGCAGAAGTATTGTTAATCGGTGCAAAGATTGAAGCGGATATTACAGAATTGGAAACCTACGAAGAACGCAAGATGTTCTTGGATGAACTTGGATTGGATGAGCCGGGTGTAAATCGATTGATCCGTTCGGCTTATGCATTGTTGAACCTTCAAACATATTTTACTGCAGGTGTAAAAGAAGTTCGCGCATGGACCATTCCGGTTGGTGCAACAGCTCCACAAGCTGCTGGAGTGATTCACACAGATTTCGAAAAAGGATTCATCCGCGCAGAGGTTATGAAATACGATGACTATACAACTTTAGGTTCTGAGGCTGCAGTAAAAGAAGCTGGGAAATTCAAAGTGGAAGGTCGTGAATACGTAGTGGAAGATGGCGATATCATGCACTTCCGTTTCAACGTGTAAGTTTCAATTTACAGCGTTAACAGAAAAATAGCATTCGAAAATTAGTTTCGAAAATAAAAGCGGTTTACATTTGTTTTAGTGAAACAAGCCTCTAAATATCATTGTTTTGGATATAGTATGCTCGTGGCAATGCTCTTTGCCATGTTCACGCCGTTGTTTTCGCTTGCAAATGAAGTAAGCATAGCACCGAAACATCTGCAAATTGAAACCTCAAAATTCCCAACTTTTTCTGCTCAGCATGAAGTGCTTAGTTGGTTGGAATGGCTCACCGAGGATGATCTGGAAGAGGAATTTGATGAGGATGATCTCGAAGATCAAAATTCAGAATACTACATTGCCGAGAATGCGTTCATTGGTTTCGGAAGACATGATGTGTTCTCGACAAGTGTCCAACTCCCATTGGACAAATCCGTTTTCGAGATAACGGAGCACATCTACCTTAAAATCAGGAATCTAAGGATTTAGACTATTTGGAAATAACTGCTGGTGAATGCTAATTCATCAAAAACGAGACTTAGTTATTTTCAAATTATTGATTTATGAATGCAACTAATCATTCATTCTCTTTAGAGGAATGTTTAGAGCACTTGAAGCATTATCTACCATCGCAAGCACCGTTAAAGGATTTTATTCATCACAACACGTTACATGCCTTTCAGGAAGATAATTTTCATACTGCTCTCGAAAAAGCAGCCACGATTTTTGGCTATAAAGTTTACTTAGAGCTTAAAGAGTACCGCGCATTATTTGCGAAAGGTTCCATTTCAGAAAGTGCCTTAGAAAGAGCCTTAACTGAACATATTGAAAGCGATAGCAGAAGTTTTTACCGAACAATGTTATTTAATGGTCCGGAAGATGTTCAACCGGATAAGAGAATCGGTCAGGTTCGACATTATTGGAAGAGCTTATACAAAGTGGACATGGATTCACGGGTTCATCCGCAATTGTTTCGATTGATCAGTAGTTACATTGATCAAGGTGTTGCCGTTTGGCATTTTCCTTCTTCAGATGAAGGCTTTTTAGCTAGTGTAAGAAAACTGGAGCAATTTGCCCTCGACGGTTTGTTTCGTTCTAAACGCGTTAAACAATTACTACAAAACGAGAATACGGAATTGAATGATCTGCTAACAGTGCTTTTGGGCAAGGAGCAGTTATTTGAAAACTATTTGTTCGATCAGCAATTTGCTCATCCGGGTTGGTCTGGGATGGTTAGTGTATTGGAGGATTCTCCGAACGCACTTTTACACAAAAAAAAGATCAGCTTATATGATTTGATCTTCATTGAATGTCTATTTGAAATAGATGTATTAGACGATGTTTTCGGAAAGGGTTGGGAACCGATCGGAGCATATACTCATTCTGATCCCTTGCTTTTGTTTTCACCTGTGCGCAAGGAAGTTGGAATGGCCTTGTTGAAAATTTGGCAGGATGCCTATGAATGGTCCTACTATGATCAGGTTTTGAATACGCTTGAGGCGGGTTCAAAGTATCCGGTTAAAGAAGAAGGACATGATTTTCAGGCGCTTTTTTGCATGGATGATCGGGAGTGTTCTATCCGCCGTCATTTGGAATTGATTGATAGTAAATGTCAAACCTTTGGTACACCGGGCCATTTTAACCTGGAGTTCTTTTTTCAACCGGAAGGTGGTCAGTTTGTGACTAAAGTATGCCCTGTACCAACAAATCCGCAGGTACTGATCAAAGAAGTGGAGAATAAATTGAAGAAAAGAAAGGATCTCCATTTCTCCGAAAGAAATCATGGTTTGTTTGGAGGTGTAGTAATAACCACCTTGGCAGGTTGGTTGGCGCCCTTTAAACTGGCTTTGAATATTGTGAAACCATCCATTTCACCCTTAACTTCTTCGCCTTCCAAACATATGGATCCGAAGTCGAAATTGATCATCGAAAATCAAAATGGGGAAGTAGAGAATGGTTTGCAAGTTGGGTTTACCATTGAACAAATGACAGATCGATTAGAGGGGTTGTTGCGATCAATTGGATTGACATCTCAATTTTCACCCTTGATCTACATGGTTGGTCATGGCTCTACAAGTGTGAATAATACACACTATGCGGGATATGATTGCGGTGCTTGTTCGGGAAGACCTGGATCTGTTAACGCACGTGTTATTGCTTGGATTGGAAATCATGCTCCTGTAAGGAAATTGTTGAAAGAACGAGGAATAGAGATTCCGTTTACCACTCATTTTGTAGGTGCACTGCATGATACTTCTCGTGACGAGATCTATTTTTTCGATACGGACCAGCTCAACGAATCGTCAAAAACAGCTCATGAGAAAAACGAAGCAGTTTTCAAATTAGCCTTGTCCAGAAATGCAAAAGAGAGATCGCGCAGATTCATGTCGATCAATACAAGCAATGAGGAAAGTCAAGTACATGAAAGAGTGAAATTGAGAACAGTTTCTTTATTTGAACCTAGACCGGAATTGAATCATGCTACGAATGCCCTGGCAGTGGTTGGTCGCAGACAATTTACCGAATACGCCTTTTTGGATCGTCGTGCGTTTATGAATAGTTACGATTATAGAGTTGATCCGGAAGGACGATTTTTGGAGACAATTTTGAATGCTGTGGCTCCTGTTGCCGGGGGGATCAACTTAGAATATTATTTCTCGAGAGTTGATAATCAGCAATTGGGTGCTGGTACCAAACTACCACACAATGTGGTTGGTTTGATTGGGGTAGCTAATGGCATAGATGGTGATTTAAGAACGGGACTCCCATATCAAATGATTGAAGTGCATGATCCAATGCGTTTACTCGTTATCGTGGAACACAAACCAGACGTTGTACTTAAATCGATCCAGCGAAATCAGGGAACTTACAATTGGTTCCATGAAGAATGGGTGCATTTAGTAGTTTGGAATCCGGAGGCGCATCAGTTTTATCGATTCCGACAAGGAGTAATGGAGGCTTATGAACCACTTCCTACCGGTGTGGAGGACCACAGTGATTTGAAGCCTATCATTGAATCCTCTTGGGAGAATATCAATCCATTCATTATTAAAAAGTAACGTATGGAACAATTTATTCTCACTTTAATAGGAATTCCGTTTTTGGCCTTCGTTTGTTCCTTATTTGTCCCTGGTAAGAAAGAGCATACCATTGCTTTGATCGTAAAATTGGCAACCGGAATTAATTTACTCGTTGCAATTGCGTTTTCAATTGCGTGGGTATTGCAAGGTGCAAATTCAATTCACTTCACAGAAATGACGGTGCTTGAAAGCGGACATTATGTGTTTCACCTCGATTTATTTGCTGATAAGTTGTCGATCACCTTTCTATTAGTGGGGTCAATACTTCTTTTTTTAATTGCCATTTTTTCGAGAAGATACTTACATCGTGAAACCGGATATAAGCGTTTCTTCAATGTCTTTTTGTTCTTTGTATTTGGCTATTTATTGATCCTGTTCTCTGGTAATTTTGAAACCATGTTTATGGGGTGGGAGGTACTTGGTTTGTCAAGTTTCTTACTCATTGCATTTTATCGCGATCGCTATTTACCGGTTAAAAATGCCGTTAAAGTATTTTCGATCTATCGCATCGGGGACGTTGGCTTGATCTTAACCATGTGGCTTAGTCATCATCTCTGGGGACAAAATGTCGCCTTTCATGAATTAACCGACGTGAAAGGAATACACAGCGCATTGATCAATCATAGCGGTGAAGCTAGTGTTATTGCACTTTTGTTGTTTTTAGCCGTTAGCGCAAAGTCAGCACTTTTCCCTTTTTCTTCATGGTTGCCACGTGCCATGGAAGGCCCAACGCCGAGTTCAGCCATTTTTTACGGATCTCTTTCCGTTCACATTGGGGTTTTTCTTTTGATAAGAACTATGCCTTACTGGGAGGATCAACTTTTGATCAGATGGATATTTGGATCTTTAGGATTGATAACTTTTGTGTTCGCAAATTTTACAGCTCGTGTTCAGAGCACTATAAAAAGTCAGGTGGGTTATGCTTCGATAGCACAAATTGGAATCATCGTTATTGAAGTTGCCTTGGGATGGGAAACTGTCGCCTTAGTGCATAGTGCCGCCAACGCTTTTTACAGAAGTTATCAGTTGTTGATTTCGCCTTCAGTTGTTACCTACAAGATTCGTGAACAGTTTTATCATTTTGAAAAACGAAACGCTACGATTGAAGATTCATGGCCAAAACGCTTGGAGTATACCTTGTACATCTGGAGTATACAAGAGTGGCGTTTGGATTCAGGAATGTACCGTTGGCTTTGGAACCCATTGAAAAAAATCGGTAATCTCCTTCAGTTTTTGTCCAATAAATGGGCGTTTCTAGTGGTGATACCGATAATGTTGGTCGGGATCTTATTGCTTGCTTTGCATACCGAACTTCCTAAATTTTGGTTGGATTGGTTGCCTAATATTTTTGCAGTTATTGGATTGGCAGCTGTTTTAAAAGCATTCACTGAGCGTAAACACGTATTTGCTTCTTGGATGCTCGTGTTGTTCAATCAATTCTGTATTCTGTTAGCAATTGCTTTTAATGAGCATCTGTCTGGCTTGGAGCTAACAATCTTTTTGAGTGGGATTCTAGTGTCAGGTATTATCGGTTTACTCGCCCTAAATCACTTAAGAAGAAAAGAGGGCGCGATTCATTTGGATGCATTTCAGGGTCATGTGTACGAGCATAAACGAACTGCTTTAGTGTTCCTTCTGGCATGTTTAGGAATCGCCGGATTTCCGATTACACCAACATTTATTGGAGAAGATTTATTGTTTTCTCATATCGGAGAAAATCAAATTTTCCTGGCAACGATGGTTGCCATCAGTTTCATAGTGGATGGAATTGCGCTGATCCGTTTGTATGCGCGCATATTCTTAGGACCACACATTAAAAATTATCACGAAGTAGCAAAACGCTCTTCTTAAAGAATATCAATATGGAAAAGGAAAAAGTTAATAGAAGTCAACAACCTAAAGATGGATTTTTAGGTTTTAAGGAGAATTGGAAAGCGGATATGACATCCGGGTTTTTGGTTTTTTTGCTGGCATTGCCACTAAGTTTGGGAATTGCCGGAGCAAGTGAATTTCCGCCGATCTATGGTTTGGTTACAGCCATGATTGGTGGTTTAGTGGTGAGCTTAATGGCCGGTTCTGTATTAACAATTAAGGGCCCTGCTGCCGGATTGATCGTAATTGTTGCAGGAGCAGTAGCTGAAATGGGACATGGCGACACCACTTTGGGGTGGGGAATGGCTCTGGGAGCAATCTTTGTCGCGGCCTTGCTCCAAGTAGTATTTGGATTGGTAAAATTGGGCAAACTGACCGATTTCTTTCCCATTTCTGCTGTTCACGGAATGTTGGCTGCAATCGGAATCATCATTATTTCTAAACAATTGCACATCCTTTTTGGAATGAATCCTATGACACCGGAAGGAAAGGCAATGGTTGAGCCAGTTGAGTTACTAGTTGAATTGAAAAACACCTTTGCGAATGCATTTGCTCACAGCGACGTAGCTATCATTGGTCTTGTTAGTTTGGCAATCGTTTTTGGTTGGCCGATGTTGCCATTTAAAGCATTGAAAAAAATACCGAGTGCCATTGTAGTATTGGTCGTTGCTATTCCAATGGTTCAGATCATGGGTGTTCATAATGTTGCTGCAGATCCTACAAAAGGAGTGAAAGCGTTTTCGCCACTATTGGAATTCAACCAAGGATTCTTTGATATCATGAAGGTTAATATCAGTTTCGATGGAATGAAGGATATGGGCGTGTTCATTAAATATGTGATCATGTTTGCTTTAGTAGGTAGTTTAGAAGCTTTGTTGACAGTTAAAGCGATCGATATGATGGATCCTTGGAAGCGACGTTCCAAAACAAATAAAGATCTGATTGCTGTAGGTGTAGGAAACATGATTGCCTCTGTTTTTGGTGGATTGCCAATGATCAGTGAGGTAGCGCGTTCCAGTGCAAACGTTTCTAATGGCGGAAAAACGCGTTGGGCGAATTTTTATCACGGCTTGTTCATTTTGTTGTTTTTGCTTTTTGATATCTCGTTCAGCGGATTGATCCCAAAATCTGCCCTTGCAGCCATGTTGATTGGTGTTGGTTGGAAATTGGCTCACCCTAAGGAGTTTGGTCACATGGCGAAGATCGGTAAGGAGCAAGTGATCATTTTTGTGACAACAATTGTGGTGACATTAACTACCGACTTATTGATCGGTATCGCCGCTGGAATTTTATTGAAGGTCATAACCCAATCAATTTTCGGTGTGCCATTTAAAGTCATGTTTAAAGCTCCAATAACAAAGTCTGAAAATAGAATCGAAGTTTCAGGAGCAGCTGTTTTCAGCAATTTTATCGGAATTAAAAAAGCCATTTTAGAGCATTCTTATGAATCTCGGATAACACTAGATGTTACAGCATGCAAGTACATCGATCATACAGTGATCGAGAATTTACATCACATGAAAGATGATTTCATTGTTGAAGGTGGAGATATTGAAATTATTGGGATTGATGAATTTAAACCGGCTACAGGCTCAAATCATAAGTTTGCAGCTTTGCGTCAGGTAAAGAAGTTGTAGTTTAACCAGTACAACGTACAGTTTGAGTGAAGATGCCCGGGATTCGTTTCGGGCATTTTTTGTCACAAAAAAGGGGCTGAAAATTAGCCCCTTTTTTATTTGAATTTAATATTCATCTTCGTTGAAGAGAAAGTCATCTTTGGATGGATAATCAGGCCAGATTTCCTCAATACTTTCGTAAACATCACCTTCATCTTCCAAATCCTGTAGATTTTCAACCACTTCAAGTGGTGCTCCCGCACGAATAGCGTAGTCAATTAATTCGTCTTTGGATGCTGGCCATGGAGCGTCTTCCAAGTAGGATGCTAATTCTAGTGTCCAGTACATGTTATAGCTTTATTTATTGTTGTTTATTCGCGCAAAAATAATCTTATTTCAAAAAAAACCAAGTTCAAAACGGTCAATTCTACATTATTTTTAACTAAGCTTTTTAAACATTTGAAAATCAATTGTTTCTAGGTTTCCAAGGAGTTTCTGTTGCCTTCAAATCATGCGTGAATTTTCGCGATAAGATGAAAAGGTAATCACTCAATCGATTCATATAGCTTGGAATGACTGCTTCGACTGTTTCATTTGCGGCAAGATGGACAATACTTCTTTCTGCCCGTCGGCAAACGCATCGTGCGATGTGTGTATGCGATATTACCGGATGTCCACCTGGCAAAACAAACGATTTCATCGGTTCCAAGGTAGCATCCATGGCGTCAATCCACTGTTCCAAACTTTCAATATCGCTCGCATGTAATTCCGGAAGTTTCATGGAGTTCTTTTCAGGGTCCGCTGCCAGATGCGAACCAATCGTAAACAAACGATCTTGAATTTCAAGCAACTGCTCGTTGATATCGCTGTTGGAACTCAGATCACGGATCAATCCGATGTAACTGTTCAATTCGTCTACATTTCCATACGACTCAATGCGAATATGGTGTTTTGGTAAACGCGTTCCACCAATCAAACCGGTTGTTCCGCTATCACCCTTTTTAGTATAGATCTTCATGTGATCAAATTTATATAAGCAAAATCAATTTTCACTGATTAAATTAATAACAGCAACAAATACTTTTCAGCTATTGTTCCCATTCGGGTTGTTTTATGTGAGTGTGTACTTTATTACCTATATTCGAAGTGCGAATAAAAAGAAAAGTAGATGAATAAATTAGTAATGCTTGCTGCGGTTGCCTTTTTGGTTTCTTGTGGAACAAGTAAACAAACTGTAGAAAAAGTAGACGAAACCAAAACTCCGGTAATCGAAGGCATGTCTCAAGCAGATGTGGATCGCGGAAGCAAGGAGTTTCCTGGGTTGACATTGGACGAATTGGTTGAAGGGAAAAAATTGTACGAAAACAATTGCAACTTGTGCCATGCATTGAAGAAGCCTACGGCTGAACCAGCTGCTGAGTGGCGCAAAGTAGTTCCACCAATGGTTGACATGGTGAACAAAGAGAAGAACGGAAACTTGGATGCTGCTGCGCAGGAAAAGATCTTGCGATATGTAGTAACGATGAGTTCTAAATAAACATCAAAAGGCTGTCCCAAAAAGACAGCCTTTTTTCTTTAAAAGAATCTATTGCGCCAAACGACAGGTCGCTGGTAAAAATGTTCCTTAGTTTGTTGTGGTCTTTTCCAGATCAATCCCATACGCCCCATATCGATCGTTACATGATATTTATCGGATGTGACCAACTGTTGCCAAGCGTCCCACATGTCACTACTCCATCGGATATCGTCCAAAATGAAAAGGGTTTCAGCATGAGTTTTAGACTCCAGTAATTGCATGTAATGTAACAAGGCGCTGCCTTGATGATTGCCATCAATGAAGACCAGATCGTACTTGTGATGGGAGTCCTGAGCTAAAAACTCCTGAAAATCCATGCAAAATGTAGTCACACCTTTTAAGCCCCAGCGCTCAATCTGATGTATGGCCCGTAGTTCGGTCTGTGGACAACCTTCAATTGTGAACAACTGACTTTCCGGCGCGGCATGTTTCATGGTGATCGTTCCGGTTCCAATGGATGTTCCTAACTCCAAAATGGTCTTCGGTTTGAAATAGTGAGTCAAACGCCAAATGAGATTCCCGTAAATTCCTTTGCTCGAAGCGTGTCGGGCTAACTCTGCTACAGATCGTTGTTTTTTCAATTGATGTGAACCGGCTCCAAGGTCTGTTACCTCAAATTTTTCTGTGTTCTTGGCAAGTTCATTCAACCATTTTTTTCTTTCTTTAAAGAAATTTTTGTCAACTTTAGCCGTTAGACCCTTGTCGACAAGATCAAAAACGAATGGGGAATGAACACCATGTCTGCCTTTCGACTTGATTAAGAATTGCCAGTAAGACGCCGAATTTCGAGTCATGCTGCAAAGTAATAAAAAAAGCTACATTCGCAATTGATATGCATATTGCTACTTTAGAAGAACAACGTAAACAGATCCTCAATAAACAACCCGAAATTCAACTAACAGGTGCCTGTAAGGTGGGTGAGGGAATCATAGAGTTGGATGACACGGAATCGAAAAGATTGTCGAAGATCTTGACATCAAGTCAGGTGAAGAAAACGATGTTTGTTCCTGCTTCCGGTTCCGGTTCCAGAATGTTCGAATTTTTGTTTGGTTTTATATCAAATCCAACTGAATCCAACCGTGGACAAGTTGAGCGATTCCTTAACCACATTGAAGACTTCGCGTTTTTCTATCAGTTTCCAGCGGAAATTCAACAACAATTGCGCGATCGCACCATGGATATCGAGTCCTTCGTGGCTTACATCCTGAATAATAAAGGCTTTGGGTTGGCACATTTGCCAAAAGGATTGGTGCCATTTCACAAACATGGACCGTTCTTGCTCAATCCTTTCCATGAACATGTCTTACAAGGATTGCAAATTGCCAAGGATATGCAATTTCATTTTACGATCAGACCAAGTTTTGCCGAAATTATCCGTAAGCAATTGTCCTTTTTGGAAGGGATGATCTCTCAAACAGTGGGCGTCTCTTTTTCAGAACAAAATCCGGAAACGGATGCCTATGCGTTTAACGATGCAGGACAAGAAGTGAAATTAGAGGATGGCAGTTTGTTGCGTCGACCTTCAGGGCATGGAGCATTGCTTCAAAATTTAGAAGGCGTTTCTTCGGATTTGCTTTTCATAAAGAATATTGACAACGTTCAACATTACAGTCGCTCTGAGATTTCCACGTTGAACTTTCAAGTACTTGGCGGATTGCTATTGGAGTTGCAGCGAAAAATTGCGATAATCTCCATTGATCCGAGTTTGGAGGCGATCCTGGAATTGAATCAACAGTACCAGTTGTTCCATCCGGAGGAAATGCAGCGACCACTTGAGGAGTTGGTCCGTTTATTAGACAGACCACTGCGCGTTTGTGGTATGGTTCGCAATGAAGGACAGCCGGGTGGAGGACCTTTTTGGGTGCGTGATAATTCGGGTATTTCCAAACAGATCGTTGAAAAAGCACAAATTGATATGCGCGGTGAACAATACCGCGTAATGATCCAGTCAACACATTTCAATCCGGTGATGATGGTTTGTGAGGGCCGTAAAGCGGATGGCCGAACAATTGATTTTGATCGTTTTAAGGATAGCACCAAATACTTCGTTGTAAATAAGAATCATCAAGGAACTCCGATCCGATTTATCGAACTTCCGGGACTCTGGAATGGAAGTATGGCTAATTGGAATACCGTTTTCGTTGAAGTACCGAATTCTACTTTCAGTCCGGTTAAAACAATTCTAGATCTGTTGGATCCAGCGCATTTGGATTAATACAATTGCTGCCTTTTCAAGAGATATGCTGTAAGCACATCGCGAAGGTTGTTCTGTATATCCGCAGTTGCAAAATCAATCCCGTATTGAGCGCATTTCAATTGGATTTGTTTGAAGTAAGCTTGTATGGATTCGCTGTAATGTGCTTTGATCTCAGATGGCATCAACTTCATGTGTTCACCGGTTTCCATATCTACCAGATTGACTGGTCGATTGTCCAGGTCAAATTCCACTTCTGTTTGGTGGTCGATTACATGGAAAAGTACCACTTCGTGCTTGTTGTGCTTCATGTGCTGGATTGCTTGAAATAGAGAATCCAAGCTTTCTGGTTCTTCCAGTAGATCGGTAAATACAATGATCAAACTGCGTTTGTGACAGAGTTCTGCAACATCGTGCAAAGCCTGAACAGCTGATGTGCGTTTCTTTTTATCTGCCTGATAGTCATGCAATCGTTGCTCCATCTGGTGCAACAAGAAACGGTGATGAGCTGCACTTGATTTTGCCGGAGTATGAAGATCCAAACGATCACTGAAGATGCTCAAACCCACAGCGTCGCGTTGCTTTTTCATCATTTCCGACAAGGATGCAGCAGCCAAAATGGAGAACTCAAGTTTCGAAAGATTGCGTTTTCCTCGGTATTCCATGGAGGAGGAACAATCGATCACTAACTGACAGCGCAAGTTTGTTTCTTCCTCGTACTTTTTAGTAAAGAGCTTCTCAGATCTACCATACAGTTTCCAGTCGATATGACGCGTTGATTCTCCTGGATTGTATAGGCGATGTTCCGCAAATTCAACCGAGAAGCCGTGAAAAGGACTTTTGTGCAAACCGGTAATGAATCCTTCCACTACTTGTTTCGCCAACCACTCCAAATTTCCGAAGTGCAACAGTTCCTCACGCTTAATCTCCTTGATCATAAGTCGAATTTACGGATAATCTGTTTATGTTGTCTTTTTATAATTGCGCATGATCGTACCGAGAAGTACACCAATCAAGATCACGCTTATCCCAACCAGATTCCAGGTACTTAACCGTTCATCGAAAATGAACCATCCGGAAATCAAGGCATAAATGGCCCCGACATATTGAAATGGTGCTACAACAGCTGTTTGTCCGAACATGAATGCCTTCGTCATGAGTACCTGCGCCATTTGTGTGAAAACACCAATGGTCAAGAGAAGTAACCATTCGATCCCACGCGGGAATGTGAAATCGAACAAACACCAAACTCCGGTTAATGGAAGTGCTAACATGGGAAAGTAAATGACAATGTTGATGGGTTCTTCGGTAGTCTTTAATTTGGAAATGGCATTGTAAGCTACCCCTGACAAGAAGGCCGAGATCACCCCCATGATCATCCAAAAGAGATCCAATTCTTCTCCAGTTACCGCTTCGGTCAAGGAACTTATTCCAATGAGCACAACTCCTGAAAAAGCCAATAAACTGGCAAGGTATTGCCACCTGTTCACCTGCTCTTTGAATAACTGATGGGCGATCAACACCGTAAATATAGGCGAAAGGTATTGCAGTACAGATGCAATGGCCAAAGGAAGTTCGTGCAAGGTGAAGAAAAATAGAGTAAGGGCTACCATACCAGCGGTTCCGCGTAGTAAGAGCCACCTCCTATTGTTTCCTAAAAGTGGCAATTTTCGGTAGCGTATGATAACAAAACTGATCGTAAAAGAGATTAAGCTGCGCGCAAATACCAACTCATGTGCGGGATATTTTTGTAATCCGGTGATCGGAGCGCTATCTGGTTGTCCGAGCATTTTCACGAAGAAATTAACAACGAAAAAGCAGATGCCTGATAGGAGAATAAACAAAATTGCTCGCAACATGCAGCAAAATTACAATTACGGAATGG
>CAYLJB010000054.1:0-1225 GCA_964383785.1 uncultured Fluviicola sp.
CGAACCCCCGACCTGCTGATTACAAATCAGCTGCTCTAGCCAACTGAGCTACACCGGCACTGAAAATTTGGTATCAATATTTTAAAGAACTTTCTTAAGTGTTTTCCCGTTTGGGTTTGCAAATGTAGTAAAGAAATGAATACCTGCAAGCGATCGGTGTAAAAAAAATCATTTTTTTTCGATAAAAAAAGAGCGGCACAACTGCCGCTCTTGCTAACTTTTTCATTTTCAGGACTAACTCAATTGCTTCTCCTTATGCTTTTTTACTTGTGATTTTAAGGCATCAACACATAAATCTGCTGCTTCCTCAAATGTTTTACATTGTTTCTTTGCAAACAACTCCTTTCCCGGGATAAGAATTTTCACTTCTGCTATCTTATTCTCTTTCTCTGTATTCTTATCCAATCTAAGAAACACTTCACTCACGATGATCTGATCAAAAAACAACTGCAATTTCGTCACCTTTTCATTGATAAAATCAATCAATTTTTGATCTGCCTTGAAATGAATTGAATGCACCTTGATATCCATGTCTTTTACGTTTTGCGCCCACGCGGGTGAGCCTGTGAATAAATTGAGTTAATTTGAGCAAAAGAATTGTGCGTATAAACCTGCGTCGCTGATAAACTTGCATGACCCATCAGATCTTTCAAGGTCTCCAAGCCTGCACCCCGATTCAACATATGTGTCGCAAAGGTGTGACGCAATACATGCGGACTCTTTTTTTGCTGTGTCGTTACACTCCCAAGGTAAATATTAATTTTTCTGTAAGCAAACTTTGCTGAACATTTTTTGCCGTCTCTCTTTACAAATAACAAATTTTGGCTATCAGCTGATTTTGGCTTGCCAGATCGGTATTCCTGGACCAATTCGAACAGGTCTCGACTAATCGGAATGATGCGCTCCTTATTCCGCTTTCCCAACACCTTTATATGGTCTGCATGTATATTCTTTTCTTCCAAACCCAACAACTCCGATAATCGGATCCCTGTCTGATAGAACATCTCTACCATCAAACGATCGCGCACTCCGTCAAAATCATTTCCGAACAAAGGATCAATACGCGCTGCTGAAAATTCAGATTCTTTAATGAATTGCGGTAGTCGCTTTTCAACTTTTGGCCCACGAACACGCGACATCGGATTCACTTCAACCACACCCTCCGCTTTCAACCATTTAAAATAGGATCGAAGACTACTTAGCTTCCTACTTACTGTTCGATTGG
>CAYLJB010000054.1:1235-18873 GCA_964383785.1 uncultured Fluviicola sp.
AGTCCTGACTCGACCATTTCCACCACCCATGCCCGAACAAGCTGGTGGTTTACATCACGTAGATCTGCTACCTTTTTTAAATCAGAGAAAATAATGAATTGCTGAAGATCTTCTTCGTATGCAAGCAAGGTGTGCCCCGAATACCTGCGCTCCATAGCCAAGTAATTCAAAAAGGACCCTAAATTGCTTGTAATCTCCATACACTTCCAGTAACGCAAAAAAGTAAAAAAAGTTCCAATAAAAAAGGGAGTTCATTCGAACTCCCTTTACAGTATCATGTAGGATTATTCTTACAATTCCTGAGATTTCATTTTTTGAGCATAAGCTGCGCGAATACGAGCCTGACGATCTGTAACCGACGGTTTTTCGAATTCTTTACGACGACGCAATTCTTTCATTACGTTCGTTTTGTCAAACTTCTTCTTGTACTTCTTAAGAGCTCTTTCGATGTTCTCTCCTTCTTTTACTGGAATAATCAACATATCTTAATTCTATTAGATGCTTTATTAATGGAGCGCAAAGATAGAAATACTTTTTTTAATTAACACTGAAGATTTAAAAAATATTTTATCCTTGCCAAAAACCCTATTATTTCAACAATTCTCGGGAAATAACGAGCTTTTGAATTTCAGATGTTCCTTCTCCAATGGTCATCAATTTTGCATCACGCAGAAATTTCTCAGCCGGATACTCTTTGGTGAATCCATAACCACCCATGATCTGAACAGCTTCGTTTCCACATTTAACCGATACCTCAGATGCAAAGTATTTCGCGAAAGCACCTTGTGTTGTCATTTTCTGGTGACGGTTTTTCAAATCTGCTGCTTGGAAGGTCAGCAATTCTGCTGCCTCTACTTCCGTGGCCATATCTGCCAATTTGAATCCGATAGCCTGGAACTTCCCGATCGGCTGACCAAACTGCTCGCGCTCTTTGGCATACTTTACAGATGCCTCATAAGCTCCTCGTGCAATTCCGCAAGACAATGCAGCGATCGAAATACGACCACCATCCAAAATATGCATTGCTTGTTTGAATCCTTGACCAACTTGTCCGATCACTTGAGATTCGTGAACACGTACATTATCGAAGATCAACTCCGCTGTTTCAGAAGCGCGCACACCTAATTTATCTTTGATCTTTACCGCCGAGAAACCAGGAGTCCCTTTTTCAATAATGAATGCTGTGATCCCGTTTGAATCCAACAATTCTCCGGTACGGATCAATACTACTGCCACATCACCGGATAACCCGTGAGTGATCCAGTTCTTCGCTCCGTTGATCACCCAGTGATCGCCATCCTTAACAGCGGTGCATTTCATACGCATGGCATCCGAACCCGTATTTGGTTCTGTCAAACCCCATGCTCCAATCCATTCACCAGAAGCTAATTTTGGTAAATATTTTTTCTTTTGTTCCTCGTTACCGTGGTAGTAAATATGTCCGGTACACAATGAATTATGTGCAGCAACACTCAATCCGATCCCACCGCAAACGCGGCCCAATTCCATCAAAGCCGTTGCATACTCGAAATAGCTAAAACCGCTACCTCCATATTCTTCCGGGATGTAGATTCCTAACAATCCCAGTTCACCCATTTTTTTCATTACATCAACTGGAAAATGCTCATCTGCATCCCATTGATTCATGTTTGGGCGGATTTCTCTTTCCGCGAAGTCACGCACCATTTGCGCGATCATCAATTGATTTTCGTTCTTTTCGAAGTTCATGTTTAACAGTTTTGGGGTGTCCGTTAACTAACTTGTTTGTTTATTATTTCGATTAATAGCCGACTAAATTAGTAATATTATCGGTGTAGTTTTTCAATTTTTCAGCGCCATTTAAAAATCCAAGTTCCACCAGGAAATTGAAACCAGCAATCTCGCCACCGCATTTTTTGATCAACTCTGCAGCGGCAGCAGCCGATCCTCCGGTAGCTAATAAGTCATCATGGATCAAAACGCGTTCTCCTGCTTTCACAGCATCCACATGAATTTCGATCGTTGCCGAACCATACTCCAAGTCGTAGGCGTAAGATAATTTGTGATAAGGCAATTTGCCCGCTTTGCGAATCAAAACGAAAGGAATTCCAAGTTTCATGGCAACCGGATAACCAAATAAAAACCCTCTACTTTCGATTCCTGCGATCTTATGGATCCCCTGATCTTTGTATAGAGCTGCTAAGTGATCCACAATATCGGTTGACAATTTCGGATCCAACATAATTGGGGTGATATCCTTGAACATGATTCCCGGCTTCGGGAAATCAGCTACATCGCGGATGGCTGACATTACTCTGTCTTGTATCATTCTTACACGCTTAAATACCATTTCAATTCTTCGAAGAGCTGATCGTTCATTAATGCCGAACGCTTCACATCTTCAATTCGTTTGAATGGTCCATTTTGGAGGCGCAATTTTACGATAGAATTTGCCAAATTCCAAGAAATAAGCGGATGAGCTTCCAATTCTTCCAAGCTGGCCTCATTCAAGGAAAGTTTTTTGATCTCTCCACTCGTGTAGATATATGGTTTCCATGTGGCAAACTTCTCTTCGTCTACCTTCCAAACTTTCAACAACTGGCGTTCGTCATGGAATCCTCCAAGCGCATCTCGATATTTGACAATCTGTTTTGCAAAGAACGGACCCACTCCCTTCACCTGCTGCAATTCTTCCACTGTAGCCGTATTTATATCTACCAAAGTGATCTTGGGCATATCGAAGTTGCGTTTTTCGGGTTGGTACTCTTTCTGTGTATCGCTATAAATGGTTGAATCTTTGATCAAAGCGAATAATTTTTCATCGATCACGAAAATACGTTTCAAATCATCGTTGGAGCGGATTCCATAGCGTGTAAATTTTAGGATCACAGCAGCTTGTTTTTCAGACAAACCCAAGGACATCCATTCTTCCAATGTATATTTGTTGGGATCAAATTTCGCAGTAGGTCGACTATATTTGTTTGCCTTGCCCCGATAATGGTTGTTATTTCCAGCATTTTTCTCCAAGCGGTTGAATTCTGATTCCAAACGATCATTCCACATACTGATTTTAACAGGTTCATCCGGTTTAAAATAAGCCCAAAGATCAGGCAGCACAAACGCAATGATCAGTATCCCCGCCAGTACAAGAACACCTCTAGTAGTTGATTTGGAATAGTCGTTTTTTTGCATGGTTCAGAAAATTGGAGTGATTCAACTTTGCAATTCATTGATCAAAAGTGGAATTGTTTCTTCCAATGTTTGCGGATGATAATCCAATTTTTGCTGCGCCTTATCTAAAACAAAACCTGTTCTAGGAGGTCGCTTTGCTGCTTGATTCAAGGTATCCGAAGAAATTACCGTAATGTTCGGATTTGAAACTCCAATTGTTTGCGCAATTCGTCGAACAATGTTGTCTACCGACATGGTTTCAGGCCCACTTAAATGATAAATTCCTGTTTCATTTCGCAGCACTATCTCCACGCATCCGTAAGCCAGATCATCCGCCCAAGTGGGTGCGCGGAACTGATCATTCACCAATTTCATTTCCTGATTCTTTGGCAAGGCTTCGAGCGCCCACAAAACCATGTTCGATCTGGACAAACCTTTTCCAGTACCATAAACAATAATAGTTCGGGCAATCGACCAATTGGAATAAGTGTCGTGTAACAATAAATTTTCGGCTTCCACTTTAGAACGCGCGTAAACACTCAAGGGATTCACTGGATCTGATTCTGAGTATGGCCCTGCTTTTCCGTCGAAAACAAAATCTGTAGATACCAATTCGAAATGTGCTTTACAAACTTTAGCAGCTTCGAAAAGTAAGCGGGTTGCCAAAACATTGTTTATGTAACATCCTTCCGGATCTGTTTCACATTGATCCACATTCGTCATGGCAGCGGTATGTATAATCGCGGTGGGACAGTAATCTTGTACCAAACCATTAACAGCTGCAGCATCTGTAATGTCCAAGGAACGGAAGAATACATTCGGACAATCTGGATCGCGATTCTCCCCTTTGGAGGTAGCCAAAAAGGGGATATTGTGTTTTAGACAACGTTTGACAATTTTTTGACCCAATAAGCCATTGGAACCGGTGATCAGAACTTTATGCATGATTACAATTCCCAGATGGAACGCTTTTTAGATTGGAATTTGAAATAGTGTTTGTGTTCAAGAATCCATGCCATGATTAAATAAGGAATCAATGGGGAGCCCAAACCGATCACAGTAGCATAGAGAAATCCCAAACGCACTTTATTTGTTTGTATACCCAATTTCTGAGCCCACCAAGAGCACACTCCAAAGGAGCGCATTTCAAAAAAGAAGGCAATTTTTTGTAAGGTCCTCACGGCTATTTCGCTTTGTGAAACACAAATTTAGGGATATTCTTAAACTCTTCCTTGTCTTTCGAATTCGAAATTTGTTTTCTCAAGGATTCCGTATCTGAAACGGCGTCAGTTCCACCATCTAATAGCGAAACATCCGCTATTGTAAGTTCAGAATCACTTTTTATCTCCAATTGGTACAAGTAGTATTTCTCTTCGTTTGAAGGTTTCAAATACAAAATGGTCAGGTTATCGATTCTTGTCTGACACAAAGTCAGATCATCCGTTTCCAAAGCGTACATTTCGCCACGCTCCAAAACCTGAACTGAAAATTCGTTAGCAGTTTTCTTTTTAATCGTCACTTTTCGAATCTCACATTCTGAACTTTCGGATTCCCAAGTACCAATCAAGCGTGCATCGACTTGTTCTGTTGCAACTTTTCCGGGTGCATACTCCAAACCAACAGGACAAGCAGTAAGTAAAAAAAGTAGCGGGAGCAAGAAGAAAAACTTTTTCATTTCAATGAATTTCGGGTTCATTAAATGTAGTGATTAGTTCCTGACCTATTGCACAATTCATGCATCTTTTTTTCGCACATTCACGCTGAATTTGTTCCAATATTGCCTGAGATTCAAATGCATTACTCGGTTTCATGCCTATGATGCTCCAGTTGGCAATGATCTGATTTTTTTCCGCAGGCAAGATGCGCCACATTTCCAAAGCTGCTTCTTGAAAAGTGACTTCATTGAAGCGTTCAGACAGCAACCACAGAAAAAGCGGCAGACCATTGATCAAGATCCCGTAAATAGTTCCACGACTCATCCCATTGCTTGGTTTACGTACTTTTCCAAAATCATAATGTGAGTGCCAATAGCTATCGATGGGTTGTTCAAGCGCCTCATGGACGAGGGCAATTTGTTCGGTAACAGGCTTCATCCACAGCTCTGCATGCCAAGGAAAATGGTGGTAAAAATGAATGAACTGTGCCAGACGAATTGATGGGAAGCCAGCCGGCAAGCATCCTTTGAATTTCCAGGTTTCTTTCCGCAGACTTTCCAATTGGAGTTTGTGTTTTTGGAATCGCCATTCGCTGATCAGCTGATCATGGTAAGAGTCTTGTGGGATTTCGTTTAAAAATCCTGCCATTCCAAAAATGATTGCTGATTTTTCTTGAAGCGAGGCTTTCAGCAATTTTTCATGCGGCAAGCGATGTGCCAATTCCCGAAAAGGGAGTCCATTGGTTTTTGCTCCGAAAGCGACTGCAAAAGCTCGGATCAATAAGTGGTGGAGACTCAGATCCATTTGTTCATCCGGATACAACTCACGCGATTTTCGTTCCAGTCGTATACGACCCATTTTCTCTAATTGAGTCCTTTGAATGGCTTGTGGGACTTCAGACAAGGCGTGTGCACAAGCCATCCGATAATTCGCAGGAACATTTTGCTTGAATTGCTCATAATGTTGCCAATCTATCCATGGTTTCAGTTCGATCGTTGGAAGTTCTTTCCCTTGCACAAAAACAGGTTGATCGCACTCGTAAACAACATGCAAGATCACCGAATCGTAGGCAGGATCGTACTGGTGTTTGTGGAGATACCAATCAGATGAGCGCACATGCAGTTCGATATTTCCGTGGTGACGGATGCCGTTCATGACTATCTGGCCATTGAAAAAATCCGGACCAGAATCGGTGTTGTAAAGACCAACATTCAATATGTCGATCTCTTCATTCAAAACAGTGCGTATTTGGTGAAAAGGAAGGCGTTTGAGTTTCCAGATCAGGTGCAGGTATTGTTCATTCATGGTGGTTGTTTCTTATTTAATTTAACGAAAAACAACCTTCAGAACAAGCGATAAAGTCAAAAAAAATCCCTCTCAAATGGAGGGATTTGTGGAATAAAAAATTACTGTTTTATGCTTGTTCCGGGAACAGACTCAGCAATCCGGACTCAGATGCTTCGCATACTCCGCGTTCCGTGATCAATGCTGTTACCAAGCGTGCAGGAGTCACATCAAAGCCATAATTACTGGCCGGGGTTGTTTCCGGACAGATCAGTACTTCGTCTAATTTACCGCTTGCTTTGCTTTTTCCAACGACCCAACGAACCTCATCCTGGTTGCGCTGTTCGATCGGAATTTCTTTCAAACCGTCGTTGATCGTCCAATCTAAAGTTGTTGACGGCAAGGCTACATAGAATGGAATGTTGTTGTCCTTAGCTGCCAACGCTTTCAAGTAAGTTCCAATTTTGTTGGCCACATCTCCTTGTCGTGTGGTACGATCCGTTCCCACGATGCACATGTCCACCATTCCGTGCTGCATCAAATGTCCCCCTTGGTTATCAACGATCAGCGTATGCGGCACACCGTGACGAGTCAATTCGTAAGCTGTTAAGTTTGCACCTTGGTTTCGCGGACGAGTCTCATCTACCCAAACGTGCACCTTGATTCCTTTTTCCATGGCTTGGTAGATCGGTGAAGTAATCGTCCCCCACTCGATACAACCCAACATACCTGCGTTACAATGCGTCAGAATGTTTACCGTTTCGCCATTTTTAGCTTGTGACAAGGCTTCAATGATCGGCAAACCATGCACACCGATCATGCGACAGGTTTCCACATCATCTTCTACGATCTTGCCGGCTTCTTCCCAAGCTGTATCAACCAAATTCTCCGCATTGTCCAAAGCACGCTGCATGCGATCCAAAGCCCAAAACAAGTTCACCGCCGTAGGGCGCGAAGCACGCAAGTCTGCAAAAGCCACTTCCAAATTCGCTCCTTCGCGTGCAGCCAAATACACGCCATAGGCAGCCGTAGCTCCGATCAATGGCGCTCCACGAACCACCATGTCTTTGATCGCGCGTTCGGCGTCTTTATAAGAAACCAGTTTTTCCACTACCCATTCGTGGGGCAATTTGCGTTGATCGATTACCTCTACATACTTATCTGACGTTGGCCAGATCGTGCGAAATTTACTCATGCGTTTGGATTAATATGTTCGAAATCTACCGCTGTGAACGGCCATTCTGCTTGTTTGTCTTCGCGCAGCAACTGGATAGTCTGTAATCCACTTGCTTTTGCTGCTTCTAATTCTTCTTTGATGTCAGAAAGAAAAAGGATCTCGTTTGGCGCAACCTGCATCGATTCAGCGATCTTTGTATAAGTAGCTGCTTCTCGTTTTCCTCCTGTTTTTGTATCAAAATATGCGGAAAAATATGGTGTTAAGTCACCTGCTACTGAAAATCCGAAGATCAACTTTTGAGCAGGAACAGAACCAGAAGAAAAAACGGCTAATTGCAAACCGGATTCTTTCCACGTTTTCAATCTTTGGG
Organism: uncultured Fluviicola sp.; assembly: GCA_964383785.1. Classification (GTDB taxonomy): domain Bacteria; phylum Bacteroidota; class Bacteroidia; order Flavobacteriales_D; family Crocinitomicaceae; genus Fluviicola. The sequence continues at coordinate 8,872 of CAYLJB010000054.1, forward strand.
GAACATCCGCATAAACATGTCCTTTCAAACTTCCATTGCGGTAGCCGGTATCCCAAAGCACTCCCTGTAGGGTTTTCAAAGGAGTGATCTTGCGATCTTCAACGCTCCATTGGTGTAATTTCGCCAAGATCTGTTCATCTCCTGAAATCGTTTCTCCGTCTTGATCTTTGGCCAAACGCACGGTTTCAGCAAATGCTTCTTGCACTACAGGTAGGTGTTTCCAATCCAGCAATTCGCGGATGTGCTCCCGAAAATAAGGGAACAACTCATCTGCAACAAATGAAATGGAACTGGTAGTACCTTCAATGTCTGTCAAAATTACTTTGACGCCTTGTGTATTCATGGTGGCAAAATTACAATTCCTTCTCGTCGGTTTGCAATGCGGACTGCATTTCTTGTGCCGGATAACGCACATCAAGGTATGTCCAGTAGGCTGTTACTATAAAAACCCACACAAGCGACAAATAACCAAAAGTGGCTTCCGTGTTGAATAAACCATCCACAGGAATGATCAATGCCGATCCAAAAAAATAGGTGTTTAGCTTTTTTCGCGTGTTTTTTGTAAAGGGAGCAAATGCTTCCCACGTCACCAATTTTTGGGTATTGAGTACAATTAATTCTCTCAGAAATAATGCGCCTTCAACCAAAAGGATCAATACGGATAAACCGACTACCCATGTCCAGTCGTTCGTCCATTTTTCCTGAAGTTGCTGGAAGTCTTCTACCTTGAGCACTTTGTAGAAATAGGTCGCAATAAAGGCCCCTGAAATTGTCACGGAAATTCCCAATGCAAAAGTAAATATGAAGACGTTCAACACAAAAGTGATCACTTTGAATGCCATTTTCCAGGCAAACTCAGAGGCAGGGATATGTTGTCGTCTGATCCACTGACTGTGCACGTGCTCCCGAAAAGACAAGTAGGCCATTCCGAGGTAATAATTGAAGAAAAGTGCAAAGAGTCCTACATTTAAAAACACGAGATTCTGACCGATATCCCAGTGTAGAAACAAGTAACCAAAAAGGAGCCCGAATAACCAAAGCACGCTGATCGCCAGCGAAATATATCGTTGAAACGGCACTAACGCGCTACTTTGAAATCAGCGAAACGTTGCTCTAACTTGGATTCCGTATAGTGTGGCACCCAACCACTCATGTCGATAAAAATGCGGATAGCTTTCACGAACGGATTCTTTTCCCCTGCATCGAACCAGTGCTTTGTACCTGCTGGAACCGAAATTAAGTCGCCCTTTTCACACAGGAGATTGAACACCGGCTCATTCTCCAGATTGAACCAGAAAAGTCCTTCACCATCCACAAAGAATCGGATCTCATCTTCGCTATGCGTATGTTCTGACAAGAATTTAGCACGAATAGCTTCGTAATTTTCTGTCAGGTGATTGATCGTAATCACATCTGCCGTTTGGTAGCCTCCCGATTCCATGAACGGTTTCAGATCGGCCTCGTAAGCTGCCAAAATTTCTTCTGGAGTAGCCGTATCCGCGAAATCAACACTAGCCGTCCATTGATCGAAAAATACACCGCGATCATTCAGAAAAGTACGGATTTCCGAAACATCCTTAATGGTTTGCTGGTTATCTGGAATAGAAAGAATAGCCATTGTCTAATTTTATTCAAAGTTAATCTTTCAACTTTCATTGTACAAATTAAGATTCTTTAATCTCTACCGTACCGTCGGCATGTTTGGCGAATCGCGTTTTTGAGCGTTCATGAACTTGATCATAACGCGGCCATGGCCAACCCCCGAATTGCGTTTTGTGATAATCGTCGAAGGCCTGATGGATCTCTTCTTTTGTGTTCATTACGAAGGGTCCGTATTGAATCACTTGCTCTCCGATTGGTTTTCCTTGTAAGATCAAAATGCTGGCTTCCTCCGATGCAGTCTCAATACTAGTTTGCACATGTGCGCGCAACTCCACTCCGGCGTAAGCAGGAATCTCCTGAGCGGAAATTTTCACTCCGGCGCCTTCATACACATAGACCATGCGATTGATCCCTTTTGAAGCCAAAGGCAACTCCAATTGGGTATTTGGTTCCATTTTGATATTCGCGATCAACAATTCGTTCACTGGATCGGCTGCCCAAGAGTTTGGCGGGGGAACGGGTGCTTGATCTTGCGACCATTTTCCTGCGATCAACTCAATTTTAGAGCTTCCTTCACCAGTTCTAACTTCAACGAGTGGAATGCTTTCCTTCCACAACATTTTGAAATGCGGCTCAACCATCTTTTTGCGTTTTGGCAAGTTGAGCCAGATCTGAAATAGCTCTAACGGATTGTCCTTTTCTGCGTCCAAAAGCGGAAACATCTCTGAATGTTGCACACCCTTTCCGGCAGTCATCCATTGTACGTCGCCATTTCCATAACGACCAGCTGCTCCCAAGGAATCAGCATGATCTACTAATCCTTTACGTACAACAGTTACCGTTTCAAATCCACGATGCGGGTGACCAGGAAATCCCGGAACAACTTGTCCGTGATACATGCGGAACCCATCTTTGATGATGAAATCGTCTCCCATGTGCCGGCCTTGTAAGTAATTCGCATCCGGCCCCATTTGCTCGTTCCCTTTAGGAAAATGATCTTCGTGGTGCACACAGAATAAAAAGGGATCCAAGGTGTCCCATTGAAATCCTAACTTGTGTATCTTTTTTACCGGATGTTCTTGTGTTTCCATCATGTTTTCTTGTGATTCTTTTGATTCAGTACGCGCTAACAAAGGAAGCGAAAATAAACTTCCGGCAGCCAGTGTAAAGCGTTCTACAAATGTGCGACGGTTCAATTTACGGCTCATACGATGAATTTAGTTACCAAGGTAATAAATTTAAATCAAGAACAACCTTGAAATAAAAAAGTTTAAAGATTACTGATTCATTTTGAACGCAACTTCCATTCTACCTCCAGCAAGTACTCCGTGGTTTCCAAATGGCGTTTTGCTTCGAATAGGTCACGACCCCATGCATAGGTTCCATGTTTGCGCATGATGAATGCAGGAACTGTTAAACGCTCTTTTTGATTGATCAACACCTCGGAAAATTCAAGCATGTCTTGCGTATTATCGAAAATGGGAACCTGCACAGATGTGTCGTGCGTATTGATTCCTTCATACCCTTTCAATACTTCGTATCCTTCTAAGTCAACCCAGTCGGAATTTACCGCGGAGTGCAACACCGAATAAATGGAATGGCTGTGCAGGATGCATTGCATTTCCGGGAAGAGTTTATACAAGGTGCAATGGATCAACGTTTCAGCCGAAGGTTTGATACCTTCAAATGCTGGTCTAGTTTTACCGTTCAAGTCCACATCGATAAAGTCATGAGCTCCAAATTGCGATTTGTCCACACCGCTTCTGGATACGATCACCACATCCGGATTATCCGGCATACGGAAGGAATAATTGGTTGACGTGGCAGGCGACCAGCCTTTTTTATGATAGTCGCGGATGGTTTGTGCCAATTGTTCTTTGATCATTTCACTTTTCATGACTCCCGTTTATTTCCTTGTTCTCTTAATTGATCTGCCGTTAAGGTTGTACCATCGTGACTCCACCCAGGAGGTTGTGTGAGGTAATTCCATTTATCCCTCCAAGTTGGGGCTTTTTGTACATCTTTCCAAATGGATTGCCACTCGTGAAAGATTGCACCAACCGGATTTACCGGAGCTTTTTTCTCATACAATCCAAAAACAACAGGATCTTCATCCACTTCTTCCTGAAAGGTTCCAAACAATTTATCCCAGATAATAAGGATCATTCCCATATTCTTGTCCAGATAACGCACGTTCGATGCATGGTGCACGCGGTGATGTGAAGGCGTCACAAAAATATGTTCCAGCACTCCCAATTTTTTCACGCCTTGTGTATGCACGATAATCCCGTAGGTTTGAGTGATCGCGTACATCACAAAAATGTCGATCGGAGAAAAGCCGAGTAACACGATCGGGATGAACCAAACGAAGCGATAAACCGGCTGAAAAACCGAAGATCGGAATCCGGTCGTGAAGTTAAAATCTTCAGAAGAGTGATGCGTGACATGAACAGCCCAAAACAAGCGAACCATGTGATCCGTGCGATGCAGCCAATAGAATGCTAAATCTTCCAGTAAGAATAAAAGTGTCCAATAGATCCAGTTCTTTTCGGTCCATTCTACAAATGCGAACTGGGCCATCCCAAATAATACAAATAAAGTAATCCCGCGCATAAGTAGGTCTACACTCATATTTGCCAGCATGAAATAGACGTTCATCAAGGTGTCTTTCAAACCGTACAATTTGCGGTTCAAATAATGACTCATCAACCATTCACCACCAATCAAAAGCACATAAATTGGCGTGCTGATCAGGATCACTAATTGTTCGACACTATTTACCATGAGTTCGAAAAACGTATTGGAGAATTACCAGTTTTTCTCTTGAAGGCAACGATCCATTTGCTGTTGCAGGTCTTGCGCTTCTTCGCGGGCTTTTGTTGCAAAATCGGTATCCGCTGATGCATATAGAATGGAACGAGAAGCGTTTACCAATAATCCGCAGTCAGCGTTCCAACCGTAATGAACGACATCTTCCAAGCTTCCACCTTGAGCACCAACCCCCGGAACCAAAAAGAAATGATTCGGAACGATCTTGCGTACCTCGCCAATTCCTTCAGCGCGAGTTGCACCTACTACGTACATCAGATTTTCATCGGTTCCCCAATTCGCTGATTTACGCAACACGTTTTTGTACAACTCCTCTCCCTTCACATCCGTCATGAATTGAAAATCCAAGGCTCCTTTATTTGAAGTCAAAGCCAAGAGAATTACCCATTTATCTTTGTATTCTTGGAAAGGCGTTACAGAATCTTCGCCCATGTATGGGGCCACAGTAACAGCATCGCAGTTCAGGTATTCAAAAAAGGTTTTGGCGTAGTACAAAGACGTATTTCCAATGTCTCCGCGCTTTGCATCCGCGATAACCATACACGATGTATGCTCTTGAATGTAATCAACCGTTTTTTGCAAAGCATCCCAACCTTTAGGTCCTAAGCACTCGTAAAATGCAATATTCGGTTTGAAAGCCACACATAGGTCATGCGTTGCATCAATGATCGCTTTATTGAATGCAAAAACAGGATCGCTTTCTGTTAATAAGTGCGCAGGAATCTTGGAAAGGTCTGTATCCAATCCAACACACAAGAACGATCGTTTAGCTTTGATCTCTGAAACTAATGCTGCTTTTGTCATACTTTTTTGCTTCAAGGGCACAAAAGTACGCTTATTCAGGGAAAGAAGAAAACCTTTCGAGCCTTAAGGAACGATTATCGTTTTGGAACTAAAGGTTCTGGCACCAAAATATCCATAACAGCCTCCACTGAAATTAGAAACTGGATTTGCTGGTGTGGCCTGACCGGCAGAATTCACGCTCAATTGATTGAAATATTCGTAAATAGGCTTATCAATACAGAATACATCCACACGCAAGGTGTCACCTGAGTATAATTCATTGATAAACAAGGGCTGCAAGGTCACATTTCCGTCTACAAATTGATCGTCCTGCAGAAAGACCCCTTTTTCCTTCTCTCCATTGCGATAAATATGGAACTGATAGTAATTGGGCTCATTGGCAGGGTCTTGGCGTTCAGATATGATGGTTCTGAATGTGTCTTGTCCAAAATATAGCTCCTGAATATACAGATCGTTCATTGGAACAAAGGTGTTCATCTTACTGGACGCGGTATAGGTAATTCCATCTACCAAAACAGTGATCGTATAGGTTCTACCCACCACGCCCGGGTAACTTGAAAGTTGATAGACTCCGTTTCCAACAAGTGTAAAGGTGGCCGCGTTTCCGAGGTTATCAGTAACAGTTACTACCGCATCATTTACCGGTGGATAGGCAATCGATTCATCAAAGTTCAATGAACGGGTAATCGAAATGGTATGAGTTGTATCACCCAATTCGATATTTCCTTCGATCACAACCTTCGGATCTTCTTCATTCAAATCAATATCGATCACTTTCTGACACGATTGGATGCTTAAGAAGCTCAATCCAATTACAAGGCTTACTAAATATCTCATCTTACTTGAATTTGAAGTTGTAGGTAATGGCTGGAACCAATTTAAAAAGTGTGGTTTGAACTGCCTCCGTTTTGTTCGGATCATCCGCATTCTGGCGGAAGGTAATACTGTAGGCATTTTCACGCGCATACACGTTGTAAATAGAAAAGTTCCAACTACTCTCAAACTTTTCCGTGTTTTTGCGCTGCCAGGTCAAAGCCAAATCCAAGCGGTGATAATTAGGCATGCGGTAAGCATTGCGTTCTGTGTAAATGAAGTAGGTCTCCCCGTCGATCGAATATTTACCTGAAGGAAAAGTCACAGCATTACCGGTATAGAATACAAACAATGCAGAAATAGACACTTTTTTCGTCAGGTCATAAATACCAACCACCGAGATGTCGTGCGTACGGTCTTGTTTTGCCAAATACCAATTGTTGTTATTGATCCCGTCAATTTTGCGCTCCGTGCGGGAAAGCGTATAACCGATCCAACCTGTGAACTTACCGGTCTTTTTGCGTAACATCACTTCGATCCCGTAAGCGCGACCGATTCCAGAGAGCAATTCGCCCTCTAATTTTTCATTGGCTTGTTCGTTCGCTCCGTTGCGATAATCCAATTGATTTTGCATCCATTTATAGTACAATTCTGTATTCACCTCAAACATGTTTTCTCTGAAGTTCTTGAACCAGCCCAAAGCCACCTGATCCGAAATTCCAGGTTTGATATTCATACTGGAAGACAACCACACATCGGTTGGAGAACCGGAAGTTGCATTTGACACTTGATGGATATTTTGCGTGTTTCTGGAATAAGCTCCTTTGATCGATTGCCCTTTCAAATATTCCCAGCTAAAAGAAGCCCGTGGTTCCAAGTTGTGATAATTCTTTAGGATCTTTCCTTTGGAATAAATGTTCGTTGTTGCAACAGTTCCATCCGCGTTATAGGTGTACATCTCATCTCCACTACCCAACACCGTAAGCAAGGAATAGCGAATTCCATAATTGATCGTCAATTTTTCACTAACAGTATAATCGTTTGTTGCAAAAGCAGCCGTTTCGATGGTTGGCGTCGGTTCGAAACGTTCTGTATTGATACCTGAACCTTCACTTGCTTCTACCTGACCAGGTGTGATCGCATGCCGGATGACATTTGCTCCGAATCGGATCTTATTACGTGTATTCACAAAATATTGAAACTCTTGCTTCAAATTGAGGTCTTCGATCTGTGAACGTATTGAGAAAGAAACATCTCCTCCCGAAATGTTGATCTTGTAATCATATTTCGAATAGATAAAACTCGTATTCGAAAACAGTTTATCATTTACTAGATGATTCCAACGCAAAGTTCCTGTCGTATTTCCCCAATCGATTCCAAAAATATCTCCCAGCCCCAATTTATCTCGACCAAAATATCCGGAAAGAAATAGACGGTTCTTTGGGTTAATGCGGTAGTTGAGCTTGGCATTCAGGTCGTAGAAATACAAGCGATTGTCTTTAAAATCTTCGGTAGCTTTCAAGAAAACATCTGCGTAGGTGCGGCGACCGGTAACTAAGAACGATGCTTTATCCTTGACAATCGGTCCTTCTACATTCAGTTTTGAAGAGATCAAACCAAGACCACCACTCACATTGTAGCGCTTGCTATTTCCTTCATTCATTTTGATATCCAGAACCGAACTCAAGCGCCCACCAAAATTAGCCGGTTGATTTCCTTTATACAAAGTCGCATCTTTGATCGCATCACTATTAAACGTAGAAAAGAAACCCAATAAGTGAGAAGCGTTGTAAACAGGGGCTTCATCCAAAAGGATCAAATTTTGATCTGCACTACCCCCACGGACGTAAAAACCTGAACTACCTTCACCTGCATTTTTAACTCCAGGTAATAGCTGCATGGTTTTGATCAAATCTTTTTCACCGAAGATCACAGGGATCTTAGCGATCTCTTTCGGGTCTAATTTTTCCACCCCCATTATCGGATCTTTCACGGCAGCATCCGGACGCGTTGCTTCTACAGTTACTTCTTCAATTTGAGTGGCTGAATTTACCGGCTCCAATTGGATTTCCATTTGAATATTCTCATTCAAGGTAATCGACTTCTCCTGCGGTTTGTAATCAATTGAGGAAAAAACGATAATGTAGTTGCCTTTTGGAAGCGTTATCGAAAAGAATCCATACTCATTGGTAATCGTACCTAGGAGTTGATCTTTTACTTTTATAGATGCTCCGATCATTTCTTCTCCGGTTGCACCGTCTTTGATCGTTCCGCTAAGCGTTGCTTTTTCCTGAGCTAGGACACCAAAGCTCAACAGAAACAAACATGTCAGGATGAAAAATTTCATAAAGTAAAATCTTGTTCTGCAAAATTCCGCTTTTATTCAGGATATACACAGAAAAAAATCATAAAATCCGTCAGCGGCTTAAAAACGGGTTAACTGGAAAACAAAAAAGGGACAAGTGTCCCTTTCGTCAATAGGTGGTTGGTTTTCAATATCATATACGTTGACTTCTTAAAACATCCCTAATTGGAATATTTTTTAGTAAGTCAAATCAAATTTACAACTTCTTACAAGCGACTAATAATTTTAGGTGTCTCAATTCACGAAAAATAAGCGCCTTAAATCACTGTTTTACAGTTGTTTAGTGTTTTGAAACAAAATCACCAGGAGCAACCCCAGTGTATTTTTTAAAGGAACGGTAAAAAGATGCTCTGCTATTGAAACCCGATTTTAATCCAATACTCTCAAATGTCTCCGTTTCGTCATTCTGTAAAATCAAGCTTTTTGCATACTGGACACGCAGCTCATTAATTAGATCAAAAAACGATTTTCCGTAATGCGAGTTAATGCATTTAGAAACCACATATGCTGGTGAATTCAATTTCGCTGAGAGCATATCCAATGTAAGATTGGGATCTAAATACAGCGCTTCCTTTTCAATGACTTGCTCCAGCCTTCCTATCAGCTCCACCAATTTTGTTTCATTCTTTTCATTCGGTTTCTTGCTGTTCTTTTCAATCGTTTCATTGAATAATTGAATGCGTTCAAATCGCGCCTGTGTGAACAAGGCATTGTGCTGGATCAATTTAAACAACACAAAGAAGTAACAAACCGAAACAAATACGGGAAGAAAAAAATAATCTACCACCGGTATCGGCAAGGATATGTACAGAGCTACCAACAAACTGGTTAGCACTCCAAAAATCAAAATAAATTGACGCACGTAAGCCAACAAACTGAGGTCTTCATTTGAAAGGTTATTATAAACCCTCACCTTGTATCGGATGATTGAGACAAGTGCATGAATGTAATAAACAACAAGCCAGAAATAAAAACTGATGGTATAAAGTGCGGGTAAATTGGGATAGTTACCGGATTTGAGCCCTTTGAGATAATCTTGCTGTGCCTCATTTTCCAACAAAAAGAATTGAAGTGTCATCAGTATGGCCACGATCAGTAAAACAAATGAGCCGAACAATAAGTAAGACTCAATTTTTTTCTTCGTATCGAATACTAAGAGATAAACATATTTGATCGTCAACACCGGAAATGCAATGGCCAGAATTTGAACAACAAAAAAAACAATTGGAAACGAATCGATCCAATTATTGATAATTAAGAGATTGCTAACAAAGTATAACCCCGGAACTAAAAATAAAAAGGCAAGGACTTTATTTGGAGTTGAATTGTTCTTTCTTAGGATCAGTAAGACAAAAAGAAAAACCACGTTTACAATCGCGAGGCTGTTTACAACATTCAACATCTGCGATCAATTTTTATTGAACTCCTTCACCTTTCATTTTCTCCGCATTCTCGGCCATTTTCAGGGCATCGATCATTTCTTGAATGTCACCATTCATGAACGCCCCTAAATTGTACATCGTTTTGTTGATGCGGTGATCGGTAATTCTTCCTTGTGGATAATTATAGGTACGTATCTTTGCCGAGCG